>NZ_CP051651.1:3009615-3310576 GCF_012848175.1 Xanthomonas campestris pv. badrii | reverse complement strand
GGATATTCGACACGAAGGTGATGGTGGCGCCGAACTCGCCCAGTGCCTTGGCGAACGCCAGCACCACGCCGGCCATCAGGCCAGGCCAGGCCAGGGGCAGGGTGATGCTGAAGAACACCCGCCACGGGCCGGCACCGAGCGTGGCCGCAGCCGCTTCCAGGCGGCGGTCGGTGGCTTCGATCGATAGCCGGATCGCACGCACCATCAGCGGAAACCCCATCACCGCACAGGCCAATGCCGCCCCGGTCCAGCGAAACGCAAACTGCACGCCGAGGTGCTCCAGCAGCCAGCGGCCGATCACCCCCTGCGTGCCCAGGGTCACCAGCAACGCATAGCCGGTCACCACCGGCGGCATCACCAGCGGCAGATGCAGCACCGCATCCAGCAGCGCCTTGCCCGGGAAACGCCGGCGCGCCAGCAGCCAGCCGCAGGCGATGCCCGCCGGCAGGCTGGCCACGGCTGCCACCAGTGCAACCTTCAGGCTCAGGCCGATGGCGATCAACTCCTGCGGGGTGAACATCGACAAGCGCTGCGCCTCAATCCTGCAGCGAGAAGCCACGACGGGTGAAGATCGCCTTGGCCGGCGCGCTGCGCAGCCATGTGACGAAGGCGGTGGCGGCCGGGTTGCGGCTGTTCTTCAAGGCAGCGACCGGATAGACGATGGGCGCATGACTGTCGGCGGGGAAGCTGGCCACGACGCGCACCTTGGCATCGGCGCGTGCATCCGAGCCATACACGATGCCCAGCGGCGCCTCGCCACGCGACACCAGCATCAGCGCTGCGCGCACGCTTTCCGCCTCGGCCAGGCGTGCCTGCACGCTGTCCCACTGGCCAAGCGTGCGCAGCGCCGCCGCGGCGTATTTGCCGGCCGGCACGCTAGTGGTCTGGCCAACCGCCAGGCGCCCGCTCTCGCCCAAGGCCTTGGCGATGCTGCCCGGCGCACGCGGATCCACCTGCACCTTGCTCGCCGCTGGCGCGATCAGCACCAGGGTGTTGCCAAGCAGCTGCTGGCGATGTGCCGGCTCCACCAGGTTGCGCTGCTGCAGATAGTCCATCCATTCCAGATCGGCCGAAAAGAACACGTCCGCCGGAGCGCCTTGCTCGATCTGACGCGCCAGCGCAGAGCTTGCGGCATACGACACGCGCACCGGCGTTCCGGTGGCCTTTTCGTACGCGGCAGCGGCGTCGTCCATCGACTCCTTCAGGCTGGCAGCTGCGAACACGGTCACTGGCGCGGTTTGCGCGCAGGCCAGCACGGGCAGGGCAAGCATCAGCACGCACAGGGCGCGCTGCCAGAAGCCGATCATGCGCATGGGAGGTTCCAAACAGGTGGCGGGCACCGATCATACCGGCTGCGCCGTGACCGGCGTGGCGACCGCCAGCGGGGGTTACGCAATTCCATCCCCGCAACGCCCGGCCTGCAGGTTGGCCTGCAGCGCCGGGCCGATCAGCCTGGGCTCCGGCAGGGTCGCGTCGCGCGCCTGCCGCTGCGCCACGAACGTTTCGATGTCCACGCCGTCGCGCACGTGGATGTTACCGCGCCGCTGTTCGCCGATGCTGGTCTGGTGCGCCACCGGCCGGCCGCCCGGGCCGTAGTCGTGGCAGACGAACACACGGGTGGCATCCGGCAGCGCGTACAGGCGCTGGATCGAGGCATACAGCTGCCGCGCATCGCCGCCAGGGAAGTCGCAGCGGGCAGTGCCCGCGTCGGGCATGAACAGCGAGTCGCCGGGGAACAGCGCATCGCCGATCAGGTACGCAACGCTGTCGCTGGTGTGGCCGGGTACGGCGATGACCCGCGCCTGGATGCCGCCGAGCAGGAAGCGTTCGTCATCGGCGAACAGATGATCGAACTGCGAGCCATCGGCGCGAAAGTCCTGCGGCAACGCATAGCGCGGTGCGAGCGTCTGCTGCACCTGGGTAATGCCGGCGCCGATGGCCACGCGCGCCTGCGGCCAGTGCTGCTTGAGCCACTGCGCGGCAGACAGGTGATCGGCATGCGCATGGGTTTCCAGCAGCCACTGCAGCTGCCATCCGCGTTGCCGGATGGCATCGACAATGGTCTGCGCGGTGTGCATGCCGATGGCGCCGCTGTCGGCTGCATAGTCCAGTGCCGGGTCGATCACAGCCGCCGCGCCGCACGCCGTATCGGCCACCACGTAGGTGAAGGTGTTGCTGTCGGCATGGAAGAACGCAAGCACCTCCGGCTGCATCGGCGTCTCCACGTCAGGGGGCGGCCAGTGCCGCATTGAGCACGGCGGCCAACCGATCGCCAGCGATACGCAGCTGGGTTTCGGCGATCGGCCGGTAGGTGGCCATGTAGCCCTCCGGCACTACGTGCACCTTTGGGTACGTGCCCGGGGCAATGGCGATCTTGCAGGACGCCTGTGCCCATGCCGCTGCCGGCGGCGGCAGCACTGGCGAGACAGGCGCGGCGGCAGGCAAGGCCAGTAGACGCTGCAGGTAGGCCTCGTCGCTGAGGTGGCGGTCGTTGAGCATGCCGCTATCCCACAGTGCATGCAGGTTGCTGCCCTTGCCATCGACCTGCAGCTGGAAATCGTTGCCGCCCTTGTCGTGCGCATAGCCGGCGTGCATGGGCTGATGGATGTCGCCGACAAAGTGCACCACGAACTTCAATGCCTGTCGGCGCACCTCCAGCGGCTGGCTGCGGTCGGCCAGCAGTGCGGTCTGCCGATCGAGCGCGGCAATCACGCAGTTGCCATCCGGGCAGTCGCGTGGCGGCTCGTAGCCACAGTCGTGTTCGCCCAGGTTGACGTAGTGCCACGGCCCGGAGCGCTTGCCCAGGTCCGGATCGTGTTCGCGCAGTTCGTCGGCCCAGCTGGCGACGCCATGCAGCGTCGGGTCCGGCTCGCCGGCCAGCAACTGCGCTACTTGCGCACGTGCCTGCGGGCTTAGCTCGGTTTCTGCAACGCGCGCCACCAGACGGTGGCCTTGTGCGCCCCAGGCAAAGGCGGTGATGGGCTGGAGTGCCGCGGTCAGCGCCGCGGCAAGGGCGAAACGGGACAGGGAAAAGAGTTTCATCCCCGGATTGTACGCACGCCTTGCGGGCAGTTATGTGGCTGCCGCCTACACCTTGCCATTGTCTGCTGACACGGCAGCGGCAGCGCGATCAGTAATAGACCAGGTACGAGATGCCGTAGGTCAGCGGATCGATCCGTGCCTTGCCCAGCCGCGTACCGTTGAAGTCGACGTTGCTGCGCGAATCGGTCCAGCGCGCGTCCACGCGCAAACCGCTGCGGTCGTTGAAGATGAAATCCACACCGACGTGCGCGGTGGCGCCAACCGAATCCCCAAAGCGCAGGGCGCCGTTGCCGAGCGCCGGTTCGGTGTCTTCGCCAAGCAGCATGCTGTAGTTGATGCCCACGCCCACGAACGGCGACACCGTGCCGTAGCCATTGATGTGGTACTGCAGCAGCACGCTGGGCGGCACCGACCAGTAGCTGCCCACCTTGCCGACGCCTTCCAGTTCGAGATCGTGCCTGCCAGCGACCGAGGCGTGTACTTCGATGCCCAGGTTGTTGCGGATGAAGTATTCGTAGGTGAACGAAAGTGTCGGCGCGCCCTTGATCTCGGCGGGTATGCCGGCGAGGGTGCCGCTGTCGGACTTCGGCGACACGTAACCTGCACCGTAGCCGGTCGTCCAGTGGCCGGCCGACTGGGCAAGGGCGGGTGCGGCCGAAGCGGCCAAGGCGATGGCGAGTGCGGTGCGGATGAACATGCTCATGGGATCCCCGGTAGGTCGGACAGGCGCTCGACGCGATCGACCTGTCCGCAACTCCGGCGGTGGATGCACGTCCCTGGACGTCAAGTGTGCCAGAGATGCACCGCGCTTGCTGCTGCCGCTCAGAACCTGTGCACGTAAGCGGCGCCGTAGACCAGCGGGTCGATGTTGACCGTGCCGATGCGTGAGCCATTCAAGCGGGCATCGCTGTCGATATCGATCCAGCGCAGGTTGACGCGCAGGGATCCGCGTTCGCTGAGCTTGAAGTCCAGGCCTGCGTGCAGGGCAAGACCCCAGGAATCGTCCAGTTCCAGTTCGCTGCCGGCCAGGGCACCACGGGTATCGGTGCTGAAGAAGCGCGTGTAGTTGATGCCTGCACCGAGGAAGGGCGACACGCGGCCCTGGCTGTTGAAGTGGTACTGCAGCGACACGACCGGCGGCAGATGCTTGGTGCTGCCGACGCGTCCCAGCCCGCGCAGCGCGATGTCGTGCTCGAACGGCAGCGCAGCCAGAACCTCGATGCCTAGATTGTCGGCAATGAAATATTCGGCGGTGAAGGTCGGTTTGATGTCCTTGCCGACGTCCGCTTCGAGCGTGCCGCCGACCAGGCGGCCATTATCGGACTTGGGAGCGACCTGATGGGCACCGACGGCAACGGTCCAGTCGCCTTTGGATTGAGCCAGTGCGGGGAGGCTGGCAACGGTGGCGGCCAGGCCGGCGAGCAGAAGGGTAGAGCGCATGCGCATGGGAACTCTCGTTGTGTGCAGGGGATGGGCGAAGTCTTGTGGGTTTGTCCCGGCATTGCCTTGATCCTGATCAAACCAGGGGAGGGCGTCGGTGCTGCGGGTCCTCACGCTGCCGCTGCTGCGGCAGCGCTGAGGTGCAGTGGCCGCAACGCCGCCTGGCGCGGACCGGTTGCAGGTGCGTGTCGCCTTTGGCACCCGGCGCGTTGCCGGTCACGCCACTGTCGGGAGGTGAGGTGTCCCGACAGTGGCATGGGAAGCGCGCAGATCGTCGATGGCGCGCTGTTCTGCGAGGGCGCTTATTTGGCCTTGGCGACCGTCGGCGCGTCCACTTCCGGCATCGCCGAGCTGTGGTGGTTGATGATCAGCCACTTGCCGTCGCGCTTCTCGTACACGAAGGTGTAGCGCGCCTGCACATCGCTCTGCTTGCCGTTCTTGTCGGTCAGGGTGAAGGTGTAGACACCGGCATCCACGGCGCTGTCGTCATCGAGCACGCGCACGGTGCGGTAATTGATCACGCCCTTGGGCTTCTTGGTCAGGAACATCTCGAAGTAGTTTTCGATCTGCGAACGCGAGGCGCGCACCTCGTTGGACACCGTCGGCAGCAGCACGCCATCGGGTGCATACAGGTCGGCCACCTTGTGCGGGTTGCCCGTGGCCAGCGCCGCATTCCAGGTATCGAACAGTGCGGCGACTTCGCGCGCTTGACCATCGGCCGGCAGCGACGCCTTCTCGGTGTAGTGCATGACGCCGCCGGCCAGCGCCGGAGTGGCAGCCAGGGCCAACGTCAGAGAGAACAGGATGCGGCGCATGGGGAATCTCCGTGTGATTGATTGGGCGCCTCAGCAGGCAGGGCCAGTATCGAAATCCACGGGGTGCCGAAATGCTGCTGGTCGGCATATGCATGAATAGGCCTTTCGGCGTAGCTGATCTACTTATACGTAATTGGAAATAAAGACTATTTAGGTTTTTGGTCGGTGAGTGCGTTGGTGTCTCAATGATGGATAAGGTCGTAGGGGTCGCCTGATCACGCGCCGCGCAGCGACAGGCGCAGGTCGGCCCCTGATGCGGGTGCCGGTTCCCATCTGGCGGAGCAGCCGAGATGCCAGCCGGTTGCGTATGCGGTACAGGTGTCCGCCATCGCACCGATCCGGCGCAATCCCCGTTCCCGCCCACCGCGTGTGCACGCAACGGCACGGCCGTGCCAGAAGGACGCTGTTAGAATGGCGGCCCCTTTCCATCCGCCGCGCTGTCGCGGCCGCAGGAGCTAGTGAACATGGCAATCAAGGTTGGCATCAACGGATTCGGTCGCATCGGACGCAACGTGCTGCGCTCTGCGGTGCAGAACTTCGCCAATGACATCGAGATCGTGGCCATCAATGACCTGCTCGAGCCCGACTACCTGGCCTACATGCTGCAGTACGACTCGGTGCACGGCCGCTTCAAGGCCGAGGTCTCGGTCGACGGCAACACGCTGATCGTCAACGGCAAGAAGATCCGCCTGACCCAGGAACGCGACCCGGCCAACCTCAAATGGGACGCCGTCGGCGCCGATGTGGTGATCGAATCCACCGGCCTGTTCCTGACCAAGGACACCGCGCAGAAGCATCTGGATGCCGGTGCCAAGAAGGTGATCCTGTCGGCCCCGTCCAAGGACGACACCCCGATGTTCGTCTACGGCGTCAACGACAAGACCTACAACGGCGAAGCGATCGTCTCCAACGCCTCGTGCACCACCAACTGCCTGGCGCCGCTGGCCAAGGTCATCAATGACAAGTGGGGCATCAAGCGTGGCCTGATGACCACCGTGCATGCGGCCACTGCGACCCAGAAGACCGTTGACGGCCCGTCGAACAAGGATTGGCGCGGTGGCCGCGGCATCCTGGAGAACATCATTCCGTCTTCCACCGGCGCGGCCAAGGCCGTGGGCGTGGTCATTCCCGAGCTCAACAAGAAGCTGACCGGCATGAGCTTCCGCGTGCCGACCTCGGACGTGTCGGTGGTCGATCTGACGGTCGAACTGGAAAAGCCGGCCACCTACGCCGAGATCTGTGCCGAAGTGAAGGCCCAGAGCGAAGGCGCCCTGAAGGGCATCCTGGGTTACACCGAGGACAAGGTGGTGGCCACCGACTTCCGCGGCGAGACCTGCACCTCGGTGTTCGACGCCGATGCCGGCATCGCGCTGGATTCCACCTTCGTCAAGCTGGTGTCCTGGTACGACAACGAGTGGGGCTATTCCAACAAGTGCCTGGAAATGGTGCGGGTTGTGGCGAAGTAATCGGCCGTTTCGCACGAAATAAAAAAGCGCCTTCGGGCGCTTTTTTATTTCCCAAGACCATCTCTGGCAGGCGCCTATTCCGCAGTGATGCGCATATCTTCGCCCTTGCCGGTGACCGCGACCCGGCTGCCGACGGCCAGGCCGGAGACTTCGGCGCTCGGCTTTGTCACGACGACCTGCGACTTGTTGTCGAAACGGATCTTCAACATGTAGTGCGAGGCGACTCCGTTGCCGATGACCCTGTCGCCCACCTGGGTGCCGGCGTACGTACCTGCCGCTGCTCCGGCTTCTGCGCCAACCGCGCTATTGGCCTTGAGGCCGAGAAAGCTGCCGGCAATGCCACCAAAGTTGGAGGCTGCGTTCTTGAGCCTCTTGTTGCGCTCCGGAACATTTTCCCCTTTGTTTTCGATGGGTTCCAGCGCCGCAATGGTCCCATGCCGTGCCGATTCGGCCATGGCCGGCACGACGAGCATCCCTTGCGCGAGTGCAAGCGCAAGGGATGCGCTACGGCACATCCAATTGTTTGTTTTCATCCAGGCGTTCCTTGTTGTATGGATCGATGTCGGGCGCGTAATGCCACTATTTTTTGCGCTTGGGGCGCCCCCAGCTGCGTACATGGTCGTTGCATTTGCTGCCGCCGAAATCGTATCGGGTGATGGTGCCGCTCGAGTCGGCGATGAAGGTGATTTCGCAGTGATGTTCGGCGGGAACGAAGACTTCCTCGCTATGCTGGTTTTGCTCAAAAATCGGCGTGCGTGCTATGCCATTGCCTCCGCCGGCCATGCCGATAACTCCCCCTTGCGTGGTCCAGTAATTGGTGCGGTAGTGCGCTTCGATGCCGAAGTTGTAGGTGTAGGCTGTTTCCTGCGTCTCGGTGTTTTCGGACGTATAAAGTCCTTTTCCTACCGGCCATTGCATCATCAGCTCGCTGGCGTCGTGACCGATCCAGCTGCGGGCGACGCTTTCGGCGGTGCCGAACAGGTCGGCAGATGCTGGCGGCGCCGCGATCAACAGGGTGGACGCACAGACTGCCAGGACGACCTGGCTCCGGAACGAGCGATGCATGGCGATACTTCCTTGTAAGACAGTGGTTCCAAAGGAGAGCGCTTCGCGGCGAGGTCTTCGCGTGCGCGTGCGATTTTTACCATCGGTCCGGGCACTGCGCAAGCGGCCCACTGCGCGCCGTGCCATGACGTGGACATCGCTGCCGGCTCGTGCACTAATGCCTCTGCTGGCCGGCGATCGTTCCCACGCTGGCCCGCATAGGACGTTATGGGACACATGGATTCAAGGAGAGGTGAAATGCAAGTTCTCGGTAAATGGACCGCCATTTTGGTACTGGCCGCGGTGTCGGCCGCAGGCGTCGTTCCCCTCGCAGTCGCCAAGAAGCAGACCGGTACGCCGGCGTGGATGAATGCTGATGGAGAGGTCACCAACTCTTCGCAGGTCGAAGCCGGCTACGGCGAGACCGTCAAGGGCGTCAACGATTATGAGGGCGAGATCACCGGCAAGCCGGCGCCCGGCAGCAAGTTCACCCAGCTCAAGATCGGTATGCCGATGAAGCAGGTGACCGACTTGATTGGTCAGCCGACCGACCAGGGGTCGTATGTCACCGGTAAGGCATTTATCCCGTTCTTCTACGGTGGCGACCGCTACCGTCACGAAATGGCCTACAAGGGCCAGGGTCGTCTGGTATTTGCCGGCAAGTCGATGGATACCGGCGGCAATCTGATCTGGATCATTCACAACAAGAACGACAGCGGTTATCGCGAATAACCTATCCAACGCCCGGCCTTCCGGGCGTTTTTGTTGATGGCGGAATGCTCGCCGGTGGCGACTGTTCCGCTATCTGGCGGCCACTGCAGTTGCCAGATATTGTTTCAATGGCATGGCCCGCCTGCCCAAGGGCAGGCCGAGGCTGTATGGTGCGCGCACTCGGCCGGATGCCGGCTTGCGGGGCAATACATTGGAAGCACTGATTGGATTGATCGTGCTGGTGCTGCTCGCGGTACCGGTGGGCGTGGTGATTGCGCTGGTGTGGATCGCCGGATTGCGGCGGCGCGTGGATACGCTGGAGCAGCGGCTCGCGCACTGGCAGGCTGGCGCTGCGGATGCAGTAGCGCCAATGGCGGCGGCAGAGCCGGCGATACAGCCAGCCCCGGCGCCCAGGCAGCAATGGCCTGCATCCGGCACGTCTGAGGCAATGGATGGGGGGGCTGCCGATGCAGCAATCCCTGCCGGTGCGCCCGCGGTCGTGCTGGATGCGCAAACCGATACAGGCGTGCCGCTGCCGCCGCTACTTCCTGCCGCGGCTGGCGCGGATGCGCTTTCGGCAGCCGCCGCGCAGGGCGACGCATCATCACGCGCGCGATCGCAACCACCGCAACCGCAACCGCAACCGCAACCGCAACCGCAACCGCAACAGCAACAGTCGCAACCGTGGTCCGACGCGCCGGCCGGTCCGGACCCGGTCATGCGCGCGCTTGGTGCGGTCAAACGCTGGTTCACCGAAGGCAACGTGCCGGTCAAGGTGGGCATGCTGGTGTTGCTGGCCGGTGTGGCGGCGTTGTTGAAGTACGCCAGCGACCAGGGCTGGATGCGCATGCCGATCGAACTGCGGCTGGCCGGCATCAGCGTCCTGGCGCTTGCCGGGCTGGTGTTCGGCTGGAAGCAGCGGCTGCAACGCCCCGGGTTCGCGTTGGCGTTGCAGGGGGGCGCCATTGGTGGATTGCTGTTGACGGTGTTCGCGGCATTCAAGTTGTACGCATTGCTGGGCGCAGGCCTGGCGATGGGCATCAGCGTGGTGCTGATTGCGGGCATGTGTGTGCTGGCGGTGCTGCAGGAATCGCGCACGCTGGCGGTGTTGGGCGTGCTGGCCGGTTTCCTGGCGCCGATCTGGCTCTCCACCGGCAGCGGCGACCACGTTGCGCTGTTCTCGTACTACGCCGTGCTCAACGCCGGCATCGTGGCCATCGCCTGGACGCGGCCGTGGCGGGTGCTCAACCTGCTGGGATTCGCCTTCACCTTCGGCATCGCCACGCTATGGGGCGCGCTGCAGTACAGCCCGGCGAAATTTGCCACCACCGAGCCGTTCCTGTTGCTGTTCTTCGCCATGTACGTGGCCATCCCGGTCCTGCACGCACGGCGCGGTGACGGCAGCGCGGGCTGGGTGATCGATGGCAGCCTGTTGTTCGCCACGCCGCTGGTGGCCTTTGCGTTGCAGGCGCGTCTGCTGGAAGGCGAGCGTCTGCCGTTGGCGTTGTGTGCGGTGGCGGTGGCTGCGGTCTACGCAGGTCTGGCACGGTGGCTGCTGCGCCGTGCGTCCACGCGGCTGCTTGGCGAAGCGCATGCGATGCTGGCGGTCGGCTTCGCCACGCTGGCGGTGCCGCTGGCGTTGTCGGCCCGCGCCACTGCCAGTGTGTTCGCGCTGGAAGGTGCGGGCTTGCTGTGGCTGGGCTTGCGCCAGCAACGACGGGTCCCGCAGGTCAGCGGTGTCGCATTGCAGCTGCTGGCGGCCGTCGGCGTCGCCTTCGGCGTGGATGCCTGGCGGTACGACGCCGTGGCGGTGGCCAATGCCACCTGCATGAGCGCGTTGCTGCTCGCCATTGCCGGCTGGGCCAGCGCCTGGTTCCTGCGCGATGCCGGGCAGCCGCGCCGCGCGTTGGTGGCGTATCTGTGGGGACTGGGCTGGTGGACGCTGTGCGGAGTGCACGAGATCCTGCGCTTTGCCGGAGATGTGCGTAGCGAGCCGGATCTGCTGCTGGGCTTCGTTGCGCTCAGCGTGTGGTTGGCGGCCGAGGTGCATCGGCGCCGGCCCGCAGCGGCCCTGGTCTGGACCGTCGTGGCAGGGTTGGCGCTGGGCGCGCCGTTGGCGGTGTGGCAGAACCACGCGCACATGCAGCCGTTTGCGCATTGGGGCGCACTGGCCTGGCTGGCGTTCGCGCTGGCAGGCGTGCGTGGCCTGTGGTGCCTGCGCATGCAGCCCGGCACCGGCGCGATCGTGGCGCAGTTCATCTGGTGGCTGTTGTGGCCGGCGGTGGTGTCGCTGGGCGCGGCCTGGCTGGCGGATGCCTTCGCTCTTGCCAATGGCTGGCGCTGCGCCTTGCTGGCGACCCCCTGGTTGGCAGTGGCCGCGGTCGGCTTGGTGCGCTGGCCGTGGCTGGCGTGGCCGCAGGGAGCGTCGTTCGCGCCCACGCGCAATGCCTTGCTGGGCTGCGTGTTTGCGGTCCTGGGCATCGACTGGTTGATTGCAGTGCTGGACCCGGCCAGCCCGGCGCCCTTGCCGTGGGTGCCGCTGCTCAATCCAGCCGAGCTGGCGCAACTGGCCGTGCTGGCCTTGTTCGCACGCTGGGCCTGGTCCGGGCATGCACCGTCGGCGCTGCACAGCTGGCGGGTCACCACGCTGGGGGCGCTGGGATGGGCCATGATCACCGGCAGTACGTTGCACAGCGTGCACCACTGGGGTGGGGTGGCGTGGGACGCGCGGCTGGTGGAAGCGACGTTGTCGCAGACCAGTCTCACCATCGTGTGGAGCGTGCTCGGCGTGCTGGGCTGGGTGATCGGTTCGCGGCGCGGCCAGCGCGGGCTGTGGCTGGGTGGGGCGTTGCTGATGGGGCTGGTGCTGGCCAAGCTGGTACTCATCGATCGCCAGCATCTGGGCAATCTGCTTGGCATTGGCTCGTTCATGGCCTACGGGCTGTTGTGCACCGTGGTGGGATATCTGGCACCGGCGCCGCCGCGTGCCATCGTTGAACAACGCGTTGCCGGCGACGACAGCGCGGCGAAGGATCAGGCATGAATGCACGGCATTGCGGATGGCTGTTGCTGGTGCCGCTGATGACGCAGGCCGCCGATGTCCGCCCGGACTATCGGCAGCGATGGCCCTTGCAGCTGGCTGCGTCCGACGACGGTCTGTATCAGCTGACCTTGAATGAGGCGGTGTATCGCACTGCGCATGACGCAGCAGCGCGCGATATCACGGTGATCGATGCGCGTGGCGAAGAAATGCCCACCGCCGCGCTGCCTGTCGACGCGGCACCGGTGGCGGCACCGCGCCGGCACCGCTTGCCGGTCTTCGCAGTGCCCGAAGGTACGGCAACCGGCAAGGGCGATCTGCAGCTGATTGCCGAGCGCGATGCCAGCGGCGCGGTGCGACGCCTGGAAGGGCGTTTGGCTACCGGAACCTCTGCAGCTTCTGCTGCGGGCAGCAGTTGGTTGATCGATGCCAGCGCGCTGGGCGATCGCCCGCGCGCGCTGTGGCTGGACTGGGCGGGCGACACGCCGGTCCAGGCGCAGCTGCGGGTGGAAGGCAGCGACGATCTGCGCGACTGGCGCGTGCTGGCCTCCGATGCCACGGTCATGGCGCTGGACAATCAGGCGCAGCGGCTGCAGCAACGCCGCATCGCCGTGGACGGCGGCGCCCGCTACCTGCGCATCGTGCCGGTGTCGGGCAGCCTGCCGGCGCTGCGGGCGGTGGAGGCAGAGCTCGACGGCCTCACCACACCTGCGCAACTCACATGGCTGGACCTGCCCGGCACCGCGCAGGACACCGCGGTGACCTACGTCCTGCCGGGCCGCTTCCCGATCACGCAATTGGATGTCGGTGGCGGCCAGGCCGAGGCAGTGCAGTGGAACGTGGACAGCCGCCAGACCGATGATGCGGTATGGCTGCGGCGGGCTGGCCCCTGGTTGGCCTATCGGCTCGGTCGCCGCAGCTCGCCGCCGCAGCGGCTGTCCGCGCCGGTGCGCGATCGCCAATGGCGTCTGGTGGCGGCCCAGGGGCGCAGCACTGCGGTCCCCGCGTTGCGGGTGGCTTACCAGCCCGAACGCCTGATGTTTCTTGCCCAGGGCAAGCCGCCGTACGCGCTGGTTGCCGGCAGCGCGCGCGTCCAGCGTGGCGATGCACCGCTGGCGGACATGTTGCAGGCGCTGCGGCAGCAGCGCGGCACGCAGTGGCAGCCAGCCCAGGCCGCGGTGGCGGCCCGCGCGCAACCGTTGGCGGGTGAGGCGGCACTGCAACCGGCGGCCGTCCCGCACGATTGGAAGCGCTGGCTGCTGTGGGCGTTACTGGTGGGGGGCGCCTTGCTGGTGGGCGGTTTTGCCGTGAGTCTGCTGCGCAGCAACGGCGCCAATCGCAAGGCCTGAGCCGGCACGCGCCGCAGCCGGTTTGCCGCTGCGGCGCGAAGGTCCGACAATGGGCGTCCCCCGTCGCCAAGGCAGTCGCATTGCCCGTCGTGTCCGACCGACCACCGTCCGCGCCATCCGCACTTGCGGCAGCGGCGCCCGCCCAGCGTACTGTCCGGTTGCGGAACGGCGGGCCGATTCCAAGCCCTGATTGCCCGATCCCCGCCGCCAAGACTGTGGTCTCCGAGCCGCTGCCGCCGGCGTCGGCCGCAGGTGCAAGGGCGGCATCGTCGTGAACCGCGGCGCCCGGCCAGGCTGGCGCAGCCGCGCCATTGCTTCGCGCACAGGGCGTGCACGCACGCGCGGCGCCGTATACCAATCCCCAATCCCGCTTCCCTAATCCCCAGAACTAGCGAGCCAAGCCCATGTCCATTGTCCGTATGACCGACCTCGATCTCTCCGGCAAGCGCGTGCTGATCCGCCAGGATCTCAACGTGCCGATCGACAACGGCCAGATCACCTCCGAGCAGCGCATCACCGCCTCGGTGCCCACCATCAAGCTGGCGCTGGAAAAGGGCGCGGCGGTCATGGTCACTTCGCACCTTGGTCGCCCGAAGGAAGGCAGCTGGAGCGAAGAGGACTCGCTGGCGCCGGTGGCCGCGCGCCTGACCACCTTGCTGGGTGTGGATGTGCCGCTGGTGCGCGACTGGGTCGATGGCGTGGATGTCGCGCCGGGCCAGGTGGTGCTGCTGGAGAACTGCCGCATGAATGTCGGCGAGGGCAAGGATGACCAGACCCTGGCGCGCAAGTACGCCGCGCTGTGCGATGTCTTCGTCATGGACGCCTTCGGTACCGCGCACCGTGCGCAGGCCTCCACGCATGGCGTGATCCGCTTTGCGCCGGTGGCCGCCGGCGGCCCGTTGTTGATGGCCGAACTGGACGCGCTGGCCAAGGCGCTGGACAACCCGGCCAAGCCGCTGTTGGCGATCGTGGCCGGAAGCAAGGTCTCCACCAAGCTGGAGCTGCTGTCCAACCTGGTCAACAAGGTCGACCAGCTGATCGTCGGAGGTGGCATCGCCAACACCTTCATCGCCGCGGCCGGACATGATGTGGGCAAGTCCTTGAACGAACCGGACCTGATTCCCACCGCCAACCAGATCGTGGCCGATGCCAAGACCCGCGGCGCCGACATTCCGCTGCCCACCGACGTGGTCGTCGCCAAGCAGTTCCTGCCCGACGCGCCGGCCAGCGTGAAATCGCTCGACGCAGTGGAGGCCGATGACCTGATCCTGGATATCGGCCCGCAGACCGCGCAGCGCTACGCCGAGCTGATCGCCAACGCCGGCACGGTGGTGTGGAACGGGCCGGTCGGCGTGTTCGAATTCGAGCCCTTCAGCCGTGGCACCGAAACCTTGGCACGCGCCATCGCCGCATCCAGGGCGTTCTCCATTGCCGGCGGCGGCGACACCCTGGCGGCAGTGGACAAATACGACATCGCCCGGGACGTCACCTACATCTCCACCGGTGGCGGTGCGTTCCTGGAATTCCTGGAGGGCAAGATCCTGCCGGCGGTGGCCGCGCTCGAGGCCCGCGGCAAGTGAGCGCAGCCACGCTGTTCTTCGATCTGGACGGCACCCTGGTCGATTCGGAACCGGGCATCGTCGCCAGCATCGTGCATGCCTTCGAGACGGTGGGCCAGCCGCGTCCGTCGCCGCAGACCCTGCGCGCCTGGATCGGCCCACCGCTGCGCGACAGCTTCACCGAGTGCTTCCCCGACAATCCGGCGCTGGTGCAGCGCGCACTCGGCATCTACCGCGAGCGCTACGACGCAGTGGGCTGGACCGAGCTCAGCGTGTTCGACGGCATCGGCGAGGTTGTCACCGGCCTGCAGCGCGCCGGTCATCGTCTGGCGGTGGTGACCTCCAAGAATGAGCGCTATGCGCGCCGCATCGTCGAGCATCTGCCATTCGGTGCCTGCTTCGAGAACGTGATCGGCGCCAGCGAGGACGGCGAGCGCCGCTTCAAGCCGGACCTGATCGCCGAAGCAGTGCGTCGCCTCGAGATCGACAAGACCGGCTGCGTGATGATCGGCGACCGCCGCATGGATATCGACGGCGCCAATCACCATGGCATCCACAGCATCGGCGTGTTGTGGGGCTTCGGCGACGAAGCCGAGTTGCGTGCCGCCGGCGCCGGCGCGCTGGCCCGCACGCCGGCCGAGTTGGCGGCATTGCTGCGGGCGTGAGCCACACGCCGCGGCCGTCGCGTTCGCTTGCGCGATACATCGGCGGTGTCGGTGCGCATCCTGCAGAACGGCCTTCACCGCCACCGGGTTAGGGTGGCGACCGTCTGCGTTGCCGGTGGCGCGCCAGACGCAGGCGTACGTACTGTCCCGCACTGTCTGTAAGACATGCCGGAAACGGAGGGTGGCTATGCCGCAATGCCATCCTTGGTACGTGACGGGTGTGTTAAGTTTCGCGGCTTTTACAGGGAGGCCATCATGAAAGAACGTCAACGCCGCACCAAGATCCTCGCCACCCTCGGACCGGCAACGGATGCGCCCGGTGTGCTGGATGCGCTGTTCAAGGCGGGCGTCAACGTGGTGCGCCTCAACTTCAGCCATGGCGACCCGTCCGGCCAGGCCAAGCGTGCTGCGGAAGTACGCGCCGCTGCCGCCCGCGTCGGTGCCGAAGTCGGCATCCTGGCCGACCTGCCGGGCCCGAAGATCCGTATCGAACGCTTTGCCGAAGGCAAGATCAAGCTTGCCATGGGCGAGCGTTTCGACCTGGTGGCCGATGCCAATGCGCCGGCCGGCGATCAGCAGCAGGTGGGCGTGAGCTACCTCGGCCTGCCGCAGGACGTCACCGCCGGCGACGTGCTGCTGCTCGACGATGGCCTGATGCAGTTGCAGGTGACCGACGTGCAGGGCGAGCGCATCGTCACCAAGGTGTTGAACGATGGCGTGCTGTCCGACCGCAAGGGTCTCAACAAGCAGGGCGGCGGTTTGTCGCTGGGCGCGTTGACCGAGCGCGACAAGGAACTGATCGGCATCGTCGCCAAGATCGGCGTGGACTTCATCGCGGTGTCGTTCTGCCGCAATGCGCAGGACATGCACGACGCGCGTCAGATCGCCCAGCAGCACGGCTGCGATGCACAGCTGGTGTCCAAGATCGAGCGCACCGAAGCGATCGAGAACCTGGTCGAGATCGTCGAAGCCTCCGATGTGGTGATGGTGGCACGCGGCGATCTGGGCGTGGAAATCGGCGATGCCGAATTGCCGGGCCTGCAGAAGAAGATCATCAAGGAGTCGCTGGCGCAGAACAAGGTGGTGATCACCGCCACGCAGATGCTGCAGTCGATGGTGGAAAGCCCGATCCCGACCCGCGCCGAAGTGCTGGACGTGGCCAACGCGGTCATCGACGGCACCGACGCGGTGATGCTGTCGGCCGAAACCGCCGCCGGTGCCTACCCGGTGCGCGCGGTGGAAGCGATGGCGCGTATCTGCCTGGGTGCCGAGCACCAGTTCGAGTTCGACACCGACTTCGAAGCGGCGCAACGCAACCTGCAGCGTGCCGACCAGGCCATCGCGATGGCGACCATGTTCCTGTCCGAGCACATCGGCCTGGGCGGCGTGGTGGCGTTGACCGAATCCGGCGGCACCCCGCGCTTTTTGTCGCGCTTCCGCTCCAACATGCCGATCTACGCCTTCACCCGTCATGACGGCGCGCGCCGCCAGATGGCGATGATGCGTGGCGTGTTCCCGATCAGCTTCGACAGCCGCGGCCTGACCCCGCGCGAAGCGGCGCGCGCTGCGATCCGCCTGCTGGTGGAAAACGAGCGCATGGGCCCCGGCGACCGCGTGGTGTTCACCAGCGGCGAGCACATGGAAATGCACGGCGCCACCAACACGCTGCGCCTGCTGGAAGTGGGCGAAGACGGCCGCGCCACCGGTCTGGGCGAGCTGTAATCCCTGTCGACGGCATCGGGCGCATGCCCTGAGCCGGACGACGCGACACACAACGGCGGCCCCAGGGCCGCCGTTGTGCCGTGTGGAGATACCGGTCTGGCAATGGCCGGATCTTGCGAATGCGCAGCCAGCGCACCATCGCCACCGCGCTGCCGCAACGGCGCTGGTATGACGCGCCACATGTTTCACAAGGCAAAGCCTGCCACGTCATGTAAGCAATGCATCAGCACTGTGAGCAACGAGCTGCACCTCATGCTCAGCTCTGACGATTCCCGATTCCCGATTCCCGATTCCCGATTCCCGAATCCCGAATCCCGAATCCCGAATCCCGAATCCCGAATCCCGAATCCCGAATCCCGAATCCCGCGATGCGAGCCGCGCCACACATCCTGTCACGCAGGCAATGTGTAATCGGTTGCAGGCATTCCGTGAAGGAATGTGTACGACTTTCGTCGCTATACTTTCGTTCTCCCCCGCAGCTGCCACAGGAACTACATGAGCATCGAACAGCTTGCCGAAACCGCCCAGGCCATGGTCGCCCCGGGCAAGGGCATCATCGCCATCGACGAGTCGACCAGCACGATCGCAAAGCGTTTTGCCAGCGTCGGCATCGAGAACATCGAAGAAAACCGTCGCGCCTATCGCGAATTGCTGCTCACCACGCCCAAGCTGAGCGACTACATCTCCGGCGCCATCCTGTTCGACGAGACCATCCGTCAGAAGACCAAGGACGGCGTGCCGTTCGCCAAGTACATGACCGAGCACGGCATCATCCCGGGCATCAAGGTCGACAAGGGCGCGCAGCCGCTGGCCGGCATGCCGGGCGAGCTGGTGACCGAAGGTCTGGACGGCCTGCGTGCGCGTCTGGAGGAGTACTACACGCTGGGCGCGCGCTTCGCCAAGTGGCGTGCGGTCATCAACATCGGCGAAGACATTCCGTCCGGTACCTGCATCGAGGCCAACTCGCATGCGCTGGCGCGTTATGCCGCGCTGTGCCAGGAGCAGGGCCTGGTGCCGATGGTCGAGCCGGAGGTCATCATGGATGGCAGCCACGACATCGAGACCTGCTACGAAGTCACCGAAGCCACGCTGCGCTCGCTGTTCGGTGCGCTGTACGAGCAGAACGTCGTGCTGGAAGGCACCATCCTGAAGGCCTCGATGGTCATTTCCGGCAAGAGCTGCGAAGAGCAGGCCAGCATCGAAGAGGTGGCCGAGTCCACCGTGATGTGCCTGAAGTCCACCGTGCCGGCGATCCTGCCGGGCATCGTGTTCCTGTCCGGCGGCCAGACCGACGAGCAGTCCACCGCCCATCTCAACGAAATGCACCAGCTGGGCAACCTGCCGTGGCCGTTGAGCTTCTCCTACGGCCGCGCGATGCAGCAGGCGGCGTTGAAGCTGTGGTCCCAGGACATGACCGGCAACTACGCCAAGGCGCAGCAGGTCATCTATGAGCGCGCCAAGGAAAACGGCCTGGCCGCGCTGGGCAAGTGGAAGGGCTGATGAGTTGATCGCGGCCGCAAGTCGGCATCGCCTGCAAGACCAGAACGCCGGCAGCGATGCCGGCGTTTTTGTTGCGTGTCGTTGCGGTGGTTTGTTGCGCCGAGGTGCGAGCGCCTTGCCGTGCTCGTCATTGCGGCCTGCACCCGGTGCAGCGATCAGGCGGCGGCCGTTTCCTGCGTTGCCAGCGCCTGCTGATACGCCTTGTAGGTCGCCTCGTTGTAGGCCACCAGCACGATGTGCTTGGGCACCTTGTGCGAGCGTTGCCAGTCGCGCGTTTCGGTCACGGCGATGCGTGCGGCCTGGTACAACGGATAGCCGTAGATGCCACAGCTGATCGCGGGGAATGCGATCGAATGCAGCATCATCTGCTCGGCCAGCTTCAATGACTGCCAGTAGCAGTTGGCCAGCTGTTCGGGCTCGTTGTGCTTGCCGTCGCGCCACACCGGGCCCACCGTATGAAACACGTGGCGGGCTTTCAGGTCGAAGCCGTCGGTGACGCGGATTTCGCCGGTGGGGCAGCGCACGCCCGGGCGCACCTGTGGCAGTGCTTCGCAGGCCTGCAGCAAGCGTGGACCGGCTGCGCGATGGATGGCGCCATCGACGCCGCCACCGCCAAGCAGTGATTCGTTGGCGGCGTTGACGATGACGTCAACGTCGAGTTCGGTGATGTCGCCTTGCCAGACTTCGATTCTCATGGCGCGATAGTTATGGGATTTGAATGATGAACGCGTGATGGGTGCAGGCGTCGCGGGCCTCCACGCTAGTGACCATTCATCTCACGGTTTGCGACGCGGCCGCTGTGCATCCAACCGTCCGGCAGACCAATGGATCTGCGGCAACGCAGCCGGTGCGTCAGGTCGAAGGCGCGGCGCCGGTTGGTTACAGCCAGCGTCTGACGCGTTCGCAGTAATCGCTGTAGTGACGGCCGAATTCGGCGCGCAGGCGCGCTTCTTCGAACGGGATGACGTAGCCCTGCAGGGCCACCCAGGGCAGCGGCAGCAACAGCACGGCCCATGGCAGCCCAAGCTGCAGGCACAGGCCGACATAGCTCAGTACCAGCGCCAGGTACATGGGGTTGCGGGTGAAGCGATAGGGGCCGTCCAGCACCAGCCGCGACGGGTGGCCGCTGGGCATGATGGTGGTACGGCGACGTGCGAACAGCACGAAACAGCTCAGCGCCAACGCCAGCCCCAGAACGGCGAGCATGCCGCCGGCCAGTTGGATCCAGGCCAGGAGCGTTGGTGCCGGCAGTGGCAGCGCCAATGCGTCCTGCAGCCATCCGCCGACACCCAGCGCCAGCGCAAAGTGCACGGGCGAGGTCATCTTCACCAGCCATGGCGCCCGCGCAGTGCGGGTGTCGCTGTGTCCATACGGCCGGTTGCTCACCACGGTTCTCCCCACATCACGGCCGTCATCCTAACGTTTCCTTGACGGAGGCGGGAGGTGGGGGAGAGCCCGGACTGGGGATCGGGGACCGGGGACCCGTAAAGCGAAGCAGAAGTCGGAGTATCGAGACCTGCCGCTGCGACCGGACGGGCGGGGTTTACGCATCAGGAGATGGTCGGCCGTCGCAGCCAACGGATCGCTCACTGCAGGGCCCGCCTTTTCAGGCCCTGGCCCGGTAGGCTCCAGCGTCGCCGTAAGACAGCCTGCTATCAACCACCAGCTGTTGTAACCGCCCGCTCGCCGCAGAGCCCGCCTTTACGTGTCCCCGGTCCCGGTCCCGGGCGGAATCTCCTCAGGGCAGGCCTGCCAGCCAGTCGTCGTCCGAGCCTTCGTTGATGTCGGCGAACAGGGGGGTGGAGAAGTAGCGCTCGCCGGTGTCCGGCAGCATCGCCAGGATCACCGCGCCCGGTGCGGCGCTCTCGGCCACGCGCAGCGCCGTGGCGACCGTGCCGCCGCCGGAAATACCGGTGAAGATGCCTTCCTCCGCGGCCAGGCGGCGAGCGATGGTAATGGCGTCGGTGTCCTCCACGCTCAGCACCTCGTGCGCGACCTCGCGGTTGAGCACCTCGGGGACGAAGTCCGGGGTCCAGCCCTGGATCTTGTGCGGCTTCCAGTCCTGGCCCTGCAGCAAGGCGGCGCCGGCCGGCTCGGTGGCGGTGATGCGCACGTCCGGCCGCGCCACGCGCAGCACTTCGCCCACGCCGGTGAGGGTGCCGCCGGTACCCCAGCCGGTGACGAAGTGGTCCAGCCGGTGGCCGGCGAAGTCGCGCAGGATCTCGGCGGCGGTGGTGTTGCGGTGGTAGGCCGGGTTGGCGGGGTTGGCGAACTGGCTGGCCAGGAACCAGCCGTGCTGTTCGGCCAGCTCCTTGGCCTTGCGCACCATGCCGCTGCCGCGCTCGGCCGCCGGGGTCAGGATCACCTTGGCGCCGTAGGCGCGCATCAGCTTGCGGCGCTCGATGGAGAAGGTTTCCACCATGGTGGCGACGAACTTGTAGCCACGCGCGGCGGCCACCATGGCCAATGCCACGCCGGTGTTGCCGGAGGTGGCTTCCACGATGGTGTCGCCGGGCTTGAGCAGGCCGCGCTGCTCGGCGTCGAGGATGATCGCCAGTGCCAGGCGGTCCTTGACCGAACCGCCGGGATTGAACGATTCGACCTTGACGTAGAGCGAGACGTGGTCCGGTGCGAGGCGGTTGAGTTTGACCACCGGGGTGCGGCCGATGGTGTCGAGGATGTTGTCGTACAGGGCCATGGGGTCTCCGTCGGAATCAGGCTGCGTGGGCGAGTGTGGTCGAGTGCGGCGTTGCGATGGGTGAGTGCGGGGCCGGTGGCGCGCCCAGCGGCCCAGCGCCGAACCAGTGCAGCGTCTGCGCCAGTGCCGCCACCTCGCCCAGGATCAACAGCGCTGGGGCGCGCACGGCGTGCAACTGGGCGGTGGCGGCCAGCGCGGCCAGCGTACCGGTGACGACGCGCTGCTGCGGGCGCGAGCCGTTTTCCACCAGCGCAAACGGGGTGGCGGGCGCGCGGCCGGCCTGCAGCAGCCGCTGCTGGATGCCCTCCAGACCCGCCACGCCCATGTAGAAGGCCAGGGTCTGCCGTTCCTGGCCCAGCGCCTGCCAGTCCAGGGTGTCCAGCGAGTCCTTGCAATGTGCGGTGATCAGCCGCAGCGATTGCGCATGGTCGCGATGGGTGAGCGGGATGCCGGCGTAGGCCGCGCAGGCCAGTGCGGCGGTGATGCCGGGGATGACCTGGAAGCCGATGCCGTGCGCATGCAGGAATTCCAGCTCTTCGCCGCCGCGGCCGAACACGAACGCGTCGCCGCCCTTCAGGCGCACCACCCGGCGGCCGGCGCGCGCATGCTCGAGCATCAACGCGTGGATCTGCTCCTGGCGCGTGCTGTGACCCTGCGCGGACTTGCCCACTTCCACCAGCAGCGCGTCACTGCGGGCCAGGCGCAGGATCTGCGGGCTGACCAGGCGGTCGTGCAGCACCACCTCGGCCTGCCGCAGTGCGCGCAGCGCATGCCGGGTGAGCAGGCCGGGGTCGCCGGGGCCTGCGCCCACCAGGGTCACGCTGCCGGGGGACAGCGGAGCGACGCGCGCATGCTGCGTGGGGGAGGGCGCAGCTGGGGCGATGGCGGGCGTGGGGCTATGGGTCAGCAGGCGGTGGGCACCGGCGGCAGTGCGCAGGGCATCGTTGAGCTGGGGGATGTCGCTGGCGGCGATGGTCAGCCACAGCGGCGCGTCGGGCAGTGCCAGCCATGCGGGGTCGAAACGCCCGGCCAGCCAACGCAGGTCTCCGGCCTGGGCCCACTGCTGCAGTTGCGGGGTCAGCGCCGGGGCGCCGACCAGAGGCAGCGCGCCTGCCTGCAACAGCGCGGCAGTGGCGCGCTCGGCCGCGGCGCCGCCGCCGACCACCAGGACGGCACGGCCACGCAGGTCGGCAAGGAGCGGAAACGCAGCAGTCACGGTGAAGGGATCGAAAGGGAGGGCCAGACCGTACCGCCGGCATATAGCCGTCGGAAATGACTTCATACACCCTGAAAATAGCGTTCGGTTATAAGCTGGCCCGCAGAACTCCTCTACAGTCGACGTCCTTGTGGCGCCTCGCGCTTTTTCTGGATATGAGCCCATGACGCTGACTCAACTTCGTTATCTGGTCGCCATTGCCGATGCCGAGCTGAACATCACGCTGGCCGCCGCGCGGGTGCATGCCACCCAGCCGGGTCTGTCCAAGCAGCTCAAGCAGCTGGAGGACGAACTGGGCTTCCTGTTGTTCGTGCGCAAGGGGCGCAGCCTGGATGCGGTGACGCCGGCCGGGGTGGAAGTGATCGAGCGCGCGCGCGCGGTGCTGTCGGAAGCCAACAACATCCGGACCTACGCCGCCAACCAGCGCCGCGAAAGCCAGGGGCAGCTGACCCTGACCACCACCCACACCCAGGCGCGCTTCGTGCTGCCGCCTGCGGTGGCGCAGATCAAGCATGCCTACCCGCAGGTCAGCGTGCACCTGCAGCAGGCGGCCGAAAGCGCGGCGCTGGACCTGCTCAGCCAGGGCGATGCGGATATCGCGGTGGTCAGCACGGCAGGCGGCGAACCCAGTGCCGGGATCGCGGTGCCGCTGTATCGCTGGCGGCGGCTGGTGGTGGTGCCGCGCGGACACGCGCTGGATCAGCCGAAGCTGGCACCGGACATGCAGGCGCTGTCCGAACATCCGCTGATCAGCTACGAGTCCTCCACCCGGCCGGGCTCGTCGCTGCAGCGGGCGTTCGCGCAGGTGGGATTGGAGCCCAGCATCGCGCTGACCGCGCTGGATGCCGATCTGATCAAGACCTACGTCCGCGCCGGGCTGGGCGTGGGGTTGGTGGCGGAAATGGCGGTCAGCGCCTACGACGACGATCTGCGCGCCTGGCCGGCACCTGCACCGATCGCCGAGTGCATCGCCTGGGCGGTGCTGCCGCGCGACCGGGTGCTGCGCGACTACGCGCTGGACCTGGTGCATGTGCTCGCTCCGCAGATCGACAAGCGCGACCTGCGCCGCGTGCTGGATGGCAACCAGGCACCGAACTGGCCGCTGCCGCCGACCTGGGAATCGCTGACCCAGACCATCACCAGCTGAGCGAGGCGATGAGCGCCCCCTGCGTCTGCCGTGGAGCCGGTTGTGGCTGCCCGAGCCCAGTGGCGCATGTCCCTGCAACTGTCGGCCAGCCTGGACGGTGGCGAGCACGCGCTACTGACTCGGGAATGGGGAATGGGGAATGGGGAATGGGGATTCGGGATTCGGGATTCGGGATTCGGGAGGCGTGGGCTAGAGCCAAGACACGGGTAGCTGGAAGCTGGAAGCAGAACCAGTAACAAAGCCCATCACGCCACGCCGCAAAAAATCAGACGCCACGCACTTACGATTCCCGAATCCCGAATCCCGAATCCCGAATCCCGAATCCCGAATCCATGCTGCAGTGCACAGCGAATTCCCGTCAGGAAAGTCGATTCGAATCAAGGCACTACAGCGCTTTTGGGCCGCACCGGAATGCGCGCTGTCAGTGATTCTCCCTACAGGTGTCAGGGGCGCCTGCGCTGATGTCGTTGGCATGCATCAAGTTGGCCGCGGCGCTGTCGTAAACCCTTATAGCAGCCATGACGCGACACTTTCGGACGTCTAGGGGTGGACGACGCAGGACCGGCGGAGCAGACATCGCGGTGCCGGTCTGGTCAGTGGGGTGTCGTTGAGGGTTGCTAGCGCTGTCGCATCACTGTTGCGCGAGGCTGCGCACAGCGCGGCTGGCGCACCCGGGTCCCTGGGGAGAGACCTGGCGTGTTTGGCGGCGGATCCGGGTCGGGAGCCCGGATCCGCCTTTTTTTTGCCCGAGCACGCGCGCCCAGGAGTGTGGCGAGGCATGCCATACGTGGCGCCGGCATCACGCCCATCGTCAGGAACCTCGCTTACATGCTGCCTTGCGCAGCTTCGCTGACACCGCGGCGGTGTCGCCTACCCATCAGCGTCGGTGACCCGGCCAGCCGCAATCGCCAGCCCTCAGGCCAGCGGAATCCGCACCGAGAAGCAGGTGCCGCCTTCCGAACGCGGGCGCACGCTGACGTCGCAGCCCAGCGTTTCGGCAGTGCGGTGCACGATCCACAGGCCGATGCCCAGGCCGTCGCTGCGCGGGTCGGCCTGGCGGAAGGCCTGGAACACCTGTTCGGGCCGCTCCAGGTTCAGGCCGATGCCACTGTCGATGATTTCCACCACCGCATGGCCGGGGCGGCGGCGCACGCCGACCAGCACGCGCCCGCGCTCGGTGTATTTGACGGCATTGCCGACCAGGTTGCCGATCAGCGTGGTCAGCAAGGTGGGGTGGCTGCGCACGCGCAGCGAGGTGGGCACGTGGCGCAGCGCCAGGCACTTGTCGATCGCCGGCTGGCGCCACACGCCCAGCACCGAATGCAGCACGTCTTCCAGCTGCAGCGCCTGCAGGTCCGGCAGGGCGGCCTTGCTCGCGGCCGCCAGCGTGGCCAGTTCATCCAGGTGGCGCCCGACCTGGCTGATCGCATCGCGCGCGGTCACCAGGGGGGGAATGGAGTCGACGTTGGCATGCCGGCGCATCTTGTCGATGGCGTAGGCCGCGGTACGCAACGGCGTCTTGAGGTCGTGCCCGGCGATGGCCATCAGGCGGCTGCGGTAACGGTCGGACTCTTCGGCGATCAGCAGGGCGCGGCGCAATTCCAGCTGCGCCATGGTCTGGCGTGCGAGCGCGCGCAGCGCTTCGACCTGCTCGTCGGTGAGCTGGCGCGGCTTGCGGTCCAGCACGCAGACCGTGCCCAGCGGCAGGCCGTCGGGCGTCTTCAGCAGCGCGCCGGCATAGAAGTACAGCGGCGCCTCGCCGGTCACCAGCGGATTGCGCGAAAAGCGGTCGTCTTGCCGGGTGTCCGGCACCACCAGCACATCGTTGTCGAGCAGCGCATGCGCGCACATCGACTTGAACAGCGGCGTCTCGCGCTCGCCCATGCCGAGTTCGCTCTTGAACCACTGGCGGTCGGCATCCACCAGGCTGATCAGCGCGATCGGGGTCTGGCAGATGATCGAGGCGAGCCGGGTGATGTCTTCGAACGCCGCCTCGCGCGGCGTATCGAGCACGCCATAGCTGCGCAGCGCCTGAAGGCGGAGTGCTTCGCTCGGAGGTTTGGGTGCGCAGGGAAGTGGCTCAGCCGCTGGATCGGACAGGACGGTGCTCATGCGCGGAAGGTGAATGGGATGAGCTGCCAGCATAGGGCATGACCGTGCCCAGCAGGTGTGTAGCCCGACGCACCGGCCGGGAACTGTGACTGCCGGCCTGGACCCCGGCGCGGGTGTCGTGTGGATGGCGCCTGGCAATGGAGGGCGCGCTGCGCTCGCTCCTTGCCGACGCCATGCCGACGCCTTGGATCTTCCACCTCCGGATCGAGGTCGGCCGGGGCAGCGCCAGGGGCGGCCAGGCCGGTGGCGTGAGGGGGGGAGCGCAGGTTGCCAACGGAGCTTTCGAGGTGCGCGCCCGTGCGAAGGCTGCGACATCCGGTCGCGGCAGGGGAGCCAGCATCGCGGTGCGAGTGCCGGGCCGCGTACACTGCCGCCATGCTGCATTCGTTCCGCCGCCATCGCCTGATGCATCTGCTGGCTTGCCTGGCAGTGCTGCTGTTGCTGGTGGCGCCGCTGATCAGCCGCTGGAACCAGGCGCCATCGCAGGAGCCGATGTGCATCAGCGGGCCGGCCGGCAGTCTGGCCGCTGCGCTGCTGCGTCAGCAGGGTCTGTTGGCGCCGCACGCCTCGCATCACGCCGGGCATGCGTCGGAGACTGGCCAGCATCCGGGCGACCACGCTGCCGCCCGCCATGGCGAAGCCTGCGACTATTGCGTGCTGGCCGCACGGCTGCTGCCCTGGCTGGTGCTGGCGGTGCTGTGCCTGCTCCAGCTGCGGCCAACGACGCTCTCCACACGCGTCGGCGGGCCGCGCCGGGCGGCGTTGCGCTGGGCCGCGCATGGCGCGCGCGGGCCACCGCTGTCCGCCTGACTCTCGCCCGTCGCGGGCGTTCGTTTCACCACCGCTGTTGCGCCGCCGATACCTCGGCCTGCGCGTGCGTGTCTGGATGAATCGCCCGTTTTCTTGAATCAAGCGAGCGCCCGCCGTGTTGCGGCGGCGCGCGGCTTCGTGCCGTTCCATGACGGCAAAGGGTTGATCATGCGTTTGGGGTTGTTGAAGACGTGGTGGTGCGCGCCATCGTTGGCGTTGCTGTACGGGCCCGCCTGCGAGCTGCAGGCGCAGCAGGCGGCATTGACACTGGGCAAGGTGCAGGTCAGCGAGCAGGCCCAGCGCATCCCGGGTGCGGCGCGGGTGCTCAGTTCGGTGGATGTGATCGGCGGCGAACTACTGCACGATCAGCATGTGGATTACAGCTGGGAACTGCTGATGCGTGCGCCCGGGGTGCAGGTCACCCAGTTCCGCATGGGCACCGACGCAGGGCGGTTTTCGTTCCGTGGTTTCAATGGCGAGGGGCGGATCAATGCGGTCAAGCTGCTGATCGATGGCATCCCGAGCAACGACAATGCCGGCGGCATGCCGTATCTGGATGCGGTGTTTCCGCAGGACATCAGCGCCATCGAGATCGTGCGCGGCACCAACGATGCGCGTTACGGCTTGAACGCCATCGCCGGCAGCGTGGATGTGCTCACCCGTACCGGTGGCAACGATGGCCGCCTCAGCGTCACCGCCGGCAGCTTCGGCGCGCGCGAGGTGCAACTGGGCAAGGGTTTCGAGCAGGGCGCCTGGAGCCAGAACTATGTGCTGGCCTGGCGCGATTCCGATGGCTATCGCGCGCATGCCGATGCGCGCAAACGCAGCGTCGCCGGCAAGTGGTTCTACACCGATCCGGATGGCGTCTTCCGTACCGGGCTGACCACGCGCTACTACGACAACCACGCGCTGGAGGCGGGATATCTGGATGCGGCCACCGCCCGTGCAGCGCCGCGCAGTTCACCGGCGTATGCGCAGGACGATCGCAGCGAACGCCGCGTGCGGCAGACCGCACTGCACGTGGATGGCGTGCTGGGTGCGGATGCGCAGTGGAGCGCCAAGGCCTATCAGAACGACTACCGCAACCAGCGTTGGGTGCGCTTTTCCGCCGCCGGCCTGCAGCAGGAGCGCGATACCGACGAGACCCATCGCGGCGTGGTGCTGCGCGGCAACTGGCAGCCCGCCTGGAAGGCGATGGACACCAGCCTGGAAGCCGGTCTGGACGCTCAATGGCAGGACAACCAGCAGCAGCGGTATCGCACCGCCGCGCGGGTGCGCGGCGCGCAACTGCGCGATTGGGACTACGACCTACGCACGCACGGCGCCTATGTGCAGGCGGTCCTCAAGCCGACTGCGCGTCTGCAGCTGGTGCCTGGCTACCGTATCGATCGGGTCGATGGCCGGCTGCACGATGTGCTGGCCGGTGTGTCTGCGCCGACCTATGACTACGGCAGCATCACGCAGCCCAAGTTCAGCGCCAGCTATCGCGTGGGCGAGCAGGGCAGTGTCTATGCCAACTGGGGGCGCAGCTTCCAGATCGGCAGCGGCGACGGCGCTTACCGTCGGCAGCCCGCCAATCTCGGGCCATCGATCAACGACGGCTGGGAAGCGGGGTTGAAGTTCGCGCCGTCGGCGATGCTGGATGGCCGGCTGGCGTATTGGCAGCAACGCGCCTCCGGCGAGGTGGCGACCGTGCTGGGCGTCAATGGCGTGCCCGGCATCGGCGATGTGGCCAACGTGGGACGCACGTTGCGGCGTGGCTGGGATGCGCAGTTGAACCTGCAGCCCGCCGAGCACTGGTGCGCATGGATGTCGTATTCACGGCAGAAGGCCAGCATCGCCACGCCCGATCCAAGCGCGCCTGCCACGCGCGGCAGGGAGATCGAGAACGTGCCGCACTGGCTGGCCACCGCCGGGCTGGAATGGCAGCTCACGCCGGCCGTGCAGCTCAGCATGTGGGGCAATGCGCAGGGCGATTACTTCCTGGAGCGCAGCAATACGCTGGGCCGTACCGGCGGCTACGCCCTGCTCAATCTGGGCGCGCGCTGGAGCGTGAGCGCACGCACTGCGCTGAGCCTGCAGCTGCGCAATGCGACCGATCGCGGCTATGTCTATGCGTGGTACGACAGCGGCAGTTCCGGCTACTCGCCGGGCGATGGCCGCGCGCTGTCGCTGTCCTGGGACTGGAGTTTCTGATGCAGATACCTCTCAACGCTGGCCCGGCCGGCGCGGCGCCTCAGGACGGCCGTTGGCGGTTCTATCGCGCGGTGTGGCGCTGGCATTTCTATGCAGGCCTGTTGGTGCTGCCTTTCATCATCTGGCTGGCGCTGACCGGCGCGGCGTTCCTGTACCAGGAAGCGATCGATCGCAGCGTGCATCACGCACTGAAGGTGGTGCCGGTAGGGCCGGCACGCGCATCCGCACAGCAACTGGTGGATGCGGCCCAGCGCCGTTACCCAGGGCGCCTGTTTCGCTACACCACGCCGAAGCAGGCCGATGCCAGTGCCGAGATCGGGCTGGTGGATGCGCGCGGCGCGCGGCGGGTGGTATATGTGGACCCGTACCGCACGCGCGTGCTGGGCAGCCTGCCCGAGCATGGCACGCTGGCCTGGACCATCCGCCGGCTGCACAGTCTTGAGGTGTTCGGGCCGCTGGCACGTGGGCTGATCGAACTGGCCGCCGGCTGGGCGATCGTGCTGGTGCTCACCGGTGCCTATCTGTGGTGGCCACGTGGGCGAGGCGGTGGCGTGATCAGCGTGCGTGGCGCACCTAGCCAGCGGCTGTTCTGGCGTGACCTGCATGCGGTGACCGGTGCGGGCGTCGGCGCGGTGCTGCTGTTCCTGGCGCTGACTGGCATGCCGTGGTCGTGGCTCTGGGGCGCGCAGGTCAATCGCTGGGCCAACGGCCACGACTTCGGGTATCCGGCCGGATTGCGCGTGCAGCTGCCGATGTCGCAGCAGCGGCTCGCCGACAGCGGCGACACCGCGTGGTCGCTGCGGCAGGCGCGCGTGCCGGAGTCTGTAGTGCCTGCCCGTGCGGCGCGTGGAGATCATGGCGAGGAGCGCTCTGCGCAGGCGGATGGGCTGCGTTCGGATGCGATGCGTGCGACCGACCCTCACCCCAATCCCTCTCCCGACGGGAGAGGGGCGAACACGCGCGCTCCTGCAGCGGAACACTGGGAACATTCAGAACATGCAATGCATGCGGGCGCAGCCCGTGTCGCTGCGCCTGACCATACGGCGATGGGGCTGGATGCGGCGCTGGCGCGGTTCGATGCGCTCGACATGCTGCAGGGTTACAGCGTCCTGCCACCGCGCGGTGTTTCCGGCGTGTACACCGCCTCGGTGTATCCGGCAGATCTGCGAAGGCAGCGGGTGATCCATCTCGACCAGTACAGCGGCGCGGTGTTGCTGGATATGACGTATCGCGACTACGGGCCGCTGGCCAAGCTGCTGGAGTGGGGCATCAATGTGCACCTGGGCCAGCAATACGGCGCGGCCAATCAGCTGATCCTGCTGCTGGCCTGTCTGGCCATCGTGCTGCTGTGCGTGAGCGCGGCGGTGATGTGGTGGAAACGCCGACCAGCCGGCGGGTTGGGCGTGCCGCCATTGCCGGCAGATCCACGCACGCTGCGTGGTCTGATGGCGCTGCTGGTGGTCTGCGGGTTGATCTTCCCGCTGGTCGGCGTGTCGCTGTTGCTGATGTGGCTGTTCGATCGCTGCTGGATACGGCGCGCGCGCGCAGATGCAGCTGCATGACGCTGCGTGCGCCGCCGATGCAGATACTGTGGATCCCAGCACAGTGCTGCGGCTAGATGTCTTCGTGGATGCCGCATTCGCGCTTGAGCCCGAAGAAGCGCGTGTCTTCCTCGCGCATGCCCGGCTCCCAGCGGCGGGTGGTGTGGAAATCGCCGATGGAGACATAGCCCTGCTCCCACAGTGGGTGATAGGGCAGGTCGTGGGCCTGCAGGTATTGCCACACATCGCGATCGGTCCAGTCGGCGATCGGGCTGACCTTGTAGCGGTCGCCGCGCTTCTGCAGGATCGGGGTCTGCGCACGGCCGCCGGACTGGCTGCGGCGCAGGCCGGTGAACCAGGTGCCCACGTTGAGCTCGTCCAGTGCGCGCCGCATCGGCTCGACCTTGCGCAGGTTGTTGTACTGATCGATGCCCACCATGCCTTGTTCCCACAGGCGCCCGTGGCGGGCTTCCATCCAGGCGCGGCTGACCAGCGGGCGATACACCTTGAGGTTGAGCTTGAGCCGGTCGGTCAAGGCATCGGCAAAACGGTAGGTTTCCGGGAATAGGTAGCCGGTATCGATCAGGATCACCGGAATGTCCGGGCGCTGCCGGGACAACAGGTGCAGCGTCACTGCAGATTGCGCACCGAAACTGGACGATAGCGCAGCCTCCTGCGGCCCGTGCTGCAACGCCCACGCCACACGCTCGTCGGCGCGCAGGGTCTCCAGCTGCGCGTTGAGCGTCTCCAGGTCGTCCAGTGCCGAAGCGGTATTCGATGCAGCGGGCAGCGCGGTCATGCGAGCAGTTCCAGGTCGAGGTGACGGTGCGTGGGGTAGGGTGGCAATGCGATCAGGCCGCTGCGGTGCAGGAAATCGCCGAAGCCTTCGTCGCCGGCCTGGTCGCGCTCGGCCGCATAGCGGGCCAGTAGCGGCTCGAGCGCGGCGAGGATCTCCGCTTCGGTGATGTTTTCGCGATACAAGGTGTTGAGGCGTTGGCCGCGGCGGTCGCCGCCCAGCATCAGGTTGTAGCGGCCGGGCGCCTTGCCCACCAGCGCGATCTCGGCCAGGTAGGGCCGGGAACAACCGTTCGGGCAGCCGGACAGGCGCAGCACGATGGGCGTGTCGGCCAGGCCGTGCCGTTCCAGCAGCGGCTGCAGGGCCGCACTGAAGTCCGGCAGATAGCGTTCGGCCTCAGCCATCGCCAGGCCGCAGGTGGGCAGCGCCACGCAGGCCATCGCACCGCGTGCCAGTGCGGTGGCAGCGTGGTTGCCCGCATCCAGCGCGTACTGCGCGACCAGTGTGTCGATGTCTACCCGCGCGCTGGCGGGCACACCGGCGATCACCAGGTTCTGGTTGGGCGTCATGCGGAACTCGCCCACCTGCACCTGTGCGATCAACTGTGCAATGGCACGCAACCCGCTCAGGTGCGCAGCGGTGTCGGTGTCGGCAATGCGGCCGGCCGGCAGCGACAAGGTCAGATGCCACAGGCCATCCTCGCCCTCCACCCAGCCGTAGCGGTCACCGTTGTGGTCGAACGTGAAATGCTGCGCCGGTTGCAGGGAGAAGCCGGCGCGGCGCTCGATCTCGGCGACGATGGTCTCCAGGCCGTGGTCGTCGATGGTGTACTTGAAACGCGCGCGCTTGCGCACCGCGCGGTTGCCCAGGTCGCGCTGGGTGGTGACCACCGCGGTGGCGATCTCCAGCAACTGCTCGCGGGTGACGAAACCGATCACATTGGCCACGCGCGGCCAGGTCTCGGTGTCGCCGTGGGTGGCGCCCATGCCGCCGCCGATACTGACGTTGTAACCGAGCAGCTCGCCGTCGCGCAGGATCGCGATAAAACCAAGATCGTTGGCGAACACGTCCACGTCGTTGAGCGGCGGTGCGGCGAAGCCGATCTTGAACTTGCGCGGCAGGTAGCGCTCGCCGTAGATCGGCTCGTCTTCGCTGCCGGAGCCGGACACGCGTTCTTCGTCCAGCCAGATCTCGTAGTACGCACGGGTATTGGGCAACAGGTGCTCGGACACGCGCGCCGCATCGGCGTACAGCGTGGCATGCGCCTGCGACAGCAGCGGGTTGGCGGCGACCTGCACGTTGCGATTGACATCGCCGCAGGCAGCCAGCGTGTCGATCAAGGTGGCATTGATCGCCTGCATGGTGGCCTTGAGTTCGCGCTTGATCACCCCGTGGAACTGGAACGCCTGGCGCGTGGTGATGCGCAGCGAATGATTGGCATAACGCGTGGCGATGCCGTCCAGCGCCAGCCACTGGCTGGGCGAAATCACCCCGCCCGGCGTGCGCGTGCGGATCATGAACTGATACGCCGGCTCCAACTTTTGCCGGCGCCGCTCGTCGCGAATATCGCGGTCGTCCTGCTGGTAGCTGCCGTGGTACTTGATCAGCGTCTGATCGTCCTCGCGCAGCGCCCCGGTCACCGCATCGGCCAGGCTCTGTTCCAGCGACCCCCGCAGGCGACGGCTTTCGGATTTGATGTCTTCGACGGAGTGGCTCATGGGAATCGGGAATCGGGAGTCGGGAATGGGGAGTCGCAAAAGCGGTGTGATCTATCGAGATGTTTCAGTTGAAGGCTGTTCCGATTCCCCAATCCCGATTCCCGATTCCCGGCCTCAGTAGACATCACGCGCATACCGCCCCTCCACCTGCAGCTGGGTGAGATAGGCCGCCGCGGCTTCCGCATCCAGGGCGCCATGGGTGGCGACGATGTCCAGCAGTGCCGCGTGCACGTCCTTGCCCATGCCGATGGCGCCGCACACGTACACATGCGCACCGCCTTGCAGCCAGGCATAGACGTCGGCACCGCGCTCGCGCAGGCGGTGTTGCACATAGACCTTTTCGCTGTGGTCGCGCGAGAACGCCAGGTCCAGCGCATGCAGCTCGCCGCGGTGCAGGGCCTGCTGCCATTCGGCCTGGTACAGGAAATCGGTGTTGAAGTGCTGGGCGCCGAAGAACAGCCAGTTGCGGCCGCTGGCGCCGGTTTCGGCGCGTTCCTGCACGAAGCCGCGGAACGGCGCCACGCCGGTGCCGGGGCCGATCATCAGGATGTCGCGGTCGGTATCGGCCGGCACGCGGAAGCGTTCGTTCGGCTCGATGTAGACCGGTGCGGTGTCGCCTTCGGCCAGTGCAGCGAGAAAGCCGCTGGCCGAGCCCAGGTGCGCATGCCCGTGGGCCTGGTAGGTGAGCTCGTCCACGGCCAGATGCACCTCCTCGCCCACGCGCTTGCGGCTGGAGGCGATCGAGTACAGCCGTGGGGTGAGCGGGCGCAGGCTGGCCAGCAGGCTGGCATGGTCCCAGTCCGCCGGCCAGCGGCGCAGCACGTCGATCACCTGGTGATCGGCGAGCAGCGCCGCCAGGCCGGCGGTCTGGGTCTGGGCGAGCAGCGCCTGCAGCTCGTGGGCACCGGCGCGCTCGGCATGTGCGGCAAGAAATGGCCGCGACAGCTTGGTCAGTTCGCGCCGGCTGCTCAGCCAGTCGCGCAGGGGCAAGGTGTCCTCGCCAACTGTGACGGCGGCATCGCCATCCAGGCGCACGGCCTGCAGCAGCGGTTCCACCAGGGCCGGCGGGTTGCGATGGACGATGCCCAGTGCATCGCCCGGCTCGTAGCTCAGGCCGCTGCCGTCCAGCGAGAATTCCAGGTGCCGCACGCGCTTGCCCGGTTGCGCATAGACGCGGAAGCCCGGGCCCTTGAAGTCGCGCCCGCTGATGACCTGGTTGGCCAGCAGTTCGGCGCCGAACGGATGCTGGTGCGACCAGGCCGGCGCGGCGGGGCTGCTGCGCAGTGGCGTGATCGTGGCCGAGTGCGGGCCGCTCTTGAGCTGCTCGCGTGCGTGCTTGAGCGCCTGCGTGCGCCAGGGGGTGGCCACGCTGTCGATGTCCAGGTCGGCTTCGCCCCGCGGCTGCACGCGGCTGGCCCCCAGCTCGGCCAGGCGTTCATCGATGCGCCGCGCAATGCCGCAGAAGTCCGCATAGCTGGAGTCGCCCAGGCCCAGCACCGCGTACTTGAGCTCGGGCAGCTTGGGCGCGCGGCGGCCGGCGAGAAACTCCACCAGGCCGATCGCATCGTCTGGCGGGTCGCCTTCGCCCTGGGTGCTGATCACCACGTACAGCAGGCGTTCGCTGGCCAGCTCGCGGGTAGGGTAGGCATCGGCGCGCAGCAGCCGCACCTGCAGGCCCGCCGCCTCGGCGTCGGCGGCCAGTTGTTCGGCCTGCCGGCGGGCGTTGCCGGTCTGGCTGCCGTACAGCACGGTCAGGCGCTGGCTGTCTTGGGCCAGTGCCTGCGGCTGCCCGCCCGGCAGCACCGCCAACGCGCGCGGCGGCTGGCCCTGGGCCAGCCCGGCGGTGTAGCCGGACAGCCACCACAGCGACGCGGCATCCAGGCCGTCGACCAACCGTTCCAGCAGCGCCTTGCGCTCGTCGGGCAAGGGGCTGGGCGGTAGCGCGGAGCTGGCGGCAGTCATTCGGGTCCGGGGGCTTGGATCAGACCGACGATGTTAGGGAAGCGTTGCAGTCCCCAGAAAGGAGCAGCCGTTATCGCGTTATGCCGGCCGCTTATTTCGGGCCGGCATCAGCACGGCACACACTGCAGCGCCTTGCCCTACCATCGGATGGCCTGCCACCGATGCCGACGACATCCCGATGACCCTGCTGCCGCTGTCCCATCTCGACCGGCTCGAAGCCGAAAGCATCCACATCCTGCGCGAAGTCGCCGCCGAATTCCTCGCGCCGGTGATGCTGTATTCGGTCGGCAAGGACAGTTCGGTGCTGCTGCATCTGCTGCTCAAGGCATTCGCGCCGTCGCCGCCGCCGATTCCGCTGCTGCACGTGGACACGCGCTGGAAGTTTGGCGAGATGATCGCCTTCCGCGACCGCCGCGCGGCCGAGACGGGCGTGGACCTGCGCGTGCACATCAACCCCGACGGCATCGCCCAGGACATCGGCCCGATCAGCCACGGTGCCGCGGTGCACACCGACATCATGAAGACCCAGGGGCTCAAGCAGGCGCTGGAGCAGGGCCGCTTCGATGCGGCGATCGGCGGAGCGCGCCGCGACGAAGAGAAATCGCGCGCCAAGGAGCGGGTGTTCTCGTTCCGCAATGCGCGCCATCGCTGGGACCCGAAGAACCAGCGCCCGGAGCTGTGGAATCTGTACAACGCACGCATCAGCCCCGGCGAGAGCGTGCGGGTGTTCCCGCTGTCCAACTGGACCGAGCTGGATATCTGGCTGTACATCTACCGCGAGAACATCCCGGTGGTGCCGCTGTATTTCGCTGCACCGCGCCCGGTGGTGGAGCGCGACGGCGCCTGGATCATGGTCGACGACGCGCGCCTGCCGCTGCACCCTGGCGAAACCCCGCAGCTGCGCTCGGTCCGCTTCCGCACGCTGGGCTGCTACCCGCTCACCGGCGCGATCGATTCCACCGCCGACACGCTGGAAGCGGTGATCGCCGAAATGCTGGTCAGCACCAGCTCCGAGCGCCAGGGCCGCATGATCGACCACGCACCGGGCGCCTCGATGGAACAGAAGAAGCTGGAGGGGTATTTCTGATGGGCAGTGAGGCGTGGGAGCAGGCCGGGACCGGGGACCGGGGACCGGGGACCGGGGAAAAGCGCGATGCTGACAGCGGTATCGCTTTGGCTGTTGATTTTTCCGGGTCCCGGGTCCCGGGTCCCGGGTCCCGACAAAGCGGCAGCATCGCTGCCTACCTCCAACAGCACGAATCCAAGCCGCTGCTGCGCTTCATCACCTGCGGCAGCGTGGACGATGGCAAGAGCACGCTGATCGGGCGGTTGCTGTACGACAGCAAGCGCTTGTTCGACGATCAGTTGGCGGCGCTGGAAAGCGATAGCCGCCGCCATGGCACCCAGGGCGAGGGCATCGATTACGCCTTGCTGATGGACGGGCTGGCGGCCGAGCGCGAGCAGGGCATCACCATCGATGTGGCCTACCGCTATTTCGATACCGACCGGCGCAAGTTCATCGTCGCCGATTGCCCCGGCCACGAGCAGTACACCCGCAACATGGCCACCGGTGCGTCCACCGCCGATGTGGCGGTGGTGCTGGTGGATGCACGCAAGGGGCTGCTGACCCAGACCCGCCGGCACAGCTACATCGTGTCGCTGCTGGGCATCGGCCACGTGGTGCTGGCGGTCAACAAGATGGATCTGGTGGACTACGACGCGCAGGTGTTCGCCGACATCGCCGAGGGCTATCGCGCGCTGGCCGCGCAGCTGGGCATCGCCGATGTGCAATGCATTCCGTTGTCGGCGCTGGCCGGCGAAAACCTGTCCGCCCCGTCCACCCGCATGCCGTGGTACCAGGGGCCGCATCTGCTGCAGCATCTGGAGAGCGTGCAACTGGCGTCGCCGGAGGACGCCGGCGGCCTGCGCCTGCCGGTGCAATGGGTCAACCGGCCCAATTCGCAGTTTCGCGGCTACGCCGGCACCATCGCGGCCGGGCAGGTACGGGTCGGCGATGCGGTGGTGGTGGTGCCATCCGGGCGGCGCTCGCAGGTAGCCAGCGTGCTCGATGCCAATGGCGCAGTGGATGGGGCGCGTGCCGGTCAGGCGGTGACGCTGACCTTGTCCGACGAGATCGATATCAGCCGCGGCGACATCATCGCCGGCATCGACGACCCGCCCGAAGTGGCCGACCAGTTCGCCGCGCATTTGCTGTGGATGGACGATGCCGCGCTGCTGCCGGGGCGCCCGTACTGGCTGAAGATCGGCGCGCGCACGGTCACCGCGAGCATCAGCGAGGTCAAGCACAAGGTCGATGTGAATACCCAGGAGCGCCTGGCCGCCAAGCGGCTGGAGCTCAACGAGGTGGGCTACTGCAATCTGTCGCTGGACGAGCCCGTTGCGTTCGCGCCGTATGCGCGCAACCGCGTGCTGGGCGGCTTCATCCTGATCGACCGGCAGACCCATGCCACCGTGGCCGCCGGCACGCTGGAATTCGCGCTGCGCCGTGCCGGCAACGTGCACTGGCAGCATCTGGATGTGGACCGCAGTGCACGGGCGCGCATCAAGGGCCAGGCGCCGCGCGTGCTGTGGTTCACCGGCCTGTCCGGTGCCGGCAAGTCCACCGTGGCCAATCTGGTCGACAAACGCCTGCACGCGCTGGGCTATCACACCTTCATCCTGGACGGCGACAACGTGCGCCACGGGCTCAACCGCGATCTGGGCTTCACCGACGAAGATCGCGTGGAAAACATCCGCCGCGTGGCCGAGGTGGCGCGGCTGATGGCCGACGCCGGGCTGATCGTGCTGGTCAGCTTCATCTCGCCGTTCCGTGCCGAGCGCCAACTGGCGCGCGAACGCTTCGAGGCGGGCGAGTTCGTCGAGGTGTTCGTCGATGTGCCGCTGGCGGTGGCCGAGGCGCGCGATGTGAAGGGGCTGTACCGCAAGGCCCGCGCCGGGCAGATTCCCAACTTCACCGGCATCGACTCGCCGTACGAGCCGCCGGAAACGCCGGAAGTCCATCTTCACGCCGACGGTGAGAATGTAGAGGCGCTGGCGCGCCAGGTGCTGGGGTATCTCGGGCTGGAGCGCTGAGCGCGACGCAGGCGGCACAGCGGGCAGGTGGCAGGCAGGACGGGCGGCACGCGATCCATGGGCACCCCGGTGCGCCTGGTTCGTGATGCCCGCTTGGGCCCGCTTGGCGCTGCAGTCGGTGCGTTCTGCGTCACGCTCGACAGCGCATCGTGACGCCGGCGGCAAGGGTCGTTGGTCATGGTGCAAAGCGCGCCCTTTCCGGCAATTCATGCCGGCGAGGCCGGTAAACTTTCGCCGTACCCCGCCAGGATGTTCTGATGCTTGTTCTGCCCAGCGCGCGCGTCTGCGTTGCGCTTCTGTTGGCCGTATGGCTGTCCGGTTGTTCCCGCCAGGCGAGTGCGCCGGCGGTGGCCAAGCCCATCCCGGTGGTGGTGCAGCCGGTGGCGGTGCAACCCTGGAACTCCACCGTGCAGTCCATCGCCACCGTGCGTGCGCGCGAGTCGGTGGCGCTGACCGCTGCGGTCAGCGATGTGGTCGAGCAGGTCTATTTCGACAGTGGCGATGAGGTCAAGGCCGGGCAGCTGCTGCTGCGCCTGCGCGGCAATTCGCAGCAGGCCGCGCTGACCGCCGCACAGGCCACCTTCGAGGAAACCGACCAGCTGTACCGGCGCCAGTTGAGCCTGGTGGGCCAGCAGCTGGTGGCCAAGTCCACGGTCGATACCCAGCGCGCGTTGCGCGATGCCGCGCAGGCGCGCGTGCAGCAGATGCGTGCGGAAATCATCGACCGCGAGGTGCGCGCGCCATTTTCCGGCGTGCTGGGCATCCGCCAGATCAGCCCGGGCTCGTTGATCACCTCCAGCACCGTGATCGCCACGCTGGACGATGTGGCGCGCATGTACGTGGATTTCCAGGTGCCGGAATCGCAATTCGGCCTGGTGCAGCTTGGCAATACCGTCAACGGCACTGCGGCGGCGTATCCGGGGGCGCGTTTCGAAGGCGAGGTGGCGGCGATCGATTCGCGGATCGACGAGACCACGCGTTCGGTCACGGTGCGCGCGAATTTCCCCAACGACGATCGCCGGCTGCGTCCGGGCATGCTGCTGGATGTGCGGCTGTTCCAGCCGGCGCGGCAGGCGGTGGTGATCCCGGAAATCGCGGTGGTGCAGGTGGGGCGCGAATCGTACGTGTTCCGGGTCAAGCCCGACAGCAGCGTGGAGCGCGCCGACGTGCGTCTGGGCGAGCGCCGCGATGGCAAGGTGGAAATTCTCGAAGGCCTCAAGGCCGGTGAGCGCATCGTGGTGGATGGCACCGGCAAGCTGCGGCCCGGCCTGAAGGTCGCCGACCAGCCGGCACCGGCGCGGGCCGCCCCGCAGGCCGCACGATGAAACTCTCCGACCTGTCCATTACCCGCCCGGTGATGGCGGTGGTCATGAGCCTGTTGCTGATCGTGCTGGGGGTGATGTCGTTCACCCGGCTCACCTTGCGCGAACTGCCGGCGATCGACCCGCCCATCGTCTCGGTGGATGTGGAATACACCGGCGCCTCGGCCGCCGTGGTGGAAAGCCGCATCACCCAGGTGCTGGAAGACGCGCTGGCCGGCATCGAGGGCATCGCCACCATCGAGGCGCGCAGCCGCAATGGTTCTTCGGACATCAGCATCGAATTCGCGCAATCGCGCGATGTGGAAGCGGCTGCCAACGATGTGCGCGATGCGGTCAGCCGCGTCTCCGATCGCATGCCCGACCAGGCGCGCCCGCCGGAGATTTCCAAGGTCGAGGCCGACGCGGACCCCATCCTGTGGCTCAACATGAGCTCCAGCACGATGGACACGCTGCAGCTGTCCGACTATGCCGAGCGCTATGTCGTCGACCGCTTTTCCAGCCTGGATGGCGTGGCGCAGGTGCGCATCGGCGGCCGCCAGCGCTACGCCATGCGCATCTGGCTGGACCGCGACCAACTGGCCGCACGCGCGCTCACGGTTGCCGATGTGGAAGCCGCGCTGCAGAACGAGAACGTGGAATTGCCGGCCGGCAGCATCGAATCGGCGCAGCGCGACTTCACCCTGCGGGTGGAGCGCAGTTACCTCAAGCCCGAAGACTTCGCCAAGTTGCCGTTGAACAAGGGCGAGGGCGGTTACGTGGTACGGCTGGGCGATGTGGCCAAGGTGGAACTCACCTCGGCCGAGCGGCGCGCGTATTTCCAGAGCAATGGCGTGCCCAACGTCGGCCTGGGCATCGTGCGCAATTCCACCGCCAATGCGCTGGACGTGGCGCGCGAGGCACGCGCGCAAGCCGAAGAAGTGCAGAAATCGCTGCCGCAGGGCACCAATATCTTCGTCGCCTTCGACACCACCACCTTCATCGACGCGGCGGTGGAACGCGTCTATCACACGCTGGTCGAGGCGGTGGTGCTGGTGCTGGTGGTGATCTGGGTGTTCCTGGGCAGCGCACGTGCGGCGCTGATTCCGGCGGTGACGGTGCCGGTGTGCCTGATTGCCGCATTCATCGCGCTGTATGCCTTCGATTTCTCGATCAACCTGCTCACCTTGCTGGCGCTGGTGCTGTGTATCGGCCTGGTGGTGGACGATGCCATCGTGGTGGTGGAAAACATCCAGCGCCGCATCGACCTGGGCGAGCCGCCGCTGGTGGCCGCCAAGCGCGGCACCGCACAGGTCGCGTTCGCGGTGATTGCGACCACGGCGGTGCTGGTGGCGGTGTTCCTGCCGGTGGGCTTTCTGGAAGGCAACACCGGGCGGCTGTTCCGCGAGTTGGCAGTGGCGCTGGCGGCGGCGGTGGCGATCTCGGCCTTCGTGGCGCTGACGCTGACGCCGATGATGTCGTCCAAGTTGCTGCGCGCGCACGGGCTGGCCAAGCCCAATCGCTTCCACCAATGGTTCGATGGGCGCATGCAGGCGGTGTCCGCTGCGTACGGCCGCTCGCTGGAGCGCCACGTGCAACGCACCTGGGTGTTTGCGTTGCTGATGCTGCTGGCGCTGGGCGCAAGCGCATGGCTGATGGGCCGCATTCCCTCCGAGCTGGCGCCGGCCGAAGACCGCGGCAATTTCCAGATCATGATCGACGGCCCCGAGGGCGCCGGTTTCGATTACACCGTGGGCCAGATGCATCAGGTCGAAGACATCCTGCGTCCGTACGTCGGCCCGGACAAACCCATCGTGCGCGCCAACCCGCGCGTGCCCGGCGGCTTCGGCAGCAGCGAGGAAATGCATACCGGCCGCGTCAGCGTATTTCTGCAGGACTGGGAAAAGCGCACCCGCCCGACCACCGAAGTGGCCGACGAACTGCAACAAAAACTCAATGTGCTCAGTGGCGTGCGTGCGCGCACGCAGGTCAGCGGCGGCCTGGTGCGGAGCCGCGGCCAGCCGTTCCAGCTTGTGCTGGGCGGGCCGGATTATGCGGAAATCGCGCAATGGCGCGATCGCATTCTGCAGCGCATGGAATCCAATCCCGGCCTGGTCGGCCCGGACTCTGATTACAAGGAAACCCGCCCGCAGATGCGCGTCAACATCGACCGCCTGCGTGCGGCCGACCTGGGCGTGCCGGTCACCGCGATCGGTGGCGCGCTGGAGGCCATGATGGGCTCGCGCCGCGTCACCACCTTCGTCGACAACGGCGAGGAATACGACGTGATGCTGCAGGCCGGGCGCGAGGGTCGCATGTCGCCGGAAGACCTCACCGCCATCCGCGTGCGCTCCAGCCGGGGAGAGCTGATTCCGCTGTCCAACCTGGTGAGCTTGAGCGAAGTGGCCGAAGCCGGCACCTTGAACCGCTTCAATCGCCTGCGCGCGATCACCATTACTGCCGGCCTGGCCCCGGGCTACCCGCTGGGCGAAGCGATCGCCTGGGCGCAGCAGACCGCGCGCGAAGAGCTGCCCGACTACGCCCAGGTGGACTGGAAGGGCGAATCGCGCGAATACCAGCAATCCGGCAGCGCGGTGCTGCTGACCTTCGGCATGGCCCTGTTGGTGGTGTACCTGGTGCTGGCGGCGCAGTTCGAGAGCTTTGCCCACCCGCTGGTGATCATGCTGACCGTGCCGTTGGCGGTGCTGGGCGCACTGGTCGGCCTGTGGCTCACCGGCGGTACGCTCAATCTGTTCAGCCAGATCGGCATCGTGATGCTGGTGGGCCTGGCGGCCAAGAACGGCATCCTGATCGTGGAATTCGCCAATCAGCTGCGCGACGAAGGCCGCAGCGTGCACGCGGCGATCGTGGAATCGGCATCGGTGCGCCTGCGCCCGATCCTGATGACCTCCATCGCCACCGTGGTCGGCGCGATCCCGCTGGTGGTGGCCGGCGGGCCCGGCTCGGCCAGCCGCGCGACCATCGGCGTGGTGGTGATCTTCGGCGTCTCGCTGTCCACGCTGCTGTCGCTGTACGTGGTGCCGGCGTTCTACAGCCTGATCGCCCCGTACACCAAGTCGCCGGAGGCGCTGGCACGCCAATTGGACGCGCTGGAGGCGAAAACCCCGTCGGTGGGTGGGCACGCCTAGCGCCTGCCAGCCGGCGTACGAGTCGGGTGATTGAAATATCTGCAAGGTGGCCGCGCGGTATGCCCTAGAGCGTTGACTGCGGTTATGCGATGGCGCCGTCGGTCGAGATCGCTGCGTGAAACCCTCGCCTCTGGTCTGAATGCCCGTGCCAGAGCGCTGGCTGGGCCGCGCAATGACGAAGGACACATGACAGTCACTGCCGCCTGTGATCGACTTCGGCGGTTACCCTGACCGGAAATGCCGATGCGCCGTCTTGCCTGCCTGCTTGCTCCTTCCCTTCTTGCGTTGTGCTGCGGCACGGCGCTGGCGCAATCCTCCGGTGAGCCGTTGCCCAATGGACGCCTGCCGGCGTGGGCGGTGCCCGAGCGCTACAGTTTGGCGCTGAAGATCGATCCGGACCAGGCGCAGTTCAGTGGCCGCACCATCATTCGCGTGCAGCTCAAGCAGGCCTCCGACCACGTGTGGTTGCACGGCAAGGAGCTGAAGGTCAGCAAGGCCACGGTCAAGCCCGGCAAGGGCAAGGCGCTGACCGCGCGCTATGTACAGGCCGATGCGCAGGCCGGTGTGGTGCGTCTGGATTTCGGTCGCACGCTCAAGCCACAGACCATCACCGTGGACATCGCCTACAGCGCGCCGCTCAATCAGCAGCTGCAGGGCCTGTATCAGGTGAAGTACCAGGGCAATGCCTATGCGATGACGCAGATGGAACCGATCAGCGCGCGCTACGCATTTCCCGGGTTTGACGAGCCTGCATTCAAGACGCCCTTCGACATCAGCCTGACCGTGCCCAAGGACGACCAGGCGCTGGCCAATACCATCGCCACCTCGACCAAGCCGGCCGGCAAGGGGTGGAAGACAGTGACCTTCGCGCCCACCGTGCCGTTGCCTACCTACCTGGTGGCGTACGCGGCCGGTCCGTGGGATGTGGTGGATGTGCCCGCCATGCCGGCCACGCCGCAGCGCCCCAACGCCACGCCGTTGCGCGGCATTGCCGCCAAGGGGCAGGGTCCGCGCATCACCCCCGCACTGGACCAGACCCCGGCGATCATCGCCGCGCTGGAGGATTACTACGCATTCGGCTATCCCTTCGACAAGCTCGATCTGGTGGCCGCTCCGGATTTCAGCGCCGGTGCGATGGAGAACCCGGGCTTTGTCACCTTCCGCGACTGGCTGCTGTTGCTGGACAAGGACTCGCCGGCAGTGAACGTGCAGCGCTCCTTCAACACCAACGCGCATGAGCTGGCGCACCAATGGACCGGCGACACCGTGACCATGGCGTGGTGGGACGACCTGTGGCTCAACGAGGCCTTCGCCACCTGGATGCAGCAGAAGATCACCATGCAGCTGCATCCGGAGTATCACGCCAACCTGGATCGTATCGGCGGCGCGCAGTATGCGATGAACAACGACAGCCTGGTCAGCGCACGCAAGATCCGCCAGCCGATCACCGGCAATGGCGATATCGAGACCGCCTTCGACGGCATCACCTACCAGAAGGGTGCAGCGGTGCTGGCGATGTTCGAAGCCTTCGTCGGCGAGGAGGTGTTCCGCGAGGGCATGCGGGCCTATATCGCCAAGCACAGGTTCGCCAATGCCACTGCCGACGACCTGGTCGATGCGATCGCCGACGCGGCCGGCAAGGACGATGCGTTCAAGGCAGCCTTCCGCAGTTTCCTCGACCAGCCGGGCGTGCCGTACCTGCAGACCCAGGTGGCCCGCGCCGGTGGCAAGACCGTGGTCAACCTGCAGCAGCAGCGGTATCTGCCGCTGGGCTCGACCGGGTCGACCGCGCAGCAGTGGGGCGTGCCGGTGTGCGTGAAATACGGCAAGGGCAAGAATCAGGTCGGTACTGCCTGCCAGCTGCTGGACAGCGCCAGCGGCAGCATCGTGCTGGAAGGTGCCGGCAACAACACCTGGGTCTTCCCGAACGCGCGTGGTGCCGGCTATTACCGTTTCAGCCTGCCGAAGAAGCAGCTGGCCGCACTGGGCAAGCAGATCGGCCAGCTCGACGACAGCGAAAAGCTCGCCTATGCCGATGCGATCGACGCGGCCTACCGCCATGGCGATGCCGACAGCGATGCGGTGCTGGCAGCACTCAAGCAACTGGCGCCGTCGCCGTCGGCCGATGTGTCCACCGCGCTGGTGGACCGCTTCGTGTGGATCTGGCAGTACCAGGCCAGCACCGACGCGCAACGCGGCGCTTTGCGCAAGGTGGCCGAGCAGGCCTACCTGCCGCGCCTGCGCCAGTTGGGTTATACGCGGCGCAGCGGCGAGTCGGTCGACGATGTCGCGCTGCGGAGCTCCCTGGCCAGCCTGTTCGGCCTGCGCCTGCGCAATCCCGAGGTGCGCAAGGCCTTGCTCGCCCAGGGCGATGCCGTGCTGGCCGGCGGCAACGGCGCGCTGGACTTCTCCGCAGCCAATCCCGACCTGCTCGGTAGCGCACTGGCGGTGACCGTGCAGGAACGTGGCGCGGCCGCGGTGGATGCCTTGATCGCGGCCTTGCGCACGCATGCCGACCCGGCGCAGCGCAACGCGATGATCGACGGGCTGGGTGCGGTGCAGGATCCGGCATTGCTCAAGCAGGTGCGGGATTTTGCGCTCACCGATGCAATCAAGGTCGGCGAGATGAAGAGCCTGCTGCGTCGCGGCCACGCCGAGCACGCGTCGCATGCATCGATGTGGCCGTGGTTCACCGCCAACTTCGACCGCATCGTGCAGCGCAGCGGTTCGTTCGATGGTGGCGGCTTGCCGGCACTGGGCGCGAGCGGTGGCTGCAGCAGCGAAGAGGCCGACCGCCTGGAGGCGTTCTTCAAGCCGCGTCTGGCCAGCCTCAGCGGTGCCGATCGCGGTCTGGCCCAGACCGGCGAGAGCATTCGCCTGTGCGCCGCGCTCCAACAGGCGCAGACGGCCAAGCGCTGAGGCGGCACGCAGCGCGACCGCACGGGGCGCGCTTGGTGCACGAACCGGCATGTGCCACGCGCACATGCCGGTGTTGGTGCAGCGTTCGCATGCACCCCATGCTCGCTCGCGGCATGGATCCGGGCTTGGCCAGGCGGCCGCATGCCAGGGGCGTCGTCGCGCAGGGGCGCGGCATGCATGTCCCCATGCCCCATATGGTGCGCACGGCATGCACATGCACATGCGCAGCCGACACGGCATGGCGTGCTGAGCGCGCATCACCCGCCACGCACAAGGCACCAGGCATAGACGTCGCATCGCGCGGCGCTTTCGGCCAGAATCGACCCACTCCCCACGTCGCTGGGGTTCACGATCCAGCACTCGGGGAGATTGCGTGGAAGCACTCATCAATGGCATCAACGGCATCGTCTGGAGCAAGGCGCTGATCTTCATGTGCCTGGGGGCGGGCGTGTACTTCACCATCCGCACCGGTTTCATGCAGGTACGCGGGTTCGTGGAAATGATCCGTCTCACCGTGGGCGGGCAGAAGTCCGATGCCGGGGTGTCCTCGTTCCAGGCACTGGCAATGTCGATGGCCGGGCGTATCGGCATCGGCAACATCGCCGGCGTCGCCACCGCCATTGCCTTCGGCGGGCCGGGCGCGATCTTCTGGATGTGGGTGATGGGGTTCCTTGGCGCGTCCACCTCGTACGTGGAATCGACGCTGGCGCAGATCTACAAGACCAAGGATGCCGACGGCCGCTATCGCGGCGGCCCGGCGTACTACATCGAAAAGGCAATGGGTCTGAAGTGGTACGCGCTCAGCTTCGCGGTGGCCACCATCATCGCCACCGGGTTTCTGATGCCGGGCGTGCAGGCCAATGCGATTGCCGACAGCGCCATCAACGCCTGCCGCGGCACCAGCCTGTGCGGTGCGATGGACGGGCAGTGGATGGGCCTGCCGATGCGCGATGCGGCCAAGCTGGGCATCGGCATCGTGGTGGCGTGCATGCTTGGGGTGATCATTTTCGGTGGCGTCAAGCGCATCGCCAACTTCGCCGAAATCGTGGTGCCGTTCATGGCGATGGGCTACATCCTGATGGCGCTGGTCATCATGGTGCTCAATGCCGAGCGTGTGCCGGACATGTTCGCCACCATCTTCAGCAGTGCCTTCGGCAGCCATGCCGCGTTCGGCGCCCTGCTGGGGCTGGCGGTGGAATGGGGCGTCAAGCGCGGCATCTACGCCAACGAAGCCGGGCAGGGCACCGGGCCGCATGCCGCGGCCGCGGCAGAGGTCTCGCATCCGGCCAAGCAGGGGTATGTGCAGGCGTTTGCGATCTACTTCGACACCATGATGGTGTGCACCGCCACCGCGTTCCTGATCCTCACCACCGGCAAGTACAACGTGTACGCGCCCGACGGCGCCAAGCCTGGCCTGTATGCCGGCCTGAGCGGGGTGGAAGAAGGCCCCGGGTATGCGCAGGCGGCGGTGGAATCGGTGCTGCCGGGCTGGGGCGCGGGCTTTGTGGCGGTGGCGCTGTTCTTCTTCGCCTTCACCACCATCATGGCCTATTACTACATGGCCGAAACCAACCTCAACTACGTCAATGGCAACCGCCGCCGCCCGCTTACCGTGCTGTTGCTGCGCCTGGGCATCCTGGGCATGGTGATCTTCGGCGCGTTCCATAATGCGCAGCTGGCCTGGGCGCTTGGCGACATCGGCGTCGGCGTCATGGCCTGGCTCAACATCATCGCCATCCTGATCCTGCACAAGCCGGCGATGCTGGCCCTGAAGGACTACGAACGACAAAAACGCCAGGGGCTGGATCCGGTCTTCGATCCGGCCCGGCTTGGCATCAAGAACGCGGATTTCTGGACACAACGATGACACAGCACGATGGACGTGGCGCACGACCGCCACGCGGCAACACCGGTAGCGGCGCTACGCCGCTCAACCCGTGGGGTCGTGCGGCACCACGCGCCCCGGCGCCGGCTGCGCCCGCGGCACGTCCCGCCGCCGCACCGGCCGCTGCCAACGCCAACACCGCGCGCGAGCTGCGCCTGTACGGCATCAATGCGGTGCAGGCGGTGTTCAAGGCGCGTCCGCAGGCGCTGCGCAAGCTCTACCTGACCGAAGCGCGCATCCCGCAGTTCAAGGCGGTGCTGGCCTGGTGCGTGGCCCAGCGCATCGGCTACCGCGTGGTGGAAGAGGCCGACCTGAGCAAGCTCGCTGCCAGTGCGCACCACGAAGGCGTGGTGGCCGATGTGCTGCGCGTGCCGCCGCAGCCGCTGCAGGAATGGCTGGCCGCGCTGCCGCCGGGCCCGGTGCTGGCGCTGTGGCTGGATGGTGTGGGCAATCCGCACAACTTTGGCGCGATCCTGCGCTCCTCGGCGCACTTCGGTGTGGCCGGCCTGCTGCTGCCGGCCGGCTCCACGCTGGGGTTGTCCGGCGCGGCGGCCCGTGTCGCCGAAGGCGGTGCCGAAGCGGTGCCGCTGGTGCAGTTGCCGCAGACCGCGCAGGCGCTGGCGCAGTTGCGGCACGCCGGGTTTGCGGTGGCGGCCACGCTCGTCGATGGCGGCCAGGACGTCTTCGCTGCCAGCCTGCCGCAACGCCTGGTGTACGTGATGGGCGCGGAAAGCGAGGGCATGGACCGCCAGTTCGCGCGCGACTGCGATCTGCAGTTGTCCATCCACGGCAGCGGCCTGGTGGAAAGTCTCAACGTGGCTTCCGCTACCGCTGTCTTCCAAGCCGCGTGGCGCGCACGCGCGCTGCCAGGAGCATAACGATGCGCACAGGTATCTGGATGTTTGCCGCAAGTTGCGCCTTGGCCATGGCCGGCAATGCTGCTGCCCTGTCGCCGGTCGAGCCGCCAGAGGTGCAGACCGACCACGGGCCGGTGCGTGGTCAGTGGCAGGACGATGGCAGCGCAGTGTTCCGCAAGATTCCGTTTGCCGCACCGCCGCTTGGGCCGCTGCGCTGGCGGCCACCGCAACCGGCCGCCGCATGGACGCAGGTGCGTGATGCCACCCAGGCAGCCACGCCGTGCGTGCAGCCCGCGCTGGGCTGGAACAACGCCATGGCCAGCCGCGGCAGCGAAGACTGCCTGTATGTGGAAGTGCAGACCCCGCAGCTGCATCCGGCCAAGCCGTTGCCGGTGTTCGTCTGGATCCATGGCGGCGCCAATGTGGCCGGTGGTGCGGACGGGCATCTGCCCACCAACCTGGTTGCGCAGAACATGCTGGTGGTGACGCTGCAATACCGGCTGGGCGCGCTGGGTTTTCTGTCGCTGCCGGAGCTGCGCGATGGCGAGAACGAGGCGGCCGGCAATTACGCCCTGCTCGATCAGATTGCGGCCTTGCGCTGGGTGCGCGACAACATTGCGCAGTTTGGCGGCGACCCTGCGCGGGTCACCATTGCCGGGCAATCGGCGGGCGGCCAGGACGTGGGCCTGCTGATGCTCAGCCCGTTGGCGCGCGGCCTGTTTTCGGCCGCGATCGAACAGAGCGGCACCGCCGGGTTTGGCTTGCCGGCGCGCAGCCTGGACGACAACCGCGCAGTGGGCGTGAGCATCGCCAAGCGCGCCGGCATCGACGATCCGGCCACGCGCCTGGCGCAGTTGCGTGCGTTGCCGGTCGACCAGCTGCTCGAGGCCGGGCAGGGTGTGGATGTGCCGGCGCTGGACGATGATGGCTATATCTGGCTGCAGGCGGTGGTCGATGGACGCGTGCTGCCGCGCGCGCCGGCCGAGCTGTTGGCAAGCGGTGCGCAAGCCAAGGTGCCGCTGCTGATCGGTTACGTGGTGCAGGAGCTCACCTATGGCGGCGAGCAGGGCGCGCAGGCGCGCCTGCGCCGTGACTATCCCGATCGTGCCGATGCTGTGCTGCAGAGGCAACGCGCAAACGCCGAACAGCGCGCGGCGCGGCAGGGCAATGCGGCCATGCAGCTGTCCACCGACCTCACCTTCCGTTGCCCGGCGGTGACTGTGGCCCAGCGCCAGGCCGCGCTCGGTGTGCCGGTATGGCATTACGTGTTCGACACCGCCGCGCCGGGGGGGCAGGTGACCCATAGCGCCGAGCTGCCGTTCCTGTTCAAGAACCTGCCGATCGGCCAGCCACCGGTGAGCCTGCAACGGTATTGGGCGGCATTCGTGCAGCGTGGCAATCCCAATGCCAAAGGCCTGCCCGCGTGGCCTGCCTTTGCACCGAAACATGCCGCGCTGCAGTTCGATGCGCGGGGTGTGCAGCAGATCAAGGATGCCCGCCCGGCCGTGTGCGCAGGCGTGGATTTGCCGTAAGCGATCGTGCCTGCTGAAATCGCGCGCACCGAAACGGCACGCGCGATCGACTCATCTCAACTCACTCAGCGTGCGCAGCCCGGCCCGCCGAAGTAGAAGCCGCCGTTCTGCATTTCCGGCGACAAGGTGGTGCGGGTAACGCCAGCGCCCAGTGCATACGGATAGGTGTAACCGGCCATCGCCAGCGTGTAGCAGGACGGATGCTCCACGCTCAGCGACGACAGGCGCTGCACGGGATGGGTGACCATCGCCGCATCGCGGTAGAAGTGGTTGGCCTGGAATGCGGCCTGGCGATAGCCCGCTGCTGCGAACTGGCCGCTCCCCATGCGTGTGCTGGCTACACCACTGTTGGTCGAGACTTCGCCGCCTGCGCTCACGTACGCAACGCGTCCGTTGGCGAGATCGCCCGAATACAATGATGCCTTGTAGTAGCCGATCCATTCGCCGTCCAGGCGAAGCCACCAGTTGCCGTCGGTATTCCTCTGGAATTCCACGCCCAGCATGGTCTGCTTGCCGCCTGCAATGCTGAACCCGGCGGCCGGCTGAGCGCCCAGGACATTTCGCGTGCTGGTCTGCACGAAATCGCTGCAATCCAGATTGTGGCAACCTGTCTTGATGTAAGCGTCCTGAGTGGAATAAATGAAAACGATGGGCTTGTTGCCCCAACCTGCGCCTGGCTGGATCTGCCAGCCCACTTCGAGTGTTTGCGTTTGCTTGCTTGTGCTCTCACCAACGATCCATATCTGACTGATGGTTTGTATCTCGTTGAGGGAGCGTAATGCGGGCGCCCACAGATTGATGTCGGCTCCTGCGCCTGTGACCGATGTGCCGGCGGTATCCAGAAAGACGCTGGAGTAGTAATGCGTTATCGGTGCTGCCTCCTGCGCCGCCGGCATGGCGTCAGCCTGCCTGGGTGCGATCGCGCGCGGTGTGGTGCCGCGCAGAAAGCTGCGCAGGTTCGCATGCTTGCTCATCTCGGCCAGGCCGATGCGTTCGAGCGGTACGCTGCCGGTATCGCAGCGTTGCGGCGGATCGATCGGCGTCGCTGTACCCGTGTTGCTTGAGAGAGTGGGCGGCGCCGCCGGCGTGCTGCCATCGCGCAAGGCGGGCTGCTGTGCACTTGGAATGCAATCGAACACCTTGCCGTCCTGTTGCACGCTGCGCAGCACGGTCAAACCGTTGTAACGGTTGAACAGATAACGCTGCATTTCGGCGAAGGCGGTGGGGTCGCTGACCTTGGCCGCAGCGCCACGGGTGGCGTAACTGAGCTGCGCCTGAGCATCCAGAAAATCCTTGAAGTCGCGCGTGACTTGCGGAAATGCACGCGATGCCGACAACGACGTGCGCATCGCATCGCGTTGGGCAGACGCGACACTTACGGTGGCGGGTGTCCGCAGCAAGGGGGGCATCAGTGCGTCGATGCTGCGGTCACTGCTTGCCGAGATCGATGGCGGTAGCAGCGTGGCGGCGCCAGCGGTGGGAGCCAGTGCACACACGCAAAGCGCAGCAATAGCGCGGCTGATCGATATCGGCCGATGAGAACGGAAGGTCATATGTTTTCCCCTGGCGCCGGAACGAAACTGCCTGCATGCGGCGCACCATGCGCGGCAGTGCCTTCAGTCCGCAGCCGCGTCCCGAAGTTCGTTCGGTGGCGCATGCCTGCGTTGAAGGCCTGCGCATCCTAGCTGCCTAGGAAAAAAATGGATTGGCAGATACGTATTGCGTGACATCAGGCACAGAGCAAGCGCAATGCACTACGCGGATGCCGTGTCGATGGTCATGCACACCCTTGCGTACGGCGCTTTGCCGATGCGCAAAGGTGTGCACGGTCACTTCAATTTGAGTATGTCTGCTCTTACTTCTTTTGCAGCCTGATCGCAGCTCCACCGTTGGCAGCCAATTGCAGGTGCAAGCTGTCGTTACGTGTGAGCTTGCGGGTGTCGATACGCACCTCCGTCGGCGCCTGGCCATCGGCGTAGATGGTGGCCGTCCAGTTGCCCTTGCCGAGGAACGCCAGCGGGACTTCCAGGGTGCGTGCCTGTTCGTTGGTCATCGCACCCAGATACCAGTTCTTGCCGCTGCGCCGCGCCAGCACGATGTGCTCGCCGATCGCACCGTCCAGCGCAAGCGTCTGGTCCCAACTTGCCGGCACATCGCGCAGGAACTGCGCCGCCGGCACGTTCTCATACTGCTCCGGGCTGTCGGCCACCACCGCGAACGGGCTTTCGTACACCACATACATCGCCAGCTGCTGCGCGCGCGTGGTCATCACCTGCGGGGCGATGTGCTGCATCTTGAAGTCGGCCGGGCGCACGTTGCGGAAACCGCCCGGCGTGTAATCCATCGGCCCGAGCAGCATGCGCGTGAACGGCAGCGTGAGGTTGTGGGTCGCGGTGATGCGGGTGGTCCACTTGTTGTACTCGGCGCCCAGGACGCCTTCCTGGGTCAGGTAATTGGGATAGGTGCGGGTCAGCCCGGTCGGGTGATAGGCGCCATGCAGGTCCACCAGCAGTTTGTGCTCGGCCGCCTTGCTCAACAGGCGATGGTAGAAGTCCACCATCTGCTGGTCGTCGCGGTCCATGAAGTCGACCTTGATGCCCTTGATGCCAAGCTGCTGGTACCACGCCAGTGCGTCGTCCATGTGCGCATCGAGCGCGCGCCAGTGTGCCCACAGCCATAGCCCCACGCCGCGTTTGCGCGCATACGCCACCAGGCCTGGCAGATCCAGGTCCGCCACCGGGCGGCGGATATCGGCACCGGCGTTGTACTGGCCGTCGCCGGTGCTGCCGTAGTACCAGCCGTCGTCGATCAGCATGTATTGCAGCTTCAACTGCTGCGCATGGTCGATATAGCGCTGGATGGTGGCGGTGTTCATGCCCGGGTGCTCCACCCCGCTGGCCAGGCTGCCCGACCACCAGTCCCAGGCCGACTTGCCTGGTTGCACCCAGCGCGCATCGAACGCCGGCGGCGGATTCAATGCGGAAATCAGGTTGGATTCGATCAGGCTCGCCGGGGTGTCGCCCAGCATGATCACGCGCCAGGGCGTGGCGAAATCGCGGCCCTTCGCGTCGATGCTGACCGCCAGCTTGGGGTCGTCCAGGCGCGGCGACAGTTTTGCCGATACACCCAGCCCGCCGTCGGCGCGTCCGGTGAGATACAGGCCGGCGTAATCGCGCAGGTTCGCCTCGCCGATCGCCAGGGTGGTGCCCTTGGCATCGGTCTGGCAGACCAGTGGCAGCTCGAGCAGATTGTGCGGGCGCAACTTCGACGCCGCGATGGCGTCGTACTCGCCCTCGTGGCTGGTGCCGAAACGACCGAGGTTCAATGTCCAGCATGCGTAATCACGCGGAAAGGCGAAGCTGGTGAGCTCATCGCGAATGCGCACATCGCCAGCATCGGGCAATACGTAGCGCAGTGCCACGCCCTCGTCGTAGGCGCGCAGTTCGATATCCAGGCGTCGCTGTTGCGGGTCGGAGAGCTGCACGCGCAACGCGCGGTAATGGTCGCGCGCCTGGCGGGTCTTGCCGACCGGCAATGCAAAGCGGCTGTCGTGCGTGTCGGTCGTACTGCCTTGCACGGTCATGCCGCGACCGAGCGTGCCGGCCTTGCCAAGATCCAGTCCAAGTGGCGCATCGTCGAGCACGATCGTGTTGCGGTACAGCACGCGGTAGCTCGGCACGCCGCCCTCGCCCAGGGTGAATTCCACCTGGGTACGTGCATCGGGCGACTGCACGCTCAGGCGCTGCGCCGACGCGGGTACAGCGGCAAAACACAGCAAGGCACACGCCACGGGTAGTGCGGACTGAATCAGGTTTCGCATGGTTCCCTCCTCCTGGGAGCGACCACCCTAACGCAGAACGGTTGTCGTCGATATCGCCTTGGGGTAACGTTACCTCGCACCATGGCCGCTGAAACAGGGGCGGCAGCCACGGGCGGCACGACCGAACGCAATGCCCAACATGTCTATGGACGTGTTGCCGATTGCATGTTGGTGGTGTCCACCGTTGCTTGGCAGTAGAGCTTGGGAGAGGCCTCTAATGCTGATGGTTCGTAAGGCGTTCCGCCGTGGAGCGCTGTGGGTGTTGTGCGGTTGCATGGCGTGGGCTGCAGTGGAGGCTGCGCCTGCCGATGTGCCTTCGTCCGGCCCGTACGATGTCCGCGTGCTGGCGGGCGGAATGGGGTTGGCGAAGAAGCTTGCCGCCGATGCACCGTTGTTGGCCGCCGACGCAGACTGGAGCGTGTCCGGCTGGGTGCGCCCCTCGCGTGCGACTGCAGGCCCGGCATTGATCGCCGGTCTCGGCGAGCCGCAAGCCGCAGGCCGCTATTTCACCATCGACAACGGCAGGCTCGGCTTCGTGCAGGGCGCCGACACCGTGCTGCGCAGCAAGCAGGCACTGCGTGCCGGTAGCTGGACACAGGTCGCGGCGGTGGCGCAAGGCGGGCAGTTGACGCTGTACGCCAACGGCCGTCGGGTGGCCAGTGGCGCGCTACGCCGGAGTGCGGTCGCGCCGGTGCTGATGTTCGGCCCACGCGAACAGCCTGCCGCATATACGCAGCACTTCGGTGGCGAGATTGCCGGTTTCCTCGCGCATGCGGGCGCCCTGGATGCTGCAGCTGTCGCGCAACTTGCGTCCAGCGCGCCTGACGCGACCTTGCAGCGTTTCGAAGATGCCTCGCCGGCCTGGCAGGTGCAGGTCAAGCAGATGGCCGGCCAGGTGGCACCGCAGGCGCCGGCCACGCTGCCACGCAGTGCGGCGGCCTTTTCTGCACCAGTGGCCAAGCCGATACCGCAGACGCCCGCGCTGCAGCCCCTGGATGCAGCGGCGTGGCGGGTGGGGGCGTGGCAGCTGGCTGCCGCAGCGGATCTGGCGCAGGCCACCGGCGCCAGCCTGTCGCGCGGCGATGACGCAGGCGCTGCTGCGGCCTGGCGCGTGGCCACCGTGCCGGGCACGGTGCTCACCACACTGGTCGATCGCGGCGTGTATCCGGATCCGGATATTGGTCTCAACAACATGGCCATTCCCGAATCGCTGAGCCGGCAGGACTGGTGGTATCGCAGCAGTTTCGATCTGCCGGCGGCAGCGCAGGGAAAGCGGCTGGAACTGCTGTTCAACGGCATCAACTATGCCGGTGAGGTCTGGGTCAATGGCACGCAGGTGGGGCGCACGCGCGGTGCCTTCGCACGTGGGCGCTTCGATGTCAGCAAGCAGCTCAAGGCCGGCCGCAATGTGATTGCGGTACGCGTTTCTCCGCCGCCGCATCCGGGCATTGCGCACGAGCAATCGATGACCGCAGGCGTGGGCGAAAACGGCGGCGTGCAGGCGCTGGATGGGCCAACCTTCATCGCCAGCGAAGGCTGGGACTGGATTCCGGCGGTACGCGATCGCAATGCCGGCTTGTGGCAGGACGTGCAGCTGCACGCCACCGGGCCGGTGGTGCTTGGCGACACCCAGGTGGTCACGACCCGGCTGGCCCCGGATCACCGGCGTGCCGACCTTGAAATCAATGTGCCGCTGCGCAACGACAGCGCCACGGCAGTGCGGGGCACCGTGCAGCTGACCATGGGCGATGTGCGCATCCAGCGCCAGGTCGATGTGCCGGCCGGTGGTACCACGCTCACGCTCACCGCGGCCGATACGCCGGAACTGGCCATCGCCAATCCCCGCCTGTGGTGGCCCAACGGCTATGGCGAACCGGCGCTGTATACCTTGCAGGTGGGCGTGGATGTGGCCGGTGTTCGCTCGGACACGCAGCAGTTACGCTTCGGCATTCGTGAAGTCGGCTATGAATTGTCGTTGTTCGACCAGGACGGTGCACTGCGCCGCGTGCTGGTGGATTTCAACAAGGCCCGGCTGCGTGGCGAACGCATCGTCGATGCACGTCATAGCGCGATTCGCCCGGTGCCCGGCGGCGATGCGCAGTCGTTCTACCCGGGTGCGCAGGCCTCGCCGGCGGTGACATCCTTGAACGATGACGCGTTGGCGCCTTACCTGGCCATCCGCATCAATGGCGTGCGCATTGCCGTCAAGGGTGGCAACTGGGGCATGGACGATTGGCGCAAGCGCGTCTCGCGCGAACGGTTGGAGCCGTATTTCCGCCTGCAACGCGACGCGCACTTCAACGTGGTGCGCAACTGGGTGGGGCAGAACACCGAGGCCAGTTTCTTTGAGCTGGCCGACGAATACGGCATGCTGGTGTTCAACGACTTCTGGCAATCCACCCAGAACTACAACATGGAGCCTGCCGATGCGGCGCTGTTCCTGGACAACGCCGCCGACGTGATCAAGCGCTTCCGCAATCATCCCTCCATCGTGCTGTGGTTCGGACGCAACGAAGGCGTTCCCGCACCCATCCTCAACGAAGGCCTGGACAAGCTGGTTGCCGAGCTCGATGGCACGCGCTGGTATACCGGCAGCTCCAATCAGGTCAACCTGCAGGGCAGCGGTCCGTACAACTACCGGGAGCCGGTGGCCTACTTCAATGCGCTGGCACAGGGCTTTTCAGTGGAGGTGGGCACGCCATCGTTCTCCACCCTGGAGTCGTTCAAGGCCTCGGTCCCGGTGGCGCAGGACCAGTGGCCCATCAGCGACGCCTGGGCGTATCACGACTGGCACCAGTCCGGGAACGGCGACACCGCCAGCTTCATGCGCTCGCTTACCGACAAGCTGGGTGCGCCGACCAGCCTGGACGATTTCGAACGCAAGGCGCAGCTGCTCAACTACGACACCCACCGCGCCATCTTCGAAGGCTTCAATGCGCAGCTGTGGACCAGGAACAGTGGGCGGCTGTTGTGGATGAGCCATCCGGCATGGCCCAGCAACATGTGGCAGATCTACAGCCACGATTACGACACCCATGCGGCGTATTACGGCGTGCGCAACGCGGCAGAGACATTGCATGTGCAGATGAACCTGCCGGGCCACGAGGTGGTGGTGGTCAACAACGCCAGCACGCCGGTGCGTGGCCTGCGCGTGCGCGCAGAGGTCTATGGCAGCAATGGCGCCCTGCTGCAGCAACGCGAGCAGGCCGTGGAGGCGGCGCCTGTTGCGGTCTCGGCGCCGGTGCTGCAGCTGGCACCGTTGCTCAAGGACACCAACGGCTTGGGATTCGTGCGGCTGCAATTGCTCGACCGCGATGCGGTGGTGCGTTCGCGCAATTTCTACTGGGTGGCCGGAGATGCCTCTGCCATGCGCGGCCTCAACGCGCTGGCCGCGGTGCCGGTGCAACTTGCCACGCGGTTGCAGGATGGCGCCGAACCGGTGGTGCACGCCACCGTGCGCAATCCATCGCAGCAGGTCGCACTCAATACCAAATTGACCCTGGTGGATGCGCAAGGCCAGCGCATCCTGCCGGCGTACTACAGCGACAACTATCTGAGCCTGGTGCCGGGCGAACAGCGCGAGATCGAGATCCGCGGGCCATCGGCGGATACCTTGCGCAATGCCACGCTGCAAGTGCGCGGCTGGAATGTCGAACCATCGAGCGGCGCGGTCAGCGGGTCCCCGTAATCGCGCCAGCAAGTTGCCACGCCATGCCATTGCATGGCGTTCTGCAGTGACGCGCGATGGCGCGCGTCAGCCAACACCGCAATGCCCCCCGGCATTGCCATTCGAAACGGTCGTGCAGTGTCGTCATCCCTGGGAGGGGACCATGAACAAGCTACATCGCAGTACCCGTCACACGCCGCTGGTCGCCGCGCTCGCGGCGGCACTCACCCTGGTGGCCACGCAGGCCGCCGCGCAGGACGCCGGCAGCAGCGCCGGCGTCACCGAACTGGACAAGGTCATGGTCAAGGGCGTGCGCGGCGCGCAGGCCGAGGCCATCGAGAACAAGCGCACTGCTGCGCAGATCATCGATTCGATCTCGGCCGAAGACATCGGCAAGTTGCCCGACGTCACCATCACCGACTCGCTGCAGCGCGTGCCGGGCGTGCAGATCCGGCGATCGGCCGGCGAGGGCTCGCAGCTCAACATTCGCGGCATGCCGCAGGTGCAGACCACCATGAACGGCGAGCTGTATCTGAGCGCCGGTGGTGGCGACCAGTTCGGCCAACCGAACATCGGCCGCGCGCAGCCGGACTTCGTCGACATCCCGCCGACGCTGTTCAGCGGTGTGGACGTGATCAAGTCGCCCACCGCCGCCGACCTGGATGGCGGCATCAGCGGCACGGTCTCGCTGAAAACCCGACGCCCGTTCGACCTGCCCGAAGGCTGGACCTTCAGTGGCCAGGCCGAGGGTTCCTACGGCGATCGCGTGCAGGAACTCAACGAGTTGTATTCGGGCCTGGCCAGCTTCCGCACCGAGCGCTGGGGTGCCTTGCTGGCGGTGTCGTATTCCGATGCCACCCTGGAAAACAAGCATCCCAGCGTATATTCCAACGGCGCGCAGAAATCCACCGAGCAGAATGTGGGCTTCGATTTCAACGGCGACGGCCGCATCGGCAGCAATACCGATCCGTCCAACCTGCCGCGCGATTACTTCTACAACTGGGTCGCCACCGAGTTGGACAACCGCAGCACCGACCGCCAGCGCACCGGCGTCAACGGCTCGTTCCAGTTCAATATCAACGATTCCTGGACGGTGCTGGCCGACGCGGCCTACACCAAGCTCGAAGATCACGACACCTCGGTGGCCGCGCAGCTGCATACCGGTTGGGCAACCAATCAGTTGCAACCGGGATCGGTGGTCGATTCCAACGGCGTGCTCGAATACGGCCAGTTCCGCTATAACCGCTTCCAGGCGCATTCGATGGCCGGTGTCGCCGATTCGGATTCGCTCAACACCAATCTGGAATTGCGTTTCGATGATGGCGGCCCGTTCCGTGCGTCGTTCCGTTGGGTACACGGCGATGCGCAACGCACCTACGACGAGGCGCGTGCCGATGCGGTGGTGACACGCGGCGATCAGATCACGCGGGCCGGCGGCGTCACCCAATGGGCCAACGCCAATGGCCTGCCCACGGTGGACGCCTCAGTGGATTTCCGCGGCACCTACCCGGCGGTCAACCTGGGCACCGATGTCTCCAACCCGGACAACTGGCAGCTGATGTCCACCTGGGCGCAGGGCAACAAGATCGAAGCGACCATGGACGCATTCCGCGCCGACGGCACCTTCGAGTTCGATGAAGGCGTGGTGCGCGGCTTCCAGTTCGGTATCCGTTACGGTGAGCGCGAGGTCAAGCTCGATACCTATCGCTACCTGTCGCCGGTCTCGACCACCTGCGCCGACCCGAACCGTTCGCTGTACTACTTCAAGGATCCGCTGATCGTGGATACCTGCAGCGGCGTCTCCGAGGCGCGGCTGTTGCCGTTCAATTCCATCCCCGGCTACTGGGCCTACTTCAACGACTTCGATCCGCTCAGGGTCACCGGCCTGGGCAGCCAGGGCTTGCCGGCGATCAATCCGCAGGTCATGAAAGACCCGGTGGCCTATCTCAACAGCCTGTACCCGGGCAACGTGGCCTACCAGCAGGCGGCAGACTCGTACAAGGTCACAGAAAAGAGCACCGCGGCATACTTCCTGGCGAACCTGGAAGGCGGCACCGGCAGCGCGCTGCCGTGGACGGCCAATATCGGTGCGCGCATCGTGCAGACCAAGCTGGCGATCGATCAGTATCTGAGCAGCGGCAATGTGTTCATCGGCAATGTGGAATGGAACGGCGTGAGCCCGGCCATCGGCACCAATCGCTTGAACCGTCAGTACACCGACGTGCTGCCCACCGCCAATCTGTCGCTGGACCTGACCGACGCGCAGAAGCTGCGCTTTGCCTACAACAAGGCGGTGGCCCGTCAGGACCTGCCCGATCTCGGCCGCGGCCTGGTGAGCTTCTATGCGGTCAACGGGACACCGCCACGCAATCCGGCGTTGCCGTCGGATGCGGTGTTGTTCCTCAATGGTCGCTCAGGCAATCCGGATCTGGATCCCTATCGCGCCACCAACTACAACGCCTCATGGGAATGGTATTTCTCCGATGCGTCGCTGGTCAGCGTGGGCGCGTTCCTGATCGACGTGAAGTCGTTCCCCACCACCGTGACCAATATCGAGCCGCAGCCCGATGCCGACGGTGTGGTACGGCTTGGTGGCCCGGTGGAGCGCATCGTCAACGGCGGTGGCGGCAAGATCAAGGGCTTTGAAATCGGCTATCAGCAGGCGTTCGACTTCCTGCCGGGCTGGTTGAGCGGCTTCGGTACCAACATCAACTACACCTTCTCCGACGCCGATACCGACAACACCGATATCGAGGGCAATACGCTTCCGATCGGCGACAACTCCAAGCACCAGGCCAATGCGGTGCTGTGGTACCAGAAGGACAAGCTGCAGGCGCGTGTGGCCTACAACTGGCGCAGCAAGCGTTTCAGTCAGATCAACAGCGGTGCCTGGGGTGACGAGCTGGCGATCTGGAACGACGATGTCGGCTATCTGGATGCCTCCTTCAGCTATGACGTCAATGACCATTTGACGCTGTACGCGCAGGCCACCAACCTCACCGGTGAAAGCGAGCGCCGTTACGCGCAGTGGACCAACCATTACTACGACCAGAACATCTTCGAGCGTCGTTACTACGCTGGTCTGCGTTTGCGCTTCTGATCCGATGTGCCGATGTGCGACACGGCGCACTCCCGCGTCGTGTCGCACATGGTCTTCTGTCGTCCCTCTCCAAGCGGTCATTGCGCGTTCTTCCCGTCGCCGGTGTTGTCCGGCGCTGCAATACGTCCGACGTCACGTCGGGCGCCCTCCCATTCGGCCGCATCGTCGGGAAGCGATGTGGCCGTTTTTTTGTGCGCGGTGGCACATCGATTTGCGGCGTAATGCCTGCAGTTGAAATGTCGCCATGGACAGTCGCTGGATCTGTGCCCAAACGCAATATTTGACGATTGCTTATAGCTGATATGCGGCGTAGTTTCCGCATGGCGAACACACCACCCCGTTCGCAGGCACAGCATCCCATGCTGCTCGCTCATTCGCTCCCTGGAGATACTCCGAACATCGCAGAGGCAACCGTCGCAACGATTATCTCGACGCGACCGTGTTGGCTTCCAAGGAATCTGAGGTCTTAGGCGAATCGTCCCGGAATGCAGGCAGGCCAACGGCCTGGTTTCTGTCTGGGTGTCGCTGAATTATTGCCGCGCAACGACTCTTCGGCGGGACGCTGACGGAGCGTCATCGAGTGGCTCCGGACATCTCTGATGGGCGCTCTGAAAAAAGGAACACCGCAGGCCAAAAAGGCAGTGCTGCAATGCGTGTCGATAAACACCATCCAATCCTCAAGGTGAATCTCATGAAATCCAGCAAAGGCATCGGCCGTCACTTCAAGCGCACGATGGCGCTATCGCTGTTGGCAGTGAATCCGCTATTGGTCGCGACGGTCTGCGCGCAGGTCCATGTCGATAATCCCTTCGTGGGCGCCACCGGTTATGTAAATCCGGATTACGCCAGGAAGGTCGATGCATCGATTGCAAAGGTCAAAGGCGTGCCGTTGAAGGCCAAGATGGGCGTGGTCAAGACCTATCCCACCGCGGTCTGGCTGGATCGTATCGCCGCGATCGGCGGCGGTTCGCAGAACGCAGGGCGGCTGGGGCTGCGCGGCCACCTGGATGCTGCATTGGCCCAGAAAACGGCCAATACGCCGATCACCGCCAGTTTCGTCATCTACGATCTGCCGGGCCGCGATTGCCATGCCTTGGCGTCCAACGGCGAGTTGCCGCTGACGCCGGCAGCGCTGGAGCGCTACAAGAAAGAGTATATCGACGTGATTGCCGGGATCTTCGCCGATCCGAAGTACAAGGATATTCGCATCGTCAATGTGATCGAGCCGGACAGCCTGCCGAACCTGGTCACCAATTTGAACGACATGCGCTGCGCCCTGGCCAGTTCCACCGGCATTTACGAAGAGGGCATCAAGTACGCCCTCAATAAGCTGCATGCCATCCCCAATACCTACAATTATCTGGATATCGGTCACTCCGGCTGGTTGGGTTGGGACAGCAATCGCGGCCCATCGATTTCGCTGTATACCCGGGTCGTGCAGGGCACCAATTCCGGGTTGGCGAGCGTGGACGGGTTTGTCACCAATACCGCCAATACCACCCCGTTGAACGAGCCGAATCTTCCCAATCCCGAGCTGAGCATCAACGGGCAGCCGATCAAGTCGTCGAAATACTACGAATGGAATCCGTATTTCGACGAAACCGACTTTACCCAGGCGCTGTATAGCGGCTTTGTCAGCGCAGGCTGGCCGAGCACCATCGGGTTTATTGTCGATACGGGCCGCAATGGCTGGGGCGGACCCAATCGCCCGGCCGGTGCGTCCGGCAGCGATATCAACACCTATGTAAACTCCGGTCGTGTCGATCGCCGGTTCCATCGCGGCAACTGGTGCAATCAGAAGGGCGCGGGGATCGGCGAATTGCCGACCGCGGCGCCGGGCCCCCATCTGGATGCCTATGCCTGGGTCAAGCCGCCGGGCGAGTCCGATGGCTCCAGCACCCTCATTCCGAACAATGAGGGCAAGGGCTTCGATCGCATGTGCGATCCCACCTACACCACGGCCGACGGCGTGTTGACCGGAGCGTTCCCGGATGCGCCCATATCCGGTGCCTGGTTCCACAACCAGTTCGTCGAGCTGGTGAACAATGCGTATCCGGCGATCGCAACGGCCAGTGCCGCAGCCGTCGCGTCGACGACGCCACGCGTGGCACCGGGCGCCACCCGTGGGCTCACCGCCATGGGCGGCGATGCTCGGGTCCGCCTCAGCTGGTCGCCGGTGCCAGGGGCAACCAGCTACACCGTGCAGCGGCGTGCCGGCAGCGCGGGGGCCTTCGTGACCGTCGACGCCAATGTGGCCTCTGCGTCCTACCTCGATCAGTCGGTCACCAATGGAGCCAGCTACGACTACGTGGTGAGCGCAAACGGCGTGGCAGGAACGCGTGCACCATCGGCAGTCGTGCGCGCGCGGCCAGGCAAGTGATGAGCGCGCAGGGCACCAGTACGGTGGTGCCCTGCGGCGGTGGCGGCTGGGCTAGCTACGTGTCGGCCTGGTCGTCACCGTGTCGTTGATGCGCTAGACCATACCAGCCCCCGGAATCGCCATTACCCAGCAGACGGCCCCGCCGTCGAACCGCGCTTGACCACGGTGTACTTCATCACCTGATGCACGCCGGCGGCCGCATCGCCCTTGCGCCGTTGTCGAATGGCATCGGCAAGCAGCGACACCGCCGCACGGCCCATCGCAGTGACCGGCTGATGCACGGTGGTGAGTTCAGGCCAGATGGTGGTCGCCACCGGGGTGTCGTCGAACCCAGCCACCGACACATCCTCCGGCACCCGCAGGCCGAGACCGTGGGCAACGGCCACCGCGGCAGCGGCCATGTCGTCGTTGCTGCAAAAGATGGCGGTCGGCGGCTGCGGCTGGGCGAGCAGGCTGCGTGCGGCCAGCAGGCCGGAGTGATAGGTGAACAGTCCATCGGCGATCAGGTCGTCGACAAGCGCCAGCCCGGCGGCCTGCAGGCTGTCGGCATAGCCGTTGGCGCGCAGCGCGCTTGGGGTGTGCTTCGGATCGCCCTTGATCAGCGCAATCCGGCGATGACCGAGTTCGATCAGGTGATCGACGATGGCGCGTGCGGCCTGGTAATCGTCGATGCGCACCGAACTGATTTGCGCCATCGGCGCGCCGCTGGCCACGGCCACGACAGGAATGCCGCGCGCATCCAGCTCGGCAATGGTCTGGCGCGAGTCGCATAACGGCGGCGGCAGGATGACGCCGTCCACCCCGGCCGCCAGCAAACGTTCGGTGGCGGCGCGCTGGCTGCGGATGGCGCCGCATTTCTCCACCAGCACCTGGCTGCCATTGAGGCTGCTCTGCTCGAGCAGCCCCAGCATGAATTGATTGAGATAGGCGGCGCTGGGGTTGCTGTACAGCACGCCGATCCGCAGCAGGCCGCTGGTACGCAGCGAGCGGCCGGCCAGATTGGGCCGGTAGCCCAAGGCCTGCACCGATGCTTCCACCCGCACCCGCATGTCCTGGCCGACATGCGGGTGCCGGTTGATGACGCGCGATGCGGTCATCGGCGACACACCGGCGTGTTTGGCGACGTCCAGCAAGGTCGCCGCATTGTTCGCACTGCGTTGCCGTTTGGCCACCATCGTGTGTGCTCGTCCTGGAGTAGAAACGCGAACGCAGTGCTGCGCTCCCAGATTACTCGCTTGGCGGTTGCACGCCCTTCGCGCGGCTGCCGAAATCGCCATCGGCTTCGGCCGCCAGATACGCAAACACGGTGTAGGCGGCCACGTTTTGCGCCAGCGCCTTCGGGTCGATCTTGTCCAGCGTGTCGTCGGCGGTGTGGTGCAGGTCGAAGTAGTCGGTGCCATCCTGCGCCAGCCATCCCCAGGCGCCACCCTTGGCGGACATCGGCCCGACATCCGGGCCGGGGCCGCCCTTGCTCGGCTCATACGCGATGCCCAGCGGCGCAAGCACGTCGGCGATCTGCCTGGTCGCTGCCCGCGAGTCCTCTGGCGCAGCCGCGCCGGTGTTGAACGCGTAGATGCGCCCGGCGCCGAAGTCGCTCTCCGCGCCGATCTGATGCAGCGCCATGTCCTTGGCATCGGCGCCGTGCGCGGCGGCATACGCCTTGCCGCCGTACAAGCCCTGTTCTTCGTTGGCGAAGGCCACCACGCGGATGCTGCGCTTGGGTGCCTGCTTGAGTTGCCCGATCAGGTGGCCGGCGGCCATGGTGATCGCCACACCGGCGCCGTCGTCGATCGCGCCGGTGCCCAGATCCCACGAGTCCAGGTGCCCGCCGATCACCACCACTTCCTTGGGCTTGCTGCGCCCGGTGATCTCGCCGATCACGTTGTACGAGGTGGCCGTGCCGTCCCAGCCGCAGTCCAGTGCCAGACGGATGCGCGTGGCACCCAGGGCGGCAAGGCGGGCCAGCTGGTTGGCATCGGGCACCGACAAGGCCGCTGCGGGCACCGGGGTAAGCCCTTCATCGAACCGGGTGATGCCGGTATGCGGCACACGATGCGAATCGGTGCCGGCCGAGCGCATCACGAATCCGATCGCGCCCTTGCGGATCGCTTCGGACGGCCCCTTGCTGCGCACCGCGCCGCCGTTGCCGTAATCCTTGCCGTCGCGCGCCTTGACCATCTGGTAGTCGACGAAGGCGATCTTGCCGGCCAGCGATCCGGCAGGTGCGGCCTGCAATGCGGCCAGGTTCTCGAAGCGCACCACCTCGCCTTCGACGCTGCCGCCCGGGCTGCCGCCCAGTGCGGTGATCGTCAGCGGTTGCGCATGTGCGCCGAGCACGGCGGCGCGCTCGCTGCGGCGTTCCCACTTGGGAAAGGTCACCGGCTCGGTCCACACCTTGTCGAAGCCCAGTGACTGGAACTTGGCCTTTGCCCAGGCCACCGCACGCGGATCGGCGTCCCCGCCGGCAATGCGCGGGCCCACTTCGGTGGTCAGCGATTCCACCACCGCAAAACCGGTGCCATCGGCCAGCGCCTGCTCGCGCAGCTGCGCGGCGGTGCGCAGCGCGCTGTCGGGGATGGTGGTCTGTGCAGCACAGGCGGACGCGCAGGCGAGCAGGGCGGAAATGGCAACAGCGAGGCGACGCATGCAGGGCGGCTCCAAACGACAAGGGGGACCCCGAGCTTATCAGCGCAAGGTCCCCCGTCTGCGTGCGAAAGGTCATCCTTCTGCGCCGAGCGCGCAACGGATGGGCCCGGTCAGGGCGTGGTCGGCGGCTTGAGCGTGTCGTTCTTGAGCGAGTCGCGGATCTCGCGCAGCAACAGCACTTCTTCGCTGGGGCCCTTGGGGGCATCCGGCTTGCGATGGGTCACGCGGTTGATCAATTTGACCACCAGAAAGATCGCAAAGGCGATGATCAAAAACTGCACCACGGTGTTGATGAAGTCGCCATAGCCGATCGCCACGGCCGGAACTTCCTTGCCGGTGGCATCGACGCCAGCCGGCTTGAGCACCCACGCCAGCCGCGAAAAATCCACGTTGCCGATGGCCCAGCCGATGGGCGGCATGATGATCTTTTCGACCAGCGCGGTGACGATCTTGCCGAATGCCGCGCCGATGACCACACCGACCGCAAGATCGATGACGTTGCCGCGCATGGCGAATTGCTTGAACTCGCTGATCATTCCCATAGTGCTCTCCAGATGCGGTTGCGGACCCACTGCCGCTGTGCCGAGCGTAGCCCGGCCAATGTCAGCCGGCGATGATGCCGTGGCGTTCGGCCACGTTTTCCAGGCGCGCGCTGAACTGGTCGCCCGGCAGCAACGGCCCGACGCCGGCCGGCGTGCCCATGAAGATCAGATCGCCCGCACGCAAGGCATAGAGCTTGGACAGCTCGTGCAGGATTTCCGGCACGTTCCAGATCATCTGATCCAGCAACGATTGCTGACGCACCTGTCCGTTGACTTCCAGCGACAGGTTCAACGCCTCCAGCGCGCCCACTTCGCCGGCGTGCACCAGCTCGCTGATCGGGGCGGAATGATCGAACCCCTTTGCGATATCCCACGGCAGCCCCTTGGCCTTGGCGGCGGCCTGCAGGTCGCGACGGGTCAGGTCCAGGCCGACGCCGTAGCCATAGATCAGGCCTTCGGCCTGCTCTACCGGCAACGCACCGGCTGGCGCATCGCTGCCCAACGCCACCACCAGCTCCACTTCGTGATGCAGCTCGTTGGTTCCGGGCGGGTAGGGGATGCGGTCGCCATGACCGACCACGATGGCGTCGGCAGGCTTCATGAAGAAGGTCGGCTGCCCGCGGTCGGCCTTGGACGCCGGCGCGCTGGCGCCCATTTCGCGCGCATGGTCGGCGAAGTTGCGGCCGACACAATAGATGCGGTGCACCGGAAACATACCGCCGCCAACCACCGGAATGCGCGGAACGTCGGTGGCGGGAATCACATCGTGGGTCATGCACGCATCCTCGAACAGGGGACGCGTGAGTCTAGCTGCTACGCCGTGTACGACGGAACCTTCACTGCTCAAACGCCGCAGGGCTCATCGGCCGGCTTGGCGCCGCCGCGCGGTCAGGCAGGCGCCCAAACGCAGATCGGCATGTGCGACCAAATGCCGATGGGTGCTGTGCAGGTGTGGAGCCCGGCCAAACGCGCCGCCAGGGTGCAGCGGCAGTGCGGTGCTCAGTGCGACAGCGGCAGCGCGGGCTTGCGCACCACGCGGTACTCGGCCTCGACCACCCGCGTCTGCGGCGACGCACGGCGGTTCGACTTGCTCAACAGCTTCCAGGCGATGCCGCCCAGGATCATCGCTGCGCCGACGAACACGCTGAAGAAGATCAGCACCGCCAGGATGGCCAGGCCTGCGAGGCCCGCTGCAACGCGCACCAACGGATGGCGCGGCTTGCGTGGCGCAAACAGGTGATGGAGATTGCCGAATTGGAAGATGCGTGCAGGCATGGCGGTGGGCTGCCGGGCAGGAAACAAGCGCGCAGTATCGTTGCGGTTTCATGTCATTGAGTGAAAAGTTCGTTAATTCTTGGCGCGTTTTGTTAAGCGCATCACGCCGCGTGTGTTAACCCAAGGCTGCCGTAGGCGTCTATTTCCATGGCCACACCCTGCGGTGGCACAGAAACGCCAGCCGTATCGCGCAGGCATGGCAGGGCGCGCATGCCACAATCGGCGGCCCGTTCCCGACTCCGCCGTGGCCCATGTCCTCGTCCTCATCCACCACGCTTGCCAGCCTGGCGCAGATTCCCGATGCCGGATTCCTGGAGGTGGAAACGACCTGGCAGGAGGCCTGCGAATCGCTGGTGCTATACCGCGAGGGTGCGCAGGTACGCGCCTGGTTGAATGTCTGCCCGCATGCCGGCAGGCGGCTGGACTGGGCGCCGGGGCAGTTCCTCAAGACCAAGGAGGGGCATCTGGTCTGCGCCGCGCATGGCGCTGCCTTCGAACTGAGCGCCGGCGCGTGCATCAGTGGCCCATGTCGCGGCCAGTCGCTGGTGGCGGTGCCGGTGCGCATCGATGGCGAACAGGTGGTGCTGGGGTAACGGCGGTCGACAGCGCGGCAGTGCAGCAGTGCAGCGCGCAGCCGCTGCCGTCCATTTCGCGTGGACCCCGATGGCTCGATCGAGACGCCGCGCAACCGCAGGCCTCACCGCGCCTGCGCTCAGCGTGCGGCCCACCAGAACATCAGGTTGATCACCGACACCATCACCACGATGTAGATCAGCGACAGCGGCGCGCCCACGCGCCACAGTTCGCGCGGTTGATAGTTGGCCGGGCCGGCCACCATCGAGATCACCGGGTTGGAGGCGGTCATCAGGTTGTTGGAAGCCGACAACGCCACGATCAATGCAAACGCCGTGGGATTGCCGTTGGCCGCCAATGCCAGGTTGACCGCAATCGGCACCATCACGATGGTCGCGCCGACGTGGCTGATCACCAGGGAAAATGCCGTGGTCAGCAATGCCAGGCTGATTTCCAGCGCCCACACCGGCACGCCTTCGGGCAGGCGGTCGATGGTGTGGCCGGCGACCCAGGCCGCGGTGCCGCTGCTGTCCATTGCCCAGCCCAGCGGAATCAGCCCGGCCATCATGAAGATGGTCTTCCAGTTGATCGAGGCATAGGCCTCGTCCATGCGCAGCACGCCGCTGACCAGCATGCAGGCCACGCCGGTCATCAGGGTCAGCGCCACCGGCAGGCGCGATGTCAACGCAATCAGGATGGTGAAGGCGAAGATCGCCATGGCGATCTTGAACTTGTGCGGGCGCTGCTCGCCTTTCGGGAAGTCGGTGACCGGCACGAAATCGCGGCTTTCCGCTGCCTGGGCCAGATCCTGCCAGATGCTGTGGAACACCAGCATGTCGCCGGCGCGCAAGGGCACGCTGCGCACGTCCTCGCGGATCACCTGCTTGTCGCGGTTGATCGCCAGCAGGCTGATGCCGGCCTGCTTGCGCAACCGCAGCTCGCCGGCGCTCTTGCCGATCAACCGCGAGTTGGGCGGGATCACCGCTTCGGAAATGCCTGCAAGGCTGGGGTTGAACAGGTCGCCCAGGTTGCGCAGCCGCGAGGACATGCGCAGGAAATGGTTCTGCGCAAAGTCGGCGACCTCCTGCCGCTGGCCCATTGCACCCAGCACGCTGCCGACCCAGATGCGCATGTCCGCCGGCGGCGCAAGCCGGGTGTCGTTGCCGGTTTTCAGCGCCAACAGCAGCGGGGCGTCGTGAATGGCTTCGGCTTCGCCCAGGGTCATGCCGACCAGCGGGCTTTCGGCGGTCACGGTGAGCTCGAACACATCGCCATCGATGCCATAGGTCTTGGCGAAATAGCTTTCGGTGCGCGAGGGGGTGACCCCTTCGTTGATCAGGCGCTCTTCTTCGATCAGCTTGCGGTCGCCGTAGAAGCGGAAATACAGCAGTGCGGCGATCAGCAAGGCCACGCCGATCGGCAGCGGCGCGAACATCGTCAACGGCTCGATGCTGGCCATGCCCGAGGGCAGGTTGTTGTTGGCCGACACCAGCAGGTCGTTGAGCAGGATCAACGGCGAATTGCCCACCATGGTGAGCGCACCGCCCATCACGATGGCCGCGGCGATCGGCAACAACATGCGCTGCAGGGTGAGCCCGGTGCGCGCGGCCAGCCGCGAGGCCACCGGCAGGTACAAGGCCATCACCGACGGGTTTTGCATGAACGAGGAGTTCAAGCCGGAGATCGCCAGCGTCATCATCATCAGGCGTTGCTCGCTGCCGTGCGACCGCCGCAACAGCCAGCTGGCCAACCGGTTCAACGCGCCGGTGCGCTCCAGCCCTGCGCCGAGGATGGTGGTGGCGATAATGCTCATCACCGCATTACCGGAAAACCCACCGAACAGTTCCTCCGGCGCCACCAGCCCGGTCACGCCCAGCACCACCAGCACGATCAACGCCACCACATCGGCACGGATGCGCTCGAACAAAAACATCGCCATCGTGAAACCGACCAGCCCGAGGACGAGCTTCATGTCGTTGGTCAGCGTCAGCGCGGTGTCCATTGGGGGCCGGGAATGGGGAGTCGGGAATGGGGAATTGGCAGAGCGAAAATTGCTGACGCTGTGGGTTATCCGGGCGACGCGGGCAGTTGCCCTTGCGATTCCCGATTCCCGATTCCCGATTCCCGGTCGTAGAGCAGATCCCACACGCCGTGCCCAAGCTTCTGGCCGCGGGTTTCGAAGTGGGTCTGCGGGCGCCAGGCGGGGCGTTCGACGTGGCCGCGCGGGCCGGCGCGGTTGACCAGGCCCGGAGTGGCGTCGAGCACGTCCCACATCTGTTCGGCGTAGTCGGCCCAGTCGGTGGCGGCATGCAGGCGGCCGCCATCGCGCAGCTTGCGCACCAGCACCTGCGCAAACGCCGGCTGGATCAGGCGGCGCTTGTTGTGGCGCTTCTTGTGCCACGGATCGGGAAAGTAGATGCGCACTTCATCCAGCGCACCATCGGCAATCTCATGTTCCAGCACTTCCACTGCGTCGTGGTGATACAGGCGCACATGCGTGCTGCCGTCTTCGTCCAGCGCGTTGAGCAGGCGTCCCACCCCGGGCGCATGCACCTCGATGCCGATGTAGTCGCGGCTGGGATCGTGCTGGGCGGCAAAGCGCAAGGCGGCGCCATTGCCGAAACCGATCTCCAGCACCTTGGGCGCGTCGCGCCCGAATGCGGCATCCAGATCGCGCGGCGCGCCGGTGTAGTCCAGCCCGAACCGCGGCCACAGCTCATCGAACGCACGCTGCTGCGCCGGCGTGAAACGGCCCTGGCGCAACACGAAGCTGCGCACCTGGCGGCGCCCCTCTTCGATGGTGAAGGGTTTGGGCGGCATCTTGGCGCCGTCGCTGGTGAAAGGATCAGTCATGAATTAAGTCATCGGCGAAACGAAAGCCCCTCTCCCGCCGGGAGAGGGGTTGGGGTGAGGGTACGGCGTGAGGGGGCGCTCGCAGCAACGCGCGATCTGGCAGCGGTGATATCTAGCACGCCGCAATGCCAATCATTGCGCCTCGGCTGCAGTGTCAACGCAGACCACCCACTCATCCAATCACGCCATCCACCGGGCTCGATGCCGAGGCATAGCGCTTGCGCGGAATCCGCCCGGCCAGGAACGCCTCGCGGCCAGCTTCGATCGCCTTGCGCATCGCGCTGGCCATCAGGATCGGATCGCGCGCGCCGGCAATGGCGGTGTTCATCAGCACGCCGTCGCAGCCCAGCTCCATCGCAATCGCCGCATCGGAGGCGGTGCCCACGCCGGCATCGACGATGATCGGCACCTTGGCGTTTTCGATGATTTCCAGCAGGTTGTACTTGTTCTGGATGCCCAGACCCGAGCCGATCGGCGCGGCCAGCGGCATCACCGCCACGCAGCCGATCTCTTCCAGGCGCTTGGCCAGGATCGGGTCGTCGGAGGTATAGACCATCACCTCGAAACCATCGGCCACCAGCTGCTCGGCAGCCTTGAGGGTCTGCACCACGTCCGGGTACAGCGTGCGCTCGTCACCCAGCACTTCCAGCTTGGTGAGGGTGTGGCCATCCAGCAGCTCGCGCGCCAGCCGGCAGGTGCGCACCGCATCTTCGGCGGTGTAGCAGCCGGCAGTGTTGGGCAGCAGCGTGTAGCGATCCGGCGGCAGCACATCGAGCAGGCTGGGCGCGTTGGGGTCCTGGCCGATGTTCACGCGGCGGATTGCCACGGTCACGATCTCGGCGGCAGCGGCCTCGGTGGCCAGGCGGGTTTCGTCCAGATCCTTGAACTTGCCGGTGCCGGTCAGCAGGCGCGAACGGTAGCGTTTGCCGGCGATGACCAGCGCATCAGTGGGGGCGGGAGTCGTCATCCGGCAATTATCACCGATCAGGCGCGGGTGCGCCGGCCGCGCGGCGCATCAGCCGCCGCCCAAGGCGTGCACGATCTCCACCACATCGCCCTCGCGCAACAGATGCTCGGCGTGCCGTCCGCGCGACACGATTTCGCCGTTGACCTCCACCGCCACGCGGCGTTGTGCCAGGCCTTCCTGGTCCAGCAATGCGGCCAGCGGCAGGTTGTCGGGCAGCGTACGCAGGCTGCCGTTGAGTTGAATGTTCATGTCATCATTGTCGCATCGCGTGCCGCCCGGGCGCGCGTTTTTGCGTTATGCGGCACTGCAGCGTGAGCACGGACGGCGGGGATGAAACCATTGCCATTCGCCGGCGTACGTAGGCAGGCCGGTCCGGTCCCATCCACTTCAAGCAGGCACTCCCATGGCTTCAACACTTCGCCCGATCCGCTCCCTGATGGCGGTCGCCATCGCTCTTGCGGCCACCCCGGCCATGGCCGAGTCGGCCTTCGACCGGACCGTGTTCTTCGGTGACAGCCTCACCGACAGTGGCTACTACAACCCGCTGCTGCCGGCCGCCTCGCGCGCTGTCACCGGCAAGTTCACCACCAACCCGGGCTGGGTGTGGGCCGAGTATGTGGCCGATCATTTCGGCACCAATGCCGCGCCCAACGGCAACGGCCAGACCGGCGACAACTACGCTGCCGGCGGCGCGCGCATCCAGGCCAGCTCGGTCAGCGCACTTGGCGCTGCACCGTCGGTGACCAGCCAGATCACCACCTACCTCACCGCCAACGGCGGCCGCGCCGACCCGAATGCGCTCTACACCGTGTGGGGTGGCGCCAACGACCTGCTCGCCGCGTCTCTCGCTCCGGCACAGGCGCAGGCCATCATCGGCAGCGCAGTCACCGCCCAGGTCGGTGCCGTGGCCACCTTGCAGAACGCCGGCGCACGGTACGTGATGGTGCCGACCATTCCGGACGTGGGCATCACCCCGCGCTTCCGCGCTGGTGGCGCTGTGGGAATGGCGCAGGGCACCGGTGCGGCCACCGCCTACAACACCGCCTTGTTCAACGGCCTGCAGTCGGCCGGCCTGCGGGTTATCCCGGTCGATACCTTCCACATGCTGCAGGAAATCGTCGCCAACCCCGGCACCTACGGTTTCAGCAATGTCACCAGCACCGCCTGCAACCCGGCTGTGCCGCTGCCGGCCTGCAACCCGACCAGCCTGGTCGCCGCCAATGCGCAGAACACCTATGTGTTTGCCGACGGCATCCACCCGACCACCGCTGTGCACCAGATCCTGGGCCAGTACGCGATCTCGTTGCTGGAGGCGCCGCGTCTGCAGCAGGTGCTGACCCATTCCGCGCAGGCCGGCGGCCGCGCGCGCGCCGACCAGGTGGCCTGGCATCTGGACGGCAAGCCGGACGCCGACGGCCTGCGCTGGTGGGGCAGCGTGCGCGGCGACATGCAGCGCTACGACCACGCCGACCTGTACGACGGCATGGCGCCGGCCGGCCTGTTCGGTGTGGATTGGACCGCAGGCGACATGGTGTTCGGTGGCTTTGCCGGTTTCGGTCGCATGGATGCCGACTTCGGCAACCGCAATGGCAGCTTCAAGCAGGACGACACCACCCTGGGCGGCTTCTTCGGCTGGTACACCGGCCCGGTGTGGGTCAACGCCCAGGTCAGCTACAGCTGGCTGAGCTACGACGTGGACCGCGAAGTGCAGCTCGGGCCGGCCACCCGCGTGCACAGCGGCTCCCCCGACGGCAGCAACCTCACCGCCGCGCTCAACGCCGGGTATTCGCTGGGCGAAGGCAACGTCAAGTACGGCCCGGTGGCCGGCCTGACCTGGCAGAAGATCAAGCTCGACGGCTACACCGAAAGCAACGACAGCGCCACTGCGCTGGGCTACGCCAATCAGGACATCGATTCGCTGGTTGGCCGCGTCGGCTTCCAGGTGCGTCTGGACGGCGCCATGGTCAAGCCGTACCTGCAGGCGACCTACGACCACGAGTTCAAGGACGGCGGCGAAGCCAGCGCCTGGCTGCAGTCGATGCCGGAAGTGGGCATGTACACCGTTCCCGGCCAGAACTTCGACCGCAACTACGCCACCGTGGTGCTGGGCGCACGTACCGGCCTGTGGGGCCTGCAGAGCAACATGGGCCTGAGCACCACAACGGCCCAGCGCAGCGCCCGCGATGCCACCTTGTTCGTGAACTTCAGCGGCAGCTTCTGATCCACGCGCTGCAGAGCACGCAGCACCCATCACGCACGAGGGCCGGGCAACCGGCCCTCGTCGTAGGTGGATTCCGGAAGTGTTTGCGCCTGGCTGCACACGGCAAGGGCTGTCCTGGCCTGGTGCCGACGGTGGCGAGGTGGGCCCGGCAGGCGCACGCGCTGTCACGCGCACATTGCGCACGATGCCCGCACCCGCCTAAACTCTCCCCACGCCGCGCGGGCGTAGCTCAATGGTAGAGCTGTAGCTTCCCAAGCTACTGACGTGGGTTCGATTCCCATCGCCCGCTCCAATGCCGCAATGGCTTTGGTGATCGATCGGCTGGATACATCCTTTTCTGCGCCGTCCTGTATTGCTTTGCGCGCCGCGTATGCACTGAAGTTGTGTGCCTGAGCGATGCTTGATGTGCAGGTGCTGATCGCAACGTCTCATCGGCGCGTGGGTGTCCTCGCAGGACCTGGTTGCCGAAACACGCGACTCTGCAGCACTGATTCCGTTGCCGTTCGGGCTTGCCGCTCTAGCGTTTGCAGCGCACGGATGTCCGTGTGTTCCGGAGACTGTCATGGCTGTTGCTCGCAATCGTCTGCCGTCGATCGTTGTTGCCTTGGGTGCGGTCATGTTCGCCGGCCCCGTCCTTGCTGCGTGCCAGCCCGGACCCTTTGCGTTCTCGCTGCCGGCGCAGCGGCTCGACGAGCGCTTGCAGGAACTGACGCGCGTGACAGGGTGCGCGGTCGAGGTGGACCCCTCGTTGCTGGACGGCAAACGCGCGCATGCCCTGGCTGGAGACCTGAGTACCGATCAGGCGTTCATTGCGTCGGTGCGCGGCAGCGGCCTGGAGGCCGGGCTTGCCGACGATCATTGGCGCGTCAATCGGGCGCAGCAACTGTATTTTGCCGAGCGCGTGGAGACCCTTCAGGGCGCCATTGCGGATGCCCGCAAGAGCGGCGCGATTGCACCGGCGAAGGCGAAGAAGCTGACTGCGCATCTTGCGACGGTGGGCACTGAAGTTCCCAGACTCGTGCGCCAGCAGGGCTTCCTCAGTGCGGCCGAACGTGCGTCCTATGAGCGCACATTGAAAGAGGCGGAGCAGTCGTTGGCGCGCTGATGGAGGCTCTAGCTGCGCGCGCTGCTGCGGCTCCGGATGTGCGGATCTGCGGCATGGGTCTGTCGATCGGTGGAGTTCGCGCAAGAGCGCAGGACAGGGCTGCGGAGATCGTAGTTGCAGCCAAGTTTAGGGTCGGTAATCCGGCAATCCGCTGCGCGTCGCGACAGGCTGCGTTCGACACGCGCGTCTGAGCCCGCGCAGTGTTTCCTGAACCCGGAATGCGCGTAGGCCCGCATGCACGATTGCAGATTGCCAATGACGTCGATTGCAGTCGGCGTGTGTCGCGAAAAATACGTAACGAAGCTTCCTCATTTCCTTCCCGACAGTCAGGAACCTCCTGATTGAGCGTGGCCTGGATGAGCGCCATAGTTCCTGCATCACCGGGCGGGCATCATGAAGACGAGTCACTCACAGCTGGTTGGTGCGCTGATCAAGGGGATGCGTCGCGCCGAGTCGGCGCAGGCCGCCTCGTTCGCCCATCGCGCCGTGCCGGCGGAGCAGGCCCGCGTCTGTGGCACCCCGGACGATGCCGGCAGGGTGCTGGAAATGTTCAAGCTGGATGCCGAGCAGATCCGCCAGATCGGGTTGATCGGAGTGGAGGAGCTGGGCGAGGCGGTGTGCCATGCCTGGTCGATCAACGCCGGTCAGCTGGACCGGGTGCTGCAGTGGTTCACCGCCCCCCGGGTGGAGTTCGTGGGCAAGCACTGCAGCGAACTGATCCAGGCCGGGCGCATCGGTCCGGTGCTGACCATGGCCCGCGAACACGCCCTGCTGCGCCATCGCTGAGCGCCAGCAGACCCGGATCTGGCCGGGCGCTTTACGCTGGGCGGCGTAACGGCAATACTCGTCGACCCGCCCAACCTCAGTTTCGTCAATGCGCCAGGTTCCGCCAGCGTCACCCTCTGCCGCCGCCAAAGCCCAACTGCTGGAAGAGCTGCGCAAGCTTGAGCAGGAAGAAGCGCAGCTCAAATACGCCCAGACCCTGGAAGCGTTCGACCAGATCGTCGAGGTTCTCACCCAGTTCGGTAGCCGGTTCAACGCGAAGCAGAAGTCCCAGATCGCCTCGCTTGCCATGACCGGCAAGACCAAGGGGCCGCTGTCGTCCACCGGCGAGGTGGTGGCCAAGTACTGGCTTCCCCATTCCGGCGAGACCTGGTCCGGGCGTGGCCGCACGCCGCGCGCATTCAAGGCCTGGGAAGGCACCAGCTCCTACAAGGAATGGAAGTCCAAGCATCCGGACAAGCGTTTCCCGCTTTATCCGGGGTGAGGGTGCAGCTTCAGGTTTTCGCAGAAGGTGCAGTCATAACTGAGGGTGTTGAGATAGGCATTGCTTGGGCAGCGGGTGCGAGCGTCGGGCGATTACTTTAAAGAGTGTACGACGGTGACCACAGCCTGCGTCATCGCCAGGCAGTCGATCGAAGAGTTCTACCCTGATCGAGTTGCCTTGCGTGAGTTTTAGCTGGCGGATTGGCATCACGCCGAACGGCCCATTTGTTTGACCAGCGTTTGACCGTGGCCGCCGCGAACGATTGGAGTTCGCTCAGACCAAACCGGCCTCGCTCGCCGCCCGCCCAGGGATCACACGAATCTTGTCTCTCCAAGCCGTCATACGCATGCTATCGCCTGTGTTTCAGCATGCGGATCGCTGCATCCCGCATGGCCATTCCTCGTCACTCCTTTGCATCAATAGCGCGATCGCGGGTTCTAAAAAGACACCGCCCGCCATCGAGGCGGGCGGTGATGGGGCAGGGCAGCCAAACCGCTATTGATCGCTCTTGCACTCGAAGACAGACACGCTGCGCGGCGGTGCCAGGAACTCACTGGCGCCGGCCGGCATCATGTCCACTTCCAGGGCTTCGTCAGTGGACAACACCAGCTTCCAGTGCACTGGTTCGTCGGTGGAGGGCAGGGTGAAGCTCACACCCTCGTGGTAGGCATTGATGACGATCAGCAAGGTGTCATCGTTGGCCAACTCCTTCACGCCCGAGGTCTGCGCCTTGCCTTCCAGCAACAGCCCCACCGAGCGCGCGCCTGCATCGGTCCAATGCGCATCCTCCATCTCGCTGCCACCCGGGTTGAGCCAGGTGAGGTCGCGCACGCCCGCTTCCTCGTTGTATTGCCCATTGAGGAAGCGGCCGCGCGACAGGATCGGGTAACGCCTGCGCAGCGCAGTCAGTGCCTTGACGAAGTCGGTCAGGCGGCCGTCGGTGGGGTCGTTTTCCCAATCGAGCCAGGTGATCTCGTTGTCCTGGCAATACGTGTTGTTGTTGCCCCCCTGGGTCTGCGCACGCTCGTCGCCGCTCAGCAGCATCGGCGTGCCTTGCGACAACAGCAGCGTGGCCAGCAGGTTCTTCATCTGCCGCTCGCGGATCTGCAGGATGTCGGCGTTGTCGGTCTCGCCTTCTTCGCCGTAGTTGCACGACCCATCGTTGGACGAACCGTCGCGATTGTCTTCGCCGTTGTCGATGTTGTGCTTCTCGTTGTAGCTCACCAGATCGCGCAGGGTGAAGCCATCATGTGCGGTGATGAAGTTGACCGACGCCCACGGACGACGTCCGCGGCGGTCGAACAGATCCGCAGAGCCGGTGAAGCGCGTGGCGAATTCGGCCAGTTTGCCGTCCTCGCCCTTCCAGAACTCGCGCGCGTTGTCGCGGAACTTGTCGTTCCACTCCGACCAGCCCGGCGGGAAGTGGCCGACCTGGTAGCCACCCGGGCCACAATCCCACGGCTCGGCAATCAGTTTGACTTCCGAGAGCAACGGATCCTGGTTGCAGGCATCGAGAAAGCCACCGCGCTGGTCGAAACCGCTGGGCTCGCGTCCGAGGATGGTCGCCAGGTCGAAGCGGAAACCATCTACATGCATTTCGCCGGCCCAGTAGCGCAGCGAGTCGTTGACGAACTGGATCACCCGCGAGTTGCTCAGGTTGAGCGTATTACCGGTGCCGGTGTCGTTGATGTAATAGCGCTTGTCCTCGGCCAGACGGTAGTAGCTGGCGTTGTCGATGCCCTTGAACGAGAGGGTCGGCCCCAATTCGCTGCCTTCGGCGGTGTGGTTGTAAACCACGTCCAGGATCACTTCCAGCCCTTGCTTGTGCATGGCCTTGACCATGTCGCGGAACTCGTCGCGATGGCCGCTGGAGAGATAGCGCGACTTCAGCGCAAAGAAGCCGATCGTGTTGTAACCCCAGTAATTGCGCAGCCCCTTGTCGAGCAGATGCTGGTCGTCCAGATAGGCGTGCACCGGCAGCAGTTCGACTGCGGTGATTCCCAGGTCCTTGATGTATTGCAATACCTGCGGCTGCGCGAGGCCGGCAAAGGTGCCGCGCACTGCCTCGGGGACCTGCGGGTTGCGCATGGTGTATCCACGCACATGGGTTTCGTAGACGACGGTTTCGTTCCAGGGCTTGAGCAGGCGCACATCGTCGCCCCAATCGTAGGTGTCCTCGACCACCACGCATTTGGGCATGAAGGGCGCGCTGTCGCGCTCATCGAAGCTCAAGTCGCCGTCCGGATGGCCGACGGTATAGCCGTACAACTCGTCGGCCCAGATCAGATCGCCTTCCAGCTCGCGTGCATAGGGGTCCAGCAACAACTTGTTGTGATTGAAGCGGTGGCCTTCGGTCGGCGCGTAGGGGCCATGCACGCGATAGCCATACCGCTGCCCCGGCTTGGCGTCGGGCAGGTAGCCATGCCAGATCTCGTTGGTGTATTCGGGAAGATCGATGCGGGTCTCGTTGCCCTGTTCGTCGAACAGGCACAACTCCACGCGCGTGGCATGCGCGGAAAACAGGGCGAAATTGGTGCCCTTGCCATCGAAGACGGCACCGCGGGGAAACGGGCGTCCCTGACGGATGCGGGAGGGGTTGGCATAGGCCGCGCTTGCTGGACGTCGCATGGAGAGTCTCGGGTGCGCCGGCATGCCGGCATGAAGGAAGCTCAAGCATCGCGGTTTCATCTGTGCAAAACGCGTTACGGCAATCCCGGTGCGGCGTGAGGGAGTAATGCCGCGGCGCCGGGTCGCGCCGGCAGTGGCGCTCGCTTGCGGTGGCGCCATGCCGGCACAGGGCGCGCCAACGCTGCGTTGCCCGGCCGAGGCACGCGGATCTGCTCTCGCCGCTGCCATACCCGAAGCATCCGCTGTGTCTTGAGCGCCGCGCGGGCGCCCTGCTAGCATCGCTGGTGTTGAGGCTGCGTCGCGTGTGCGGCTGTGGCAACACGTGTCGATGCGGCATCGCATCTTCGTCCTCGGGGCCGTCGCACACCGGTTCGATCGTTGCGTACAGGGTCTGGCAGCCCTCACGCCCTGACGACCGGCAGACCTACGGACTTGGCTCACTCCGTCATCAGACTCCGACCATGTCCAGGCCGCGCCGTGTCCCTGCCGCGATGAAAATCGCCATCCTTTCCCGCAACAGCAAGCTGTATTCGACACGCAGACTGATCGAGGCCGGGCGCAAGCGCGGACACACGGTACGTATTCTCGACCCGCTGCGCTGCTACATGCGCATCGCCGCCGACGGTTTCAGCCTGCACTACAAGGGAAAGCCGATCACCGGTTTCGATGCGGTGATTCCACGCATCGGCGCATCGGTGACCCGCTATGCCACCGCGGTGCTGCGCCAACTCGAATTCATGGGCACCTACACGCCCAATCCCTCCGACGCCATCCTGCGCTCGCGCGACAAGTTGCGTGCGCACCAGTTGCTGGCCGCACAGGGCATCGACATGCCGGTCACCGTGTTCGGCGACAACCCCGACGACACCCAGGACCTGCTTTCCATGCTCGGCCCGCCGCCGCATGTGGTGAAATTGAACGAAGGGGCGCAGGGGGCCGGAGTGATCCTGACCGAGAAGGCCAGCGCCTCGCGCGGTGTGGTCGAAGCGCTGCGCGGGCTGTACGCCAACTTCATCGTGCAGGAGTTCATCGGCGAAGCCGAGGGCGCCGACCTGCGCTGCTTCGTGGTCGGTGATCAGGTCGTGGCGGCCATGCGCCGGCAGGCCGCCGAGGGCGATTTCCGTTCCAATCTGCATCTGGGGGGCAGCGCCGCGGTGGCCCAGGCGACCGAACAGGAGCAGGAGGTCGCGGTGCGCTCGGCACGTGCGCTCGGTCTGGCGGTGGCCGGCGTCGACCTCATCCGCTCCAAGCGCGGGCCGTTGGTGCTGGAGGTGAATTCCACCCCGGGCCTGGAAGGCGTTGAAGGGGTCTGTGGCGTCGATGTGGCCTCCCACATCATCCAGCATCTGGAGCAGGCCGCCCGCCGATCGGATGGCTGAATGCTTTAGCAAAAAATTAACGAAAAAATAATCTCTGGCTCGCTAGCCTCTGCCGACCGTAGCTCCGCTCTCGGCAGTGACGGTGATCGGGATGAACTTTTGGCCCAAGTGCGTTGTCGCACTTGGGCCTTTTTATGGACGGCTTGCCGCTATCGAAGTTCGCGTCTACATTCGCCAAATGTTAAATCGCTCAGGCACAAGGAGGCGTCGCATGGCAAGGCTGTGGAGTGTTGGTGGACTGCTGCTCGCGGCGTGTCTTTTCAGCGAGCACGCGTTGGCGGTCGTGCTCAATGTGGACAAGCCGTTCAAGCCGCAGGCGGCGCAGGTACGTACCGATCTTGCTGCAGGGGAGAAGTACTCCGAGATCAGTCAGGATGAGCGCGCTAAGGTGAGTGCGGCGCTCGATCGGCTCGAAGCAATCTTCGAAGCGCAGCCGAACGCCCAGGCACTGCAGCCAGAGCAGCTGGCGGCGGTGCGCAACGACCAGGAGCTCGTCACCAGAATTTTGACCAGGGCAAGCGAAGATAGCCGCCTGATTTGTCGGCGCGAGCGTGCAACTGGGTCGCAGATGAGTACGAAACAGTGCATGACGGCCGCCCAGCGGCGCCGTCAGACCACCGTGAGTCAAGACGAAATTTCTCGGCGCCAGCGCTAAAAAACAGCTTAAAGAACGAGGTTCCAGTGCGAATTCTAGTAATTGAAGACAACAGCGACATCGCCGCCAATCTGGGCGACTACCTCGAAGACCGCGGCCACACGGTAGATTTCGCAGCCGATGGCGTGACCGGCCTGCACCTGGCGGTGGTGCACGAGTTCGACGCCATCGTGCTCGACCTCAACCTGCCTGGGATGGACGGCATCGAAGTCTGCCGCAAGTTGCGCAACGAAGCGCGCAAGCAAACCCCGGTACTGATGCTGACCGCGCGCGACTCGCTGGACAACAAGCTGGCCGGGTTCGACTCCGGCGCCGACGACTATTTGATCAAGCCGTTCGCCTTGCAGGAAGTGGAAGTACGCCTCAACGCTCTGTCGCGTCGCGGCAAGGGCGTGCACACCCGCGTGCTGGAAACCGGGGACCTGGAATACAACCTGGACACGCTGGAAGTGCGCCGCCGCGGCAAGTTGTTGCAGCTCAACCCCACCGCGCTGAAGATCCTGCAGGCGCTGATGGAGGCCTCGCCCGCCGTGGTGACGCGCCAGGAGCTGGAAACCCGCGTCTGGGGCGAAGAACTGCCGGATTCTGACTCGCTGCGCGTGCATATCCACGGCCTGCGCGCGGTGGTGGACAAGCCCTTCGATGTGCCGATGATCCAGACCCGTCACGGCATCGGCTACCGCATCGCCTCGCCCGATGCCTGAGAGTGCTGGCGGATCGCGCCCCGCCCGCAGGCGTGGCCGCTACCGGCGGCGCCTGCGTAGCCGCATCATCCTCTCGTTCGTGTTGCTGGGCTTCTGCCTGACGACATTGTTCGCCTTCGCCACCAACTGGGCCCGCTCGCGCGTGGAAAACCAGTTGGTCGAAGATGTGATGAATCGCAATATCGATGCATTCGCGCAGCGGTTCTATTCCGATCCGCTGCGCAATCCCGATCTGCCGGTGCAGCAGATGCGCGGGCGTGTGGTCAAGCGCGACAAGTTTGAAGCACTGCGCCTCGAACAGCCGGAGTGGTACCAGTTCCCGGACGGCATCCACACCATCTCCGGCGTGGACGAAAGCGGCAATGCGTATTCGTACAAGCTGGCGGTGCGCAAGACGCCCAGCGAGTGGTTCTTCCTCGCCTACGACATGACCCAGACGCTCAAGGGCGAGATCCAGCTCAAGCGCACCTTGATGTTGTCGGTGTTGGTGTTTAGCGGCTTCTCGCTGCTGATCGGCTGGTGGTCCGCCTCCAAGGTGATGCGCCCGGTGTCGGACCTGGCTGCGCGCCTGCGCGCCTACCGCGGCGGTACCAGCGAGCCCAAGCCCTTGGCCGCGCATTTCCCGGATGACGAGGTTGGCCAGCTGGCCGAAGCGCTGGACGATTACTCCGCCCGGCTCACCGAAGTGGTACAGCGCGACCGCGAGTTCAACGCCGACGTCAGCCACGAACTGCGCACCCCCTTGGCGGTGATCCGCGGCGCCACCGAGCTGTTGCTAACCAAGCCCAATCTGGATGAGAAGGTGCTGCAACGGTTGCAGCGCATTCAACGTGCAGAACAGCAGTGCAGCGACCTGATCGGCTCGCTGCTGTTGCTCTCGCGCAACGAACGCGGGCAGGGCAGCAGCAACGTGGCCAAGGTGGCCGAACAGTTGATCGACTCGCACCGCGCCCAGCTCGGCGGCAAACCGCTGGAGCTGCTGCTGGAGGGCGGCCGCGACCTGGTCATCGACGCGCCCGAATCCGCCTTGTCGGTCGCACTCGGCAACCTGATCGGCAACGCGGTCAAGTACACCCAGGACGGCCAGGTGCGCGTTCGCGTGCTTGGCGACGCGGTAGAAGTCATCGACTCCGGCCCAGGCCTGAGCGAGGAAGACGCCGCCAAGCTGTTCCAGCGCGGCTACCGCGGCACCCACGCAGGCCACTCGCAAGGCGGTGGCATCGGCCTGTCGATCGTCAGCCGGCTATGCGATCTGTATGGCTGGCGGGTCAGTGTTCGCCCAGGCCAGGAGCGCGGTGTCATCGCAACATTAGCTTTTCATCGCTGACCAACCACCCACGCTTGCCTGGGAGCGCCCCCGGGCGCGAGGGCTTTGCCGGTAGTGTCCGCTTCCGGATAGATGATGCCTGTCCCTACGCGACTCACAACGCAGTGTCCGGCAGTTTCAGACCAATCCACAGGCACTCAACGTTGCAGGTCGGTCAGATCCGATGGCATCAGCTGGCGATAGTGCAACACCGTCAAAATGTCCACCTGAGTCGCCGTTACTCGGTAAATCAGGCGGTAAGGGCGTTCCAATAACTCCCGCACCTCGGCCGGCGCGTAGCGCGCCAGCAGCCTACCCATCGCGGGCGAATGACCCAGCTCCAAAGCACGTCGCGCCAGACCAATTGGAACCGTCCTCGCTACCAGTGGCGCATGCCCCTTAAGGTAAGCCTGGATTTCCAGCAACCTGGCTTGGGCACCTGGCGTCCAGTAGACCTTCACGCAGACAATTCAAGCTGCCGGAGCACATCCTCCGCAGCAATCAACTGAGCATCGTCAGCCTCTGCGATCCCCTTTTCGACAGCTCGGTGCAGTGCAGCCTGGTAGATCAGATCTTCCCAGCGCGCGTCTTCCGGCAATGCATCAACCAACTGGTGGGCCTGCTGTTTAAAAAGGGCGGACATGGCCTCTACCTTACGAAAGGGTCGGTTCGATTCTAGTCCTGAGGATCCGGCAGAGCCAGAACAGCCAAAGAAAAGCGCCGTACGCTGACCTACCGCAGTTCATACCAAGAGTTCCGGCGGTTCCATCGCGAACCAACCCGCGCTTGCGTGGGAGCACCCCGGGCACGAGGGCTTTGCCGGCAATCTCTCCCCGTGATCGATAGCAGTTTTTCAGCCATAAAGCGCGCTACCTTCCGCGCCCCTTTTTCATTCTCTATGGTCGCTTCGACAACCTCACAAACTGGCTTTCAGGTCTTCCAGCGTGACGACCAGCAACATGGGATCCAGCGGGGACGGCTCAAAGCCGACGCGCTCGTAGAACATTTTGGCGTCTGCCGAGAGCGCATGCACCAGTAGCCCACGAATGCCGATGGTGTCGGCCGCATGCAGGATGCGCTTGCCGGCATCCCGCACCAGGGCGCGGCCAAACCCTCTGCCGTGCAGGGATCGGTCGACAGCAAGCCTGCCAAGCACCACGACGGGAATCGGGTCCGGCATATTGCGGTGGAAGCGGCCAGGCGTGGCATCAACGGCGACCGCACTCGACGCCAGCGCGTAATAGGCCACCACCCGGTCGTAAGCGCAGGCAACGAAGGTCCGGGACGCGCCGGTTGCCTGGTTTTTCAGGGCGCGGCGCTTGAGCCAGTGGTCCAGGCTTTCCACGCCCGATGCGAAGGGTTCGAGCCGGTGATGGGCCATCAGCGGCTCCGGCGCCGATACCGTCACCCCTTCTCCCACGGCGCGGGCGTCTGCATCGTCTTGCGTAGGCGCGCATTCGGCTGTGGGGGCATGTCCAGCCGCGCCAAAAAGGCCGCGTAGGCATCCGGGCTGGCCGCGATGAGGGTCTGGTCCAGCAAGGCTTCCTCGGCAGCCAGGCGTGCCGCGTCCAGCATGAAATCGGTACGGTTCTTCCCGCGTGCCTTGGCGGCCCGGTCAATCAGGCTGCGTTCTTCTGGCTTGATGCGGATATTCAAGGTTTCGCGCTTGCCGGGCGTCGTGTTGGGCGTGGACATCGCGTTGGCCTCCTGCGGTTCGGTGTAGTCTAGCGCTTCCGTAATGTCGATGTCATTACCATGGTGCCAGTTCCTGGCGAGTGAACTGGCACTACTTTCACCACCAACTCGCCAGCGCGCGCGGTGATCTGCAACTTGCAGCCAACCGTAAACCCCAGCTGCTCCAGCCACAGCCCGCGCAGGCGCACGCTGGGAATCCGCTGGCTGTATGGCCGGCCGGGTTCTGCATCGTAGAACGCATAGCCCACCGTGCAACGGGTGGGCGTGCGGGACTTACGAGGCGGCCTTGGCGGAATGTCGTCTGGGCGTCGGGCGGGCCGGTGGTCGAAATCCAGGTTTTCCACGTCGAAGGTGGGTGACGGCACCAGCCGCATGGGCTGCGTGTCCTTTACCGGCGTGGCTGCTCGCTTGGCGGAAGCGGTGCGCTTGGTATTTGATTTGGGCCGCTTGGCGGTTGGAGACTGCGCCCGGCTCATCGCCTCACCTCCGCCAGCACCACGGGGCGACGACGCCCACCAACCTGCAATATCGATGCATCTGTCATGACAACGCCTCCTTCGAAGAACAGGCACCGTCGCCGGCCGGCGACGGGATGTCGGGAGGTTAGAAACCGCTAGTAGTCGGCGGGCGTATTCCTCCCGGAGGAGTGTTGTATTAGCCGCCCTCCCGACGCAGGCATCGCGTCGGCTTGCGCCTGCAGGCAGGCACAAAAAACCCACCAGTTTGACGGAGGTGGGTGCCGCTACTAGAGGAGTTTCTACGCTCCTTGGTGGTAGAGGTTGCTACTGGTTGATCAGAATGTCAACTGCATAAAATGCAGGTCAATTGGGGCGAAAATTAGATGCTTCGACGGTTCGTTTAGCACGTGCATCAATTGCCGAGTCGTCGCAGGAGTAAATTTACTGTATCGAATGACCTGTCCAGGTTTCCCTCAAAAAAGTAGTCTGAGCTTTTATCGGATAACCATAAAAGCCATTCGGAAAAAGCTAGGAGCTCTTGTTGATTTAGAAGAAGCCATCTTTGTCTGAAAAAATCGTTCCACCCAGTTTCGCCCATTCCTCTATCGAGCATGCTTATAAGCGCATCATAAATCAGGTAGTCCACTCGATCATGTCGGAGTCCTGTGCTAAGAAATCCAGGTAGGAAGTAAACAAATGCCTCCGCACTCAAGCCATAGATTGCGTCAGAGGCCTTTTCCATTAAGTCGCTGTCGACCTCCTCCCAAATCAATTTTTCAAACTGTGCTGCCTCAATGTATTCATGCGTGGAAGAATGACTTAAAAATATTACTTGTGAAGGTTTTGAGCGGTTGGCAAAAGATTTTTTTATAAAATCAATTATTTCATCGCGTCTCATCAGAATCCTCCCATCAAGTTGCTGCAAACGCCAGCATTTTGCCATGCCGCGGCGTGTGCTTCTTGGTGGCCTTCGTCGCCGCCTGAGTAGCATTTCTCGTCACGCTTTGCTCTGGAGATGGCAAGATTTAACCAGGCTTCACGCCGTATGCCCAGTGCACCTCGCGACATGCCAGGCCTGCATTTTCCTAATGTCGAAACCACGGCTTTCTTCTTTTGGACCTCAGCCCGAAGTTTCAGGCACTCTTCGTCATCAGGGTCTTGGCAAAGTTTTGCGGCGGTTATCGGTAAGCCCAAAACTGCGCCGCCAGGCATCGAACTCATGACGTTGGCTATGCCAATAGCAGCCATAGCAACTGTTGCAGCAGCTTGAGCGTTTCCAGCTGACGAAGAGCTGCCGTCGTCTGCAAGTCCAGCGTTTGTGGAACCGCCAATGGGGGCGCGAATACCCCGCATAGCACTCGACTGCTGTCCGAGCGAATCTGAATCCATTAATGGATTTGAAAGGACATAAGAGTATGTGCTAATTCCTGCAGCAAGTCCTAACGAATCACTCTCTACGTATCTTCCACTTACGGTTTCATGGTCGCGAAAGTAGTTCTGATTCAACCCACTCGCCGCATCGAACCGCTGCCCTGGGAAGCGCATATCCAAAACCAACGCCGCGCCATCCCCATCAGGATCCTGATTCGGCGCGGTGTTGCCGAAGGCTTCGCCTTTCAAGCTCCATGTCCACACCGCTACATCGCGGATGGGGTCGATCACCACGCGCGGGCTGCCCAGGTGGTCCGGTTCGATGTAGTGCAGTTTGTTGGTGTTGGCCAGCAGGCCGACCGGGAGATCGTCCAGCCAGATCGCCTGCTGCTTGGGTGCGCCGCTGGTGTCGTAGTCGCCCAGCCAGTGGCCGGCTTCGTCGTATAGCGTGTAGGTGTTTGTGGTGCCGAGGAAGCGGCGGACCTGTTCGCCGCGGCCGTTGTAGCGGTAGTTCATGGTCACCGCGCCGGCGCGGCGGGCCTGGGTCATGCGGCCAGTGGTGTCGTAGGTGTATTGGCGCGCGGTGCCGCCGATGGCGGTGGTGTTGCCGGTGGCATCGTAGGTACGTGCCACGCCGGCCACTGCGCTCAGGCGGTGGCTGTCGGTTGGGTAGGTGTAACTCTGCGTTGCCGCGCCGACCTTGGCGCTGAGTCGGTTGCCGGTGGCATCGTAGCTGTAGCCGTCGATCAGCGTGCCGGTGCTGCCGTCCTTGAGGCCGGTCAGGCGGCCCAGGGCGTCGTAGCCCAGGCCGATCTCCGGCGTGGGATTGCCGGCAGGCGTCAGTGCGGTGAGGTTGCCGGCCGGGTCGAAGCCGAAGCCGAAGCCCACTTCCAGCCCGCCCGGGCGGGTGTCCTGGATTGCCTGCGGGCGGTAGTCCAGATCGTACTGGCGGGCGAGGGTGCGGCCATTGCCGTAGGTCCAGCCGGCAGCGGGGCCGAACGGGTAGTAGGTGGCATTGCCCAGCAGCACCTGGCGGCTACCGCCGGCTGGCGTCACGCCAACCTGCGTGGTCTGGCCTTGCGCATTGCGCACGTAATCGACTACTGCGCCGTCCGGATAGGTCATGCGCTGCAGTTGGCCGCCGACGGTGTACTCGTAGCGCAACACCAGCGCCTGCGCGTTGGTGGTCTGCACCTTGCGCACCAGATCGCCGAAGCGGTTGTAGCAGTACTGAGTGATGGCGCCGCCGTCCTGCATCTTGGTCAGGCGGCCGATGGAAAACGTCTCGCCGCTGGTGCACGCCGCCTGCGTCGCGTCGTAGGTATAGGTGACGTTGAGGCTGGTGGTGGGGTAGGTGACCTTGGTCAGGCGATTGAGCGCGTCGTAGCTGTAGGCGGTGGTGTTGCCGCGCGCATCGGTCTGGGTGGCGCGGTTGCCGGCGCTGTCGTAGGTATAGCTGGTGACGCCAGTGTCCGGGCTGGTGAGCTTCACCAGATCGCCGAAGCCGTTGTACTCGTAGCGGGTGTCCAGGCCCTTGGGGTCGGTGACCTTGGTGAGGTTGTCCAGCGCGTCGTAGTCGAATGTGGTGTCGGCCTTGATGCCGGCCACATCCTGCAACGTGCGGGACAGGCGATTGAGCGGGTCGTACTCGCTTTGCGTTGCGGTTGCCAGCGCATCGGTCACGGTGGTGGTGTTGCCGTTGGCGTCGTACGCGAAGTCGGTGGGGTCGCTGGCCGCAGTGGCCTGGGTCTTGAGTTGGCCGAGCTGGTTGTAGACGCGCGAGAGCGTGCGCTTCAAGGTGCCGTAGGCATCCTTGGTGTCTTCCTTGACGCGATTGCCGGCGTTGTCCAGCGTGTAGTGGACGGTGTTGCCCGCGTTATCGGTAATGTCGGTCAGCCGATGTGCGGCGTCGTAGGTGAAGGCAGTGAACGCGCCATCGGGCTGGGTGACCTGCCTGACCAGGCCGGTGGGCCAGTAGTCGATGCGGGTGATGCGGTCATCGGCCTCGCTGGACGCATCGGCCCCACGCACCTTGGTGGCGGTCAGCCAACCGCGCGGGTGGTAGGTGTAGTCGGTGACGATGCCATTGGCGTCCTTGATGGACAGCGGACGGCCGGCGCCGTCGTAGGCGAGGTATTCGGTGATGCGGCCTAGGGCGTTGGTGACTTTCCAACGATCACCCTTGCGGTGGCGGCAAGTGCTCAGTGATGCCGTGCAAGCGTTGTCGTCGGCAGGGTAGTAGGTGTAGCTGATGCTGTCGGCGATATCCGTGCGTGCGCCATCGCTGGCCAGCAGCAGGCCGGGCAAGGGGCAGCTGCCGGCGGCGACATCGCCATCTTCGCAGTAGCGCTGCGTGGTGACGCGCGTGGGACCTCCGCTTGGATCGACCCGCGACACGGTCAGTGCCTGGCCCCTGGTGTTGTAGGTCCAGCTCGTCCTTGCCGCCAGGGCATCGTTGGCATCGTAGGTGCGCCGATCGGTGGGGACACGTAAGCTAGGATGCCAGTCCGTCTGCAGCGTGCGCTTCTGGCCGTTGCTGGTGTTGGCCGCTTCGATCTTGCTGGTCAACAGGCCGCGGTAGTTGTACGTCCAGTCCGTGGTGACGCCGGCAAAATCGACTTCCTGGTCGGGGTAGCCGTTGCCGTCGTAGCTGCGCGATCGGAATGCGCTGACCGTGCACTCGGGGCATAGCCCCTGGACGGCAGTGACCTTGGCCTGGCCGAGTTTGGAGATGCCTGTACGCGTCACCGTATTGCCCAGGGCATTGGTGACGGTGGAAGTGGTCCCCGCATAGGTAATGGTGGCCTCGTCGATCTTGCCGGTCGGATCGCCATGTACGCTGCGGACGACGCGTTGCTGCGCATCGTAGGTCCAAGAGGCATGCACCTGGCCCTGTTCGTCGCGGTGGGTGGTCAGTACGTCCGGAAAGCGCGCATTGTCATAGTCATACCCGGCTAAGGTTGACACCACCACCCCGGCCGCTGTCTGCAAGGTTGCCAACCTCAGTCGCGCCTGGGTGTCGTAGCCGTAGGCCAGCACCATTCCATCGGGAAGTCCGACTTGCGCGATCCTGCCCGCCTGGTAGGCAAGTGCCAGGCCGCGGCCACGGTTATCCGTCACGGATTGCAGTTGGCCGCCCGAGTAAGCCAAGGTGAGTTTCTCGCCATCGGCGTAACTGATGCTGGTCAACTTGCCGTCCAGATCGAACTGCTCTTTGCTATCGTCGACGGCAGTCACCTGCCATCCGGTCAGCTCCCCATTGTCTTGCACTTCGGACAGTCTTTCCCGCACATCCCAGTCTGGTGTCCAGACGCCATTGGCGGCCTTCTTGAAGGTATAGAAGTTACCGTTGGGGCGCGTCAAGATCAGCGTCGTCGCATCGGTGAAGCTGATGGTCCGGGTGTAGCTATGGCGCCAAGTGCTGCCCAATACGCTGGTAGGGCGCAGGCCGACGGCGCTGCTGTAATAACGGACAAACTCCAGATGTCCTGCGGGCGCACGATAATCGACCGCCGTTTCGAGCTTGGTTCCGGTGAACACATTGGCCGGATTGCCGGCGGTGGTCGGCCCGGTGCTCCCGTCGCAGCAGCCATTATTCTTCGCAGGATCTAGCGGTGGTGGCGACGAGCAGACCGCTCCGTTTGGCGTGGCGACCGGTTGGACGCCGTCATTGCTGACCGTGTATTCGCAGCCTTCTTGGCAGACGTTGCCGGTACTTCCGGCGGCAGGGATGAATACTGGTCTGGCGCTGCATTTTACTGCGTAAAAGCTCTCGGCTAAGCGAGATTCGCCGGTGTAGTTATCAGACGCTCTATAGCACTGAACGACCGCTTGGTAGCGCTGATCATAGGTTAGGTCGAGAACCAAGCTGGCATGTGTGTTTACAGCGGCTAAGGTTCCTTCGCCAATGCAAATTGCTTCGTTTCCTTCCTTGATGGCATTGAGATAGGCCTGTCCTTGATCGCACAAGTTGGTGCCTGCATTGCAAACGCCTGAGTCGTACGCATAGGCGCTAGGTATCGTGGGGACAACAGAAACACACGTCACCACAGTAGCCAACACCATACCGAACCACTTGCGCCAGTGTCCCGGGACGCGCATCTGCATATCCTGCATCGTGTCCAACTCCTTGAAGAATGTTTGCAGGTCATCGTATTTGCACCTGCGCAGACAGGACTTCATCGTAAAAGCATGACCGCTAGCGGCGAGCAGTTCTGTGCTTTCTGTGATCGCCTCAGTGCACCCTAGGCGCTCTGTAGCAGTCGCTGCAACTATGTCTGATCAGAGGTGCGATCTATCTATCATGATTCATGGTGCATAACTGACTTCCGATGCCTGGTGGCCTAGCGGTTGGCCCGTGCTAGATAGTCCGCGTCCAATCTGCGTGCCGCCTGCGTCAACTGCTCCGGTTCACCGTCATTGCGGATTACGTCATCGGCGATGGCCAGTCGTTGCTCGCGCGTCGCTTGTGCAGCAATCATGCGATCGGCTAGCTCAACCGTAGCGCCATCGCGCTGCACCAGACGCTCGTGTTGCAAGGTGACTGGCACGTCGACGACGACGATGCGGTCGAGCCATGGGTAGGCCACACGTCCCCCGGCCTCGGCGAGCAAGGGGATTGCAACGATGGCGTACGGGGCCTGGGCCGCCAGCGCTGCACGCTGCAGTTCGCTGCGGATGGCGGGGTGGGTGATGGCTTCCAGCGCCTTCCGTTGACTTGGATCGGCAAAGACAATTTGGCGCAAAGCCTGTCGATCTAGCGTGCCATCCGGCAACAGGATGGCACGCCCGAAGCAATCGGCGATGGCATCAAGAATCGGGCCCGGCTCTACGACCTGCCGCGCAACGACATCTGCATCGATGACCGGCACGCCCAGCTTCTCAAACTCGGCGGCCAGTGCGCTCTTGCCGGAGGCGATGCCGCCGGTAAGGCCGACGATGAAGTCGCTCATCGCCGCGCCCCGGTCAACGCAGGCCTGCGAAGTGCAGGTAGCCATCCACCAGGTCGTTGCCCCAGAAGAACACTACCCAGCCCGCGATGGCCAGATAGGGGCCGAACGGAATCGGGGTGGCGCGGTCGCGGCCCTTGGCCACCAGCCAGGCCGAGCCCAGGATGGCACCGACCAGCGAGGAGATCAGGATGATCGGCAAGATGCCTTTCAGCCCGCACCAGGCGCCGAGCGCGGCCAGCAGCTTGAAGTCGCCGTGGCCCATACCTTCCTTGCCGGTGAGCTGCCTGAACAGCCACCACACCGTCCATAGCGAGACATAGCCCACCGCCGCACCCAGCAGGGCGGGCTTGGCCGGCATGTAGAGGTTGTCCATCGAGCCGACTAGACCCAACCACATCAGTGGCAGGGTGAGCTGATCCGGCAATAGCTTGTGGCGCAGATCGATGCCTGACATCGCCACTAGGAAGCAGCTCAGCACGATGGCGCCGAAGCCCTGCCAACCGAAGCCGAACCGCCATACGCTAGCCACGCACAAGAAGGCCGTGAGCAGCTCCACCAATGGATACTGGATCGAGATCGGCTTGCCGCTGTAGCGCGACTTGCCGCGCAGCATCACCCAACTCAGGACCGGGATGTTCTCCCACCACTTGAGCTTGTCGCCGGTCACCGGATCGTGCGAGGGCTCCACCACGATCCCCGGCGGCGGCGGCTCGTAGATATCGGGCAACTCCAAAATCTCGCGCGCGTCGCGCCGCCACTGCCACTCCATGCGCTTGGGCAAGCGCAGGATCACCACGTTCAGGAAGCTGCCGATCAGCAGTCCCAGTCCGGCCGCGGCAGGGAAGCCGAGACCGGGATGCTGGTCGAGAAATGCCATTACGTCTTATCCAACCACTGCGCCGAGTTTGAAGATCGGAAGATACATGCCGATGACCATGCCGCCGACGATCGTACCGATGAAGACCATGATCATTGGTTCGAGCAAGCTGCTGAGCGCATCCACGGCATTGTTGACTTCTTGTTCGAAGTATTCCGCAACCTTGAACAGCATCGCGTCCAGCGCGCCCGCCTCTTCACCGATGGCGGTCATCTGGATCACCATATGCGGGAACAGGTTCACCTGCTTCATCGCCATATTGACGGGATAGCCGACCGAGACGTCGTCGCGCATGCGCAGCACCGCTTCCTCGTAGACCTTGTTGCCGGTGGCGCCAGCGACGATCCCAAGTGCCTCCACCAGGGGAACGCCGGCCTTAAAGGTCACGGCAGTGGTGCGCGCAAATCGCGCAATCGAACTGTTGTGCATAATTTGACCAATGACAGGCACCTTCAAGATGAGGCGATCCATCCCATGCTGCATGCGCGGTGAGCGCTTGTAGGCAAACACAAAACCGGTGATCGTGCCGCCCACGATGAGCAACAGTAGCCACCAATAACTGATCATGAAGCGCGACGCCGCGACGATCATCTGCGTAAAGGCGGGAAGTTCAGCGCCAAAGCCCTTGAACACTTCTTCGAACTGCGGGACTACGAAGATAAGCAGGATGGCACTAACGATGAGGGCCACCGCAACCACCATTGCTGGGTAAAAAAGCGCCTTCTTGATCTTGCCCTTCAGCGCCTCAATATTTTCCTTATAAGTGGCGACCGTATCCAGCACCGTTTCCAGGACGCCTGCACCTTCTCCCGCCCGCACAAGGTTTCGGTAGAGTTCGTCAAACTGTACGGGATGCTTGCTAATTGCCTCGTTGAGTGACGAGCCACCCTCGATGTCGGTGCGGACCTGCCCGACCATTTGCCTCATTCGCGGATTCTTGTGGCCTTCTCCGATGATCTCGAGAGAGCCAACAATTGGAACCCCTGACTTCATCATAGTAGCCATCTGCCGACTGAAGAAGGCAATGTCCTTGGAGGTAATCTTCTTGCCAGCGGCCCCGAACAGCGGCTTAGGCTTGGGTTTGACGGAACTGGGGTTGATGCCCTGGCGCCGCAATTCGGCCCGCAACATGTTCATATTGCGCGACGCTTGTTCACCTTTCATCTTCACGCCGCGCTTGTCCGTTCCCTCCCACAGGAACGTCTGCGGTTGCGTGGTGGTGCGGTCGACCGCCTGCTTCTTAAGAGTGCTGCGCGCAACTGACATAAAACCTCCCCATAGGCCATCCCCAGGCCTGAGCTCTGCGCATGGTAGCGTGTTTGGAGGACTTCGACACCCTGCGCAAAAGCCGGCAAGGTGCCCGTGGAGGGCGCGGTCCTTGACGGAAAGTGACGGCCTGCGTCACATCGCAAGCCGGTTCTCATTTGTGCAAATTGGAGCTTTCAATCACCACCGAGTCTGCCAGAATGGATTGCGGGGGCACCATTGGCTTGCAATGGATAAGTTGGCACGCAACCTGCTTTGCTCTGCTACGCAAGGCGGATTGAAATTGATGCGCCCTGGTCAGCACTAATGGTTGTAAGCCTTTTTACATCGACACTCAATTTTCCAACGGGGATGCACAATGAAGAAGCAGCAAGGCTTTACCTTGATAGAACTGATGATCGTCGTGGCGATCATTGCAATTCTGGCCGCCATCGCGCTGCCGGCCTACCAGGACTACACCATCCGTTCGCGTGTTTCAGAACTGTCCGTGATGGCTAGCTCGTTCAAGACCACCGTAGCGGAAAACATCGCCAATAATGGCGGTGCTTTGCCGGCCGACGCGTGCACCGGCGTTGGTGCCACTGCCGCGACGACCAACATGGCTTCGATCAGCTGTACTGCTGCTACTGGTGCAATCATCGTGACCGGCGACGCTACCCGCACCAAGGGCACGATCCTCACCTACACCCCGACCGTGGGCGCCGCCAACTCCGCAGTGGGCACCACTTGGCGCTGCGTCGGCAGCGGCAGCCAGTCCAAGTATTACCCGGCTGAGTGCCGCTAACTGTTGAGTTAGTCTGCCTGGCTGTCTAGAGGCCCCGCAATGCGGGGCCTCTTCGTGTAAGGTCCAAGTGGAGACGGCAGGCGCGATACTGGAGGAGTCATGAATCGAGCAAACGGTTTTACTTTGCTTGAACTGATGATCGTGGTGGCCATTGTAGGCATATTGTCCGCAATTGCCCTGCCGGCGTACCAGAGCTACGCCATAAAAGCCCGCGTCTCCGAGGCGATTGTTCTTGCCGACTCCGCGAAGGCGGCGGTAACGCAAAATATAAACAATGAAAATGCTTTGACATCCGCGGCGTGCCGCGGCGTGGATGGGCTTCCTTCTGCTACGAAAAACGTCGCCTCTTTCAGCTGTCAAGGCTCCGGTATCCTGACGGTGGTGACCACCGACGTGGCGGGCGCTGTGACATTGTCCCTTTCGCCTACCTACAATTCGGAGCAGCCAGTGGTGTGGACGTGTCGGCGAGTTTCCGGAATGGCAAAGTACTTGCCTCCCGATTGCAGGAATTGAAGCGCTTGGACAATCTATTTTCGTTTGTGGAGGGGTGCCTTTATGAATGCCGCGAGCAATTTTAATCTGGTTGGAATTACAGGTATCGCACGCCGCTTGGTGCAAGATGGAGCGTTGGATGAAGCCAGCGCCCGTGTTGCCATGGATCAAGCTGCGGCGGCGAAAACTCCGCTGCCACAATGGTTCTCCGAGAAAAAGCTGGTTTCAGCGTCTCAACTTGCTGCCGCCAACGCAGTCGAGTTCGGCATGCCCTTGATGGATGTGTCGGTATTCGACGCCAACCAGAACGCGGTCAAGCTGGTCAGTGAGGAGTTGCTCCAGAAGCACCAGGTGCTGCCGCTGTTCAAGCGCGGCAACCGGTTGTTCGTGGGAGTAAGCAACCCGACCCAGACCCGGGCGCTGGATGACATCAAGTTCCATACGAATCTGGTGGTCGAGCCAATTTTGGTCGACGAGGATCAGATCCGTCGCACGCTTGAGCAGTGGCAGGCGAGCAATGCGTCGCTTGGGTCGTCGCTCGGTGACGATGATGAGGGCATGGACAACCTGGACGTGTCGGCCGGGGACGAGGACATGGGCGCCGGCGGGGATTCCGGGGTCGATGCCAAGGGTGATGACACGCCGGTGGTGAAGTTCGTCAACAAGGTGCTGGTGGATGCGATCAGGCGGGGAGCCTCCGACATCCATTTCGAACCTTATGAAGACGACTATCGGGTGCGCTTGCGCATCGATGGACTGCTCAAGAACGTGGCCAAGGCGCCGGTGAAGCTGAATCAGCGCATCGCGGCACGTTTGAAGGTGATGTCGCAGCTGGATATCGCCGAAAAGCGGGTGCCGCAAGACGGACGCATCAAGCTCAACCTGTCCAAGACCAAGCAGATCGACTTCCGTGTCAGTACCTTGCCGACCCTGTTCGGCGAGAAGGTGGTGCTGCGTATTCTGGATGGCAGTGCTGCCAAGCTGGGTATCGACAAGCTTGGTTATGAGGCGGACCAGCAGAAGTTGTTCCTGGATGCGATCCACAAGCCTTACGGGATGGTGCTGGTTACCGGGCCGACTGGCTCGGGTAAGACGGTGTCGCTGTACACGGCGCTGGGTATTCTCAACGACGAGACGCGCAATATCTCCACGGCTGAGGATCCGGTCGAAATTCGCTTGCCCGGCGTCAATCAGGTTCAGCAGAACAACAAGCGCGGCATGACCTTCGCCGCGGCCTTGCGTTCGTTTCTGCGCCAGGACCCCGACATCATCATGGTCGGCGAAATCCGCGACCTGGAGACCGCCGAGATCGCGATCAAGGCGGCGCAGACCGGCCATATGGTGCTGTCGACACTGCACACCAATGACGCCCCGCAGACCATCGCGCGTTTGATGAACATGGGTATCGCGCCGTACAACATCACCTCGTCGGTGACCCTGGTCATCGCGCAGCGGCTGGCGCGGCGGTTGTGCAACAACTGCAAGCGTAAGTCGACCTTGCCGGAGCATGCGCTGCTGGCGGAAGGGTTCACGCCAGAGCAAGTTGCGAACATCGAGCTCTATGAAGCTGTCGGTTGCGACGAGTGCACCGAAGGCTACAAGGGCCGTACCGGTATCTACCAGGTGATGCCGATGACCGACGAAATCGGTGCGATCGTGCTGGAAGGCGGCAATGCGATGCAGATCGCCGAGGCGGCGCAGAAGATCGGCATCCGCGACTTGCGTCAGTCGGCGCTGATGAAGGCTGCGCATGGGGTGACTAGCCTGGCCGAGATCAATCGTGTGACCAAGGACTAAAGTGCCCCTCATCCGCCCTTCGGGCACCTTCTCCCGCAGGCGGGAGAAGGAAGAAGACGACGGCAATGCAATGCAGATCGCCGAGGCGGCGCAGAAGATCGGCATCCGCGATCTGCGTCAGTCGGCGCTGATGAAGGCTGCGCATGGGGTGACTAGCTTGGCCGAGATCAATCGGGTGACCAAGGATTAGGCGCCCTCATCCGCCCTTCGGGCACCTTCTCCCGCGGGCGGGAGAAGGAAGAAGACGACGGCAATGCGATGCAGATCGCCGAGGCGGCGCAGAAGATCGGCATCCGCGATTTGCGGCAGTCGGCGTTGATGAAGGCTGCGCATGGGGTGACTAGCCTGGCCGAGATCAATCGGGTGACCAAGGACTAAAGTGCCCCTCATCCGCCCTTCGGGCACCTTCTCCCGCAGGCGGGAGAAGGAAGAGGACGGTGGCAATGCGACGCAGATCGCCGAGGCGGCGCAGAAGATCGGTATCCGCGATTTGCGTCAGTCGGCGTTGATGAAGGCTGCGCACGGGGTGACTAGCCTGGCCGAGATCAATCGGGTGACCAAGGACTAAAGTGCCTTCATCCGCCCTTCTGGCACCTTCTCCCGCGGGCGGGAGAAGGGAGTTGTCTAGGCGTCGTATTGTCCTTGCACTGCGCTGATCCGCGCTTGGCTTCCCAATCCCCTCGAGCTTCAATCCCGGACCGGTGTCAGAATCCGAGTCCTGGTCCCTCTACTCCATCCCCAGCTTCTTCAGCTTGTAGCGCAACGCCCGAAACGTGATACCCAGCTGGGCGGCGGTCCTGGTCTTGTTCCAGCGATTCTCCTCCAGCGCTTTCTGGATCGCGGCGCGTTCCAGTTGTTCGATGTAGGAGGGCAGGGCGGCGGAGGCGGGATCGATATCGACCACGGCTTCGCGCAGTTCGGCCGCGCCGGCGCCGGGGCTTGCTGCCGTACGTTGACCGCCGTGCGTGGGCAGGCGCAGGTCGCCGGCACTGATCTGGTCGTCCTCGGCCAGGGCCAGGGCGCGTTCAAGGATGTTTTCCAGCTCGCGCACGTTGCCCGGGAAGCCGTACTGGTCCAGCGCATCGAGTGCGGAGGGCGTGAGTAAGGGGATCGGGCGGCCGTGGCTATGCGCCAGCCGCGCGATGATGGCGGCGGCCAGCTGCGGCAGGTCGCCGCCGCGTTCGCGCAGTGGCGGCACGCGCAGCTCGATCACGTTGATGCGGTAGTACAGGTCGTGCCGAAAACGGCCATCGGAGACCAGGTCGCCCAGGTCCTTGTGGGTGGCCGACAGGATGCGCACATCCACCAGGGTTTCGCCGGAGGCGCCGACCGGGCGCACCGATTTTTCCTGGATCGCGCGCAATAGCTTGACCTGCATCTGCAGCGGCAGTTCGGCGACCTCGTCCAGGAACAGGGTGCCGCCATGCGCGGCCTGGAACAGGCCGGGCTTGTCGGCATGCGCGCCGGTGAAGCTGCCTTTCTTGTGCCCAAAAAACTCGCTCTCCATCAACTCTGCAGGAATGGCGCCGCAGTTGACCGGCACAAAGGGGCCGGCCGCGCGAGCGCCTTGCTCATGGATGGTACGCGCAACCAGCTCCTTGCCCACGCCGGATTCGCCCACGATGTAGACCGGTGCCTGGCTACGCGCGACCTTGCCGATGGTGGTGCGCAGGCCTTCCATCGCGATCGAATCGCCGAGCAGGCGGCTGGCCTGTTCCGGCGGCGGTGGCGGAGGGGCGGGGCGGTCGCGGTTGTTCAATTCCAGCGCATGCTTGACCAGGCCACGCAGCACGCCGATGTCCACCGGCTTGCTGACGAAGTCGAAAGCGCCAGCCTTCAGGGCCTCTACCGCCAGGTCCATGCTGCCGAACGCGGTAATCATCGCCACCGGCGTCTGCGGGTATTGCCTGGCGATTTCGGTGACCAGTTCGATGCCGTTGCCATCGGGCAGGCGCATGTCGGTCAGGCACAGATCGTAGGGATTGTTGGCCAGCAGCTCGCGCGCTTCGGCCAGGTTGGCGGCGGTGCTGATGCGCAGGCCCATGCGGCCCAGGGTGAGAACAAGCAACTCGCGGATATCACGCTCGTCATCGACAACCAGGGCGCTTTTGGGTTCGTTCATGCTGCGCACGATAGCCCAGCGTGATGACACTCGACAATTACCGTTTGGGTCGAGGCCCAACGGTTCACCCGCGGCGCAGGTGCGTCAATGCGGATTTCCACCGGTTTGCAAGGGCGGTTTGCGGCGAGCAAACAGGACATGCAGAGGTGCTGCGTGCGCGTGTCTCTGCCTGCGACAGGCTTACATCTATAGGTGTGCGCAAACTGCGTGTCCTGCGACGTGTATAGGTTCGGCTGTCGCAACGTGCTGCGTTCGATCCTGTCGTGCGGCCTACCTGATGGACCGAATTCCAGATCCGCGCCAGCGGCCGCGCGCTTATTTCCCAAGCAAGCCGTTTGGTCCCTGCAGCGAAATCCGGAAACATGCGCCTCCGCCGGGAACCGACACATACTCCAGTTGTGCCTGGTTGGCGCGGCACAGTTCCTGGGCGATGTACAGGCCGAGCCCGGTGCCGTGTTCGGAGGTGGTGTAGAAGGGGCGGAACAGCTGCGCAGCAACGGTGTCGGGGATGCCGGGGCCGCGGTCGATCACATCGATGACGGCCATGCGGTCCTGCCGCTCGACCCGCAGCTTCACCCGCGCCGGCTCGTCCATCACCCGGCCGTACTTCAGCGCATTGTGGACCAGCGCGGTAAGGATCTGGTGCAAGTGTTTTGGGTCGACCAGGGCATTGACGGCGCTGCCCTGGATGCTGGCCTCCAGGATGTCGGTCTCCATCGACAGGGTCTGCCGATACTCGACCACGAAACGGCGTACGAAGGCGGCCAGATCCAGGTTTTCGGGGTTTGCGCGCTCGCGGCGAGCCAGCCCGAGCACGCTTTCGACGATGCCGTTGGTCCGCTGGCACTGTTGGTTGATGATCTGCAGCAGGCGGCGGTCGGCATCGCCGATGTCCGGCGATTCTTCCAGCAACTGCGAGGCGTAGCTGATCGCGGCCAGCGGGTTGCGGATTTCATGCGCCAGGCTGGCCGAGAAACGGCCCATGGCCGACAGGGTCAGCGATTCGGCCCGGCGCGAGACCACGGTGGCGTCATCCAGGAACACCAGCACCAGGTCGCTGTCGGCCAGCAGCCGCACAAAGCGCGGCTGCACTTCCGGGCGGTCCGCACCGAGTTGCAGCGGGGCTTCTTCCTGGCGCCATCCACTGCGCCAACGCTGCAGCCGGCGCGCCAGTTCCGGGGTGAGCGCGACCAGCGACAGGTCCACCGGCGCATTGCGCTGGTCGCCATCGCCCAGCAAGGCCAGGGCCGCCTCGTTGGCCAGCGAAATGCGGTTGTGCGCATCCACCACCAGCACGCCGGTGCGCATGCGCCGGATGATCAGCTCGTTGATCTCGTACAGGTTGGCAACCTGTGCGCCGCGCTCTTCGGCCAGCACCTGGTTGCGCCGCGCGCGCGAGGCGATCTGTTCGCAGATGAAGGCCACCGCGATATAGCTGGTGGCGAACATCGCCAGCTCCGCCACCGGCCGGGTGGCGCCGCCGCCTTCCAGCAGGGTCCACAGGTACTCCAGCACGATGGCGGCGCTGGCCAGCAGCGCGATGCTCATGCCGTAGCGCAGCCGCAACAGGGTCGCGGCGGCCGCCACGTTGAACAACAGCATCATCGCGATGCCGGCGCTGGCGCCAGGCAGGGCATGCGTGGCCAGGGTTGCGGCCAGGATGTCGGCGACCACCGCGCACAGCACGGTGGCGGTGAGCCGGCGCTCGCTGCGCCCCCAGAACAGCAGCGGGATGGCCATGCACAGATAGCCGATCGCCACTGCCGCTGCCAGGCGTGGGTAGCGCGGCTCGGGAATGGCGTCGGACAAGGGGCTGAACACCAGGGCCGCAATCAGGCCCGCCACCAGCACCCGGTACAGCGAGAAGAAGTACAGCTCGCGCTGCGGCGCGGACTGGACCCGGGCAATGAGCGATGCGATGGATGTCAAGCCGATTTCCCGCCGGAACAAGCCGCGAGTATAGGCAGGTGCGGTGCCGTGCACAGTGCGTGTGCACAGTGTGCCGCGATGCGCAAGTGCGCCGACGGGGCAACCAATTCCGGCCAATTTTGCGCCGCAGGGCGTGGTCGGCCACAATAGGCGGCCCGCTCGCGTCCCATGACGTGCCGCCCCCGCGGTCTGCGTTGCACGCAGCGGTCGTTTCCTTTTCCCACGGTGACGCATGAATTTCCACGAATACCAGTCAAAACAGCTGCTTGCCGAGTACGGCATCCCCGTTCCGGCCGGCAAGGTCGCGGCGACCCCGGACGAAGCGGTTGAAGTCGCCAATTCCCTGGGCAAGGGCCCCTGGATGGTGAAAGCGCAGATCCACGCGGGCGGCCGCGGTAAGGCTGGCGGCGTCAAGTTCTGCAAGACCACCGACGATGTGAAGGCCGCAGCGGCCAAGATGCTCGGCACCAAGATGTCGACCTACCAGACCGCAGGCGTCGAGCTGCCGATCAACCTGGTGCTGGTGACCACCGCCGGCGAGATCGTCAAGGAACTGTACCTGTCGATCCTGGTCGACCGCGGCACCAAGACCATCACCTATATCGCCTCGTCCGAGGGTGGTGTGGAGATCGAGCAGGTGGCGGCCGAAACGCCGGAGCTGATCCACGCGCTCAACGTCGATTTCGTCGAAGGCGTGCAGGGCTACCACGGCCGCGATTTCGGCTTCAAGCTGGGCCTCAATGCCAAGCAGGCCGGCCAGTTCGCCAGCATCATGGTGAACCTGTACCGCCTGTTCAACGAAAAGGACCTGGCGCTGGTTGAAATCAACCCGCTGGCGATCCTGGACGACGGCAACCTGTATGCGCTGGACGGCAAGTTCGACAGCGATGACAACGCCGCATTCCGTCAGAAGCAGCTGATCGCCATGCGCGACAAGACGCAGGAAGACGAGACCGAAGTGACCGCGTCGGAGCTGGACATCAACTACGTCACCATGGACGGCAACATCGGTTGCATGGTCAACGGCGCAGGCCTGGCCATGGCCACCATGGACGTCATCAAGCTCAATGGCGGCGAGCCGGCGAACTTCCTGGACGTGGGCGGCGGTGCGAACAAGCAGCGCGTCATCGAAGCGTTCAAGCTGATCCTGTCTTCGGACAAGGTCGAAGGCATCTTCGTCAACATCTTCGGCGGCATCGTCCGCTGCGACATGATTGCCGAAGGCATCATTGCCGCGGTCAAGGAAGTGGGCGTCAAGGTTCCGGTCGTGGTACGCCTGGAAGGCACCAATGTGGAAGAAGGCAAGCAGCTGCTGCGCGATAGCGGCATGGCCATCATCCCGGCCGACAACATCAACGACGGTGCCAAGAAGGTCGTCGAAGCTGTCAAGAACGCCGCCTGATTCACGACACCGAAGGAACTATCCATGTCCGTTTTGATTAACAAGAACACCAAGGTGATCGTGCAGGGCTTCACCGGCCAGCAGGGCACCTTCCACGCCACTCAGATGGTCGAATACGGCACCCAGGTCGTCGGCGGCGTGACTCCCGGCAAGGGCGGCACCACCCATATCGACCTGCCGGTGTTCAACACCGTTGCCGACGCCGTGAAGGCCACCGGCGCCGATGCGTCGGTGATCTACGTGCCGCCGCCGTACGCGGCCGATGCGATCCTGGAAGCGGCTGCGGCCGGCATCAAGGTCATCGTGTGCATCACCGAAGGCATCCCGGTGCTGGACATGCTGCGCGTCAAGAACGTGCTGACCCGCTCGCATCCGGACACCGTGCTGATCGGGCCGAACTGCCCCGGCGTGATCACCCCGGGCGAGTGCAAGATCGGCATCATGCCGGGCCACATCCACAAGCCGGGCAAGATCGGCATCGTGTCGCGTTCGGGCACCCTGACCTATGAAGCGGTCAAGCAGACCACCGAAGTGGGCCTGGGCCAGAGCACCTGCATCGGTATCGGTGGCGACCCGATCAACGGCCTGAACTTCGTCGACTGCCTCAAGCTGTTCAACGAAGACCCGCAGACCGAAGGCATCATCATGGTCGGTGAAATCGGCGGCGACGCCGAGGAAGCCGGTGCCGAGTACATCAAGAACCACGTCAAGAAGCCGGTGGTCGGCTTCATCGCCGGCGCCTCGGCGCCGGCCGGCAAGCGCATGGGCCACGCCGGTGCGATCGCATCGGGCGGCAAGGGCACCGCCGAAGGCAAGTTCGCGGCGATGGAAGCGGCCGGCGTCAAGACCGTCCGTTCGCCGGGCGATCTGGGTGCGGCGATTGCTGCGCTGGTGAAGTAAGTACGCCGCACGCGCAAGCGTGCAAGCGTCCAGAGAGGCCGCCTTCGGGCGGCCTTTTTTGTTGGTGCCCTCATCCGCCCTTCGGGCACCTTCTCCCGCAGGCGGGAGAAGGGAGCAACGGCAACAGCAACGGCAACGGCAACGGCAACGGCAACGGCAACAGCAACGGCAACGGCAACAGCAACAGCAACAGCAACAGCAACAGCAACAGCAACGGCAACGGCAACGGCAACAGCAACAGCGACAGCGACGATTCTGCTGAGATCATGTTCACGAGAATGTCAGGCTGACCGTTGCCTGCCTGATCTACGGAGCATGCCACGCTCATACCCACGCCCCTCGCTGGCGGCGACATCCCCTCTCCCGCTTGCGGGAGAGGGGTAGGGGTGAGGGCGCCTTCCACGCGGCGATCTCCGACGCCAACGCGTCATCAACACCGATAGCGCCACCCGGGCGCTACAAGTCACATTGGCCATCCTGCTGTCGGGAATGTCCATGCGTCACGCCGCCAAGACCGGATTCGTCAGACACCTGCGTCGTGAGATGACCGCAGCCGAGCGCGCGCTTTGGTATCGGTTGCGAGATCGACGCCTGCTCGGCTTCAAGTTCCGGCGTCAGTTTCCCATCGGGCCTTATATCGTCGATTTCGTCTGCCTCGCCCGGGCGTTGATCGTCGAAATCGACGGGAGCCAGCACCTGCTGCCTGGCGCGGACGCCACGCGCGATGCCTTCCTGCACTGCGAGGGCTTCCAGGTGCTGCGCTTCTGGAATAATGCAGTGCTTGCCAGCGGCGACGATGTCTGCGAGATGATCGCGCGAGGTTTGCTTGCGGCTCGTTCCTCCCTCCCCGCTTCCGTGTTTCGGAAAACACACGCACAAGGCCGTTGATATGTCCCAGACCCTGCGCATCGCCATGGCCCAGTTCGACTTCCCGGTCGGCGCCGTCGCCCAGAACACCGATCGCATCATCGCCTTCATCGCGGCTGCGCGCGACGAGTTCGAGGCCGACATCGTGCTGTTTCCCGAGCTGGCGATCAGTGGCTATCCGCCGGAAGACCTGCTGCTGCGGCCGGGTTTTCTGGCCCATTGCGAACAGGCGTTGGCGCGGATCGCGGCGGCCACGCGCGGGATCGTGGCGGTGGTGGGTTGGCCGCAGAGCGCCGGCAGCGTGGTGTACAACGCCGCCAGCGTGCTGCGCGACGGCCGGATCGAGGCGACCTACCGCAAGCGTGAGCTGCCCAATTACGCGGTCTTCGACGAGCGCCGCTATTTCGACGTGGACCCGGATGGCGACAACTGCGTGGTCACGGTCAAGGGCGTGCAGGTGGGCGTGGTGATCTGCGAGGACCTGTGGTTCGCCGAGCCGCTGGCCAAGACGGTGCAGGCCGGCGCCGAGCTGGTGCTGGTGCCCAATGCCTCGCCGTACGAGCGCGGCAAGCATGCCCAGCGCGATGCGTTGTTGGCCGAGCGTACCCGCGAAAGCGGGGCGGCGATCGCCTATCTCAATGTGGTGGGTGGCCAGGATGCGCTGGTGTTCGACGGCGCCTCGGTGGTGGCCGACGGCAATGGCACCGTGCATCCGGCGGCTGCCGCCTTCGTGGACCAGTGGCTGGTGGTGGACTATGCCGCTGACGAGCGCAGCTTCACCCCGGTGGTCTGGGTGGACGATGGCGACGAAAGCATGGATGCGCTGGCCTGGCGTGCAGTCGTGCGCGGCCTGCAGGACTATTGCCGCAAGAATGGTTTCGGCAAGGTCTGGCTGGGGCTGTCGGGCGGGATCGACTCGGCGCTGGTGCTGGCGATGGCGGTGGATGCGCTGGGCGCCGAGAACGTCACTGCAGTGCGGCTGCCCTCGCGCTACACGGCGAACCTGTCCAACGATCTGGCCGATGAGCAGTGCCGCGCACTAGGGGTGAAGCTGGAAACCGTCGCGATCGCGCCGGTGTTCGAAGGGCTGCTTGCTGCGCTGGGCCCGATGTTCGAAGGCACCCAGCCGGACATCACCGAGGAAAACCTGCAGTCGCGCAGCCGCGGCGTGATCTTGATGGCGCTGTCCAACAAGTTCGGCGGGCTGTTGCTGACCACCGGCAACAAGAGCGAATACGCGGTGGGCTACGCCACCATCTATGGCGACATGTGCGGTGGCTATGCGCCGCTCAAGGATCTGTACAAGACCGAAGTGTTCGGGCTGGCCAAGTGGCGCAACACCGTGGGTGGCGCGCCGGTGATTCCGCCGGCGGTGATTTCGCGCCCGCCATCGGCCGAGCTGCGCGACAACCAGACCGACCAGGATTCGCTGCCGCCCTACGACGTGCTCGACGGCATCCTGTACCGCTATGTCGACCAAGAGCAGTCGCGCGACGACATCGTCGCTGCCGGGTACGCGGCCGACACGGTGGAGCACGTGCTACGCCTGGTGCGGCTGAACGAGTGGAAGCGTCACCAGGCTGCGCCGGGGCCGAAGGTGTCGCGGCGTGCGTTCGGGCGCGAGCGGCGCTACCCGATCACCAATGGGTATAGCGGGCAGTAACGCTCCCAATGCCCCGTTGCAGCGATGTCGTAGAACTGGTTGCCGGCGCGCGCGTGGCGGCGGCCTCCTTCACGCCGGCAGGACCTGCCCAATAAACAAAGGGGCCTTGCGGCCCCTTGTTGTGCTTCATGCGACCGTCGAAGATCTCAGTCGCGATTCATCTGTGCATTGCGTTGTCCGGTCGCGGCAGACTTTTCGCCGGCAAACGGATTGAGCTTGCGGATGGCCCAGGGGTACTTCGGCCAGTTGCCGCTCAGCCACGGGTGCTGCGGGCTGTTGAGTTCGAGCACGCGGCGCGCGTCGGCGGCCAGGGTCTTGTTGCCCAGATGTGTGTAGGCCTCGGCCAGCACCGCCACCGCGTCGTACTGGTAGGCGCTCTGCGGATAGGTTTCCAGCAGGTAGTTGGCGCGGCCGGCCGCCGACACCCAGGCATTGCGGCGCAGGTAGTACAGCGCGTTGTCCAGCTCGTGCTGGGCGAAGATGTCGCGCAGCTCGATCATCCGCTTGCGCGCATCGGCAGCGTAGCGGCTGTTCGGGTAGCGGTCGGTGACGGTGTTGAAGTCGTTGTAGGCCTGCTGCGGCGACGACAGGTCGCGGCGGCTCGGGTCCAGCGACCACACCCGGCGCAGGAACACCGTGTCGCGGTTGCTGTTGGCCAGCCCACGCAGGTAGTACAGGTAGGCGATGTTGCGATGGGTCGGGTAGGTCCGGATGAAGCGGTCGACGCTGGACACGGTGTCGTCGTGCTTGCCGGCCTTGTACTGCGCGTAGGCGCTTTCGATCATCGCCTGCTCGGTGTACGGCCCGTACGGGTACTGGGCCTGCAGGCGCTTGAAGCTGGCTTCGGCGCCAGCCCAGTTGCCTTTTTCCATCAGCTCATGGGCCTTGCCGTAGAGCTGCTCGACCGGCATGCCCTCGTCGGGATTCTTGTCCTTGGCGCCGCGGTGGCAGCCGGTGACGACGAACGCCATGACCAGCATGAGGGCAATCAGGCGCGCAGGCGCGGAAAACGTGGACCGTCGGATCATGGGTCTGGGCAGGACGCATCAGGAAAACGAAAGGGCGATGATAGCCTAGTGGCCTGTCCGGCGACTGACTCCTGCTGCCCGGACCCTCAAATTCCCGTTTTTGCCCGAGTACCCGTGTCCATGTCCGACCCTTCTGCCGACCCCACCGACCCGTCCATCCGTCAGGCAGTCGTGCCCGACAGCGCTGCAGGACGGCGTTTCGACGCGGTGCTGGCCGAACTGTTCCCCGAATTCTCGCGCTCGCGGCTGGCCGAATGGATCAAGTCCGGCGACGCGCTGCTGGACGGCGACATGGCGCGTCCGCGCGACACCTTGCGCGGCGGCGAGAGCGTACAGCTGCAGGTGGTGCTGGAAACCCAGACCCATGCCGCGCCGCAGGACATCCCGCTGAACGTGTTGTACGAAGACGAGCAGGTGCTGGTGATCGACAAGCCGGCCGGCCTGGTGGTGCACCCAGGCGCTGGCAATCCAGACGGCACCCTGGTCAACGCGCTGCTGTTCCGCGACCCGGCGCTGTCGGCGGTGCCGCGCGCCGGCGTGGTGCATCGCCTGGACAAGGACACCAGCGGGGTGATGGTGGTTGCGCGCACGGTGCAGGCGCAGACCGCGCTGGTGGAGCAACTGTCCGCGCGCGACGTGCATCGCCAGTATTTGGCGGTGGTGGTCGGGGCGCTGGTGTCCGGCGGCACCGCCAACGCCCCGATCGACCGCCACCCGCGCGACCGCCTGAAGATGGCGGTGCGCGACGACGGCCGCGATGCGGTCACCCATTACCGGCTGCGCGAGCGTTTCCGCGCGCATACCGCGCTGGAATGCCGGCTGGAAACCGGGCGCACCCATCAGATCCGCGTGCATATGGCACATCTGAAATCGCCGATCGTCGGCGACCCCTTGTACGGCGGCGCACTCAAACTGCCCAAGGGCGCCACCGACGCGCTGGTGCATGAGCTGCGTACCTTCAAGCGCCAGGCGCTGCACGCCGAGACGCTGGAATTCCTGCATCCGGTCAGTGGCGAGCCGGTGCGTGCCAGCGCGCCGGTGCCGGCCGATCTGCAGCGGCTGATGACCGCGCTGCGCGAGGACAGCGCACGCGCGGCCGAACTGGCGCGCCGCTGAGGTGAGTGTGGCCGCTCCATTCATCCTGCTGGCGGACTGGCCGGCGCCGCCGCGGATCCGGGCGCTGACCACGCTGCGGCATGGCCTGGGCGTGTCGCAGGCACCGTTCGACACACTCAACCTCGGCAACCGCAGCAGCCCGGAGGGCGATACGCCGGAACGGGTGGAGCGTAACCGCGTGTTGCTGATGCAGGCGCTGGCCTTGCCCGGCCCGCCGCAGTGGCTGCGGCAGGTACACGGGGTGGATGTCGTGCGGCTTGAGGCGCTGTCGGCAGGCGCCGGCGTACAGGCGGACGCTGCGGGCGATGGTGCGCCGGGCTCGCATGAGCCCACCGCCGACGCCGCCGTGACCGACGTGCCGGGGCGGGTGCTGGCCATCCTCACCGCCGATTGCCTGCCGGTCGTGCTCGCTGCGGTCGATGGCAGCGAGATCGCGGCCGCACATGCCGGTTGGCGCGGTCTGGCTGATGGCGTGCTGGAGCGCAGCGTGGCGGCGATGCAGACACCGGCGCCGCAGCTGATGGCTTGGCTGGGCCCGGCTGCGGGACCGCAGGCCTATGAAATCGGCCAGGACGTCTTCGACGCTTTCGTCGACGAAGACATGCAGGCGCAGCACGCATTCGCGGCCACGCGAGCGGGACATTGGCGCGTGGATCTGTACGCATTGGCGCGGCTGCGCCTGCAGCGTGCCGGTCTGCGGGCCGATGCGATCCATGGCGGCGGCCTGTGCACCATTTCCGACCCGGCGCGCTTTTTCTCGCATCGCCGCGACCGCCGCAGCGGACGCATGGCGACGCTGGCGTGGATCGCGCCCTGAGCACGCCCTTGTTCGCGCAGGTGCTGGGGCAACAGGCATTCGCGCAATTGCCGGCGCCGGTGCGCGCGCTGCATTCGGTACAGCAGCGGCAGACCTTTGCCGGGCAGGCGCAGATCCGGCGCGGTCGGCATGTGCTGGTGCCCCTGCTGGCGCTGCTGAGCCGATTGCCGCGCAGCGGCGCTGTGGCGGTAGAAGTGGAGTTCCTGGTCGATGCGCAGGGCGAGCGCTGGCACCGGCGCTTTGCCGGTCTGCCGATGTATTCGCGGCTGTGGCGCGAGGGAGCGGCCTTGCGCGAACACCTGGGCGCGGTACGGTTCGAGTTTGCGTTGCGTGCCGATGCCCAGTCCCTGTATTGGCAGGCCACACGCGTGTGGGCGTTCGGCTGGATTCCACTGCCCGCGCGCTGGTTCGAACAGGTGCGTTGCCGCGAGCATGCCGATGCCGGCCGCTACGGGTTTCTGGTCGACGTGCACCTGCCGCTGGTGGGGCCGTTCATTCGCTACGAGGGATGGCTTGAGCCACGCTGACATGTCCACTGCGCAGATGCGCACCGCGCCGGCCACCATCGTGTTCGATGGGGTGTGCCTGCTGTGCAATGGCTGGGTCACGTTCCTGCTGCGCCACGATCGACGCGGGCGTTATCGCTTTGCCGCGATGCAGGGCCAGGCCGGGCGCGCGCTGTTGCAGCAGCATGGGCTGGACCCGGACGACCCGTTGTCGTTCCTGCTGGTGGACCACAGCGGCGCATGGACCGACAGCGATGCCATCGTGCGGGTACTGGCGGGACTGGGCGGCCTGTGGCGATTGGCGGCAGTGTTACGCGTGATACCGCGTGGTTTGCGCGATATCGGGTATCGCCTGATCGCACGCAATCGCTATCGCTGGTTCGGCCGCAGCGACCACTGCATGCTGCCCACACCCGAGCAACACGCGCGCTTTCTGGATTGACGCACGGCGGCATGGATGGGCCGTTTCTGTCCTGATGCCGGGACAGCGCGCTCGGGCACGCCGATGCGCTGTTCGCAGGAGCGCGCCTGAGCGCGACGGGCATTAACCGGGAAAGCGCCGTCGCGCCCCGGTGCGCTCCTACAGATCGCGCGATTTACCGGGCCTACGCCGCGTTGTGGAAGCTGGCGCGCACGACAGTGGAGAGGCCGGGGCGGGCGTCGGATTGCAGGCGGAAGATGGACACCGCATCGGCCAGTTCCACCGCCTGTTCTTCCAGGCTGCGTGCGGCGGCGGTGGCTTCTTCCACCAGCGCGGCATTGCGCTGGGTGACTTCGTCCAGCTGCGCCACGGTACGGTTGACCTGCTCGATGCCGCTGGATTGCTCGGCGCTGGCCGAGGTGATCTCGCTCATGATGTCGGTGACATGCTTCACGGAGCCGACGATCTCGCGCATGGTCGCGCCGGCGCGATGCACCAGGCCCGAGCCCAGTTCGACCTTGTCGGTGGAGTCGGCGATCAGCGTCTTGATCTCCTTGGCGGCGTCGGCCGAGCGGCGCGCCAGTGCGCGCACTTCCGAGGCCACCACCGCAAAGCCGCGGCCCTGTTCGCCGGCGCGCGCCGCTTCCACCGCGGCGTTGAGCGCCAGGATGTTGGTCTGGAACGCGATGCCATCGATGACGCCGATGATCTCGCCGATCTTGCGCGAGGCGGTGCTGATCTGGCCCATGGTGGCAACCACATCGTCCATCACCTGGCCGCCGTTTTGCGCGACTTCGCCGGTGCCCACCACCAGGCGGTTGGCCTGCAATGCGCTATCGGCGTTCTGCTTTACGGTGGAGGTCAGTTCCTCCATGGAGCTGGCGGTTTCTTCCAGGTTGGCGGCCTGCTGTTCGGTGCGCTCGGACAGGTCGGTATTGCCGGCGGCGATTTCCACCGCGGCCTGGCGAATGGTGTCCGATGCGGTCTGGATGCCGCCGATGATTTCGGTCAGGCGGGCCACGGTCTGGTTGGTGTCGTCGCGCAGTCGCGCGAAGATGCCGTGCGCATCGCCGTCCACGCGCTGGGTGAGGTCGCCCTCGGCCAGCGCGCCGATCACGCGCGCCAGTGCGGCCAGATGCGTTTCCACCGAATCGTAGATGCGGTTGATGCCCTGCGCCAGCGACAGCAGCACGCCGTCCATGCCATCGAGCTGCATACGGCGGCTGAAATCGCCGATCGCCGCCGCGTCGATGATCTGGATCAGCGCCTGCTCGGCGTTGACCTGGGCGGTGACATCCACCCACTGCGCGATGGTGCCCAGCTTGGTGCCGTCGGCGGCGATGATCGGGCTGTAGACGAAGTCGATCTGGCGGCCGAAGAAAGGCGCACGTACCGCCTTGGACGCGTTCAACGCGCGCATGCGGTCGATCGCGGCCTGGCTGTCGGGATAGATGTCGCCGATGCTGCCGCCGACGAAGCCTTCGGCGTGGAAGCCGGGGCGGAAGCTCTGCACATCCGGCTCGATCAGCTTGAGCATCGCCAGCAGCTTGCGGTTGGCGAACAGCACCTGGCCGTCGTCGTCGGCGATGCGGATCATGGTGTCCAGATCGTCGAGCGCCTTGATCACGAATTGCCCGTGGCGCAGACCCTGTTCCATCACATCGATGCGGATGGCCAGCTTGTCCTGGGTGTCCTGCAAGGCACGCAGCAGTGGCGCGAGTTCGCCGGTTGCGGTGCGCAGGTCCAGACGCTGGAAGCGGCCATCGCCGATCGCGGTGACGGCAGTCACCGCCTGCTGCAGCTGTGCGCTGTGACGGCGACGGGTCCACCACCAGATGCCCGCGCTGGCCGCGCCCAGCACCAGCAGCGCAGGGAACAAGCTGGCGAAAGCGCCCACAACTCCGCCGGGCACCAGCGTGGTGGCATAGACCGTCAGCAAGGCCAGCAGCCCGATCTGGGCGGCGGCGGGCAGCCATGCGGCCCAGGCGCTACGCGCAACGTTTGCGCCCAGCGCTGGGCGGGAAACGGGGGCGGCATCGTGTGAAGACATAGGCTGAGTCCAACTGGTGTTCTGGAAGGGGGATCGGTGTGCGGCAGGAGGTGGCTGCACATGGGGTATCGGCGGCCGAGCCCGAATCATGATGGTGTGAATGCACCGTTTGTCGGCGCGTGGCGGGAAGGCCTGCATACGCGCCGATGTACTTGATTTGGAAGCGGTTTCATCAGGCGCCGTGGCCGGTCGACCAGGGCTGCGATCCATCGACCAATGGGGAAAGAATGTAAATATCATGTGATGAAAAGCGAGCCCGACCGCTGTGCAGTGGCCGTGCTGGCTGCGCGCGCGAGCGATTCCCGGTGCCGCACACAAAAAAACCGGCCGTCTCGCGACGACCGGTTCGATCAGCTACTTCACTGGCAGGCGCAGGATTATTTCGCCGGCGTCGCCTGGGCGTCGTCCGGCAACGTCCAGGCGATCACGCTGTCGCCCGACTTGGTTTCCATGCGGTCGTGTCCTCCGACGGCGGCCACGATGTATTGCTTGCCATCGATGGTGTAGCTCATTGGTGCGGCCTGCGGGCCGGCAGGGACGCGGGTTTCCCAGACCTGCTTGCCGGTGCGGGTGTCGAAGCCGCGCATGAAATCGTCCAGGCTCGCGCCGATGAAGGTCACGCCGCCGGCGGTGGCCAGCGAGCCGCTGTTGTTGGGCGTGCCGATCTCGAACTTGGTCTTGGACGGAATGCCCATGGGGCCCTGGTCGTAACCGGTACCCAGCGGACGGCGCCACAGCACCTGCTGCGTGCGCAGATCGACGTCGGCGATGTAGCCCCACGGCGGGGCGACGCACGGGGTGTTGAGCGGCGACATCCACGGCTCCTTGCGGGCACCGTAGGCCAGACCCTTCTGCGCCATGTAGCCGGGGGTTTTGCTCTTGCCATCGAACACCGACACCACGCCCAGCTCGTTCATCTTTTCGCGGGTATAGACCTGCAAGGTGTAAGGCAGGCGATTGCTGTTCATCACCATGATGCCGCGCTGCAGATCGACCGAGACGCCGCCCCAGTTGATGCCGCCATGGTTGCCGGTGAAGGCCAGCGAGCCTTGCAGGGTGGGCGGGGTGAACATGCCTTCGTAGCGCAGTTGCTTGAACCGGATGCGGCAGGCCAGCTGGTCGAACGGGGTCATGCCCCAGGCGTCGGATTCGATGATGGTTTCCACCTCGCGGCTCGGCGCGCCCACGGTATTGGGCATGCCCGGCGAGACCGGCTGGGTGGCCGCAGTCCAGTCGCCGTGATCGGTGCCCTGCGGCACCGGGATCTGCTTGACCGGCATCAACGGCGCGCCGGTGGCACGGTCCAGCACGAACACCTGGCCGGACTTGGTGGGCTGGATCACGGCAGAGCGGGTGCCGCCGCCGGCCACCGGCCAATCGACCAGGTTCGGCTGCGGGCCGATGTCGTAGTCCCACAGGTCGTGGTTGACGGTACGGAAGTGCCAGCGCTCCTTGCCGGTGGCCGCATCCACGGCCACCAGCGAGGCGGTGTATTCCTCGTCCTGCGGGGTACGGCCCTTGCCGAAGAAGTCGCCCGAGGCATTGCCGGTGGGCAGGTAGACCAGGCCCAGCTCATCGTCGGCGGCCATCAGCGACCACACATTCGGGGTGGAGCGGGTATAGGTCTGGCCGGCCGGCGGTTCGGCGGTGATCGCCGGGTTGCCCAGGTCCCAGGCCCAGCGCAGCTGGCCGGTGAGCGCATCGAAGCCACGCACCACGCCGGACGGCGCATCGCCTTCCTGCCCGTCGCGCACCTGGCCGGTGGGCTGGATCACCACGCCGCGCATCACCACCGGCGGCGAGGTCGGGCCGACAAAGCCCGGCTTGGTGTTGCCGGTACCGGCATTGAGGTCCACATAGCCGTTGTTGCCGAAGCTGGTGCACAGCTTGCCGGTCTGCGCATCCAGCGCGCCGAGGCGGCCATCGACCATCGGCCAGAAGATCCGGGTCGGGCACTCGGCGGTGCCTTCCGGTGCCTGGTAGTACGACACGCCACGGCAGGTGGTGGCGGCCACGCCGGCCATCGCCTTGGGGTTGGTCTGCGGGTCGAAGCGCCAACGCTGCTTGCCATTGGCCGCTTCCACCGCGATCACTTTCTGGGTGGGCGTGCAGATGTAGAGCAGGTCGCCGACCTTGAGCGGGGTGTTCTGGAAGGCGTAGCCCAGCTTGGAGCCGGCCGGCTTCAGGTCGCCGGTGTGGAACTCCCAGGCGATCTTCAGGTTCTTGACGTTCTCCGGGGTGATCTGCGCGCCCGGGGTGTAGTGGTTGGACAGGTTGGAGCCGGCGTACGCGGTCCAGTTGCTGGCGTCGTGATTGGCCGCGACGTTGCCGTCCGGGCTGGGCACGGTGGCGCGGCTGAAGGCAGCGGGATTGGCGGCCTGCTTGGACGCATCCGCCAGTTCGACATTGCGTGGCACGAACAACGGCCACAGGATCAGCGCTGCGCCCAGCACCGGCAGCACCCCGGCGACCACCAGATAGCCGGCACCGGACAGGGGCTGCATGCGCCGACGCGCCACGCTCCAGAACGGCAGCAGCACCAGGCCCAGCACCGAGATCCAGGCCAGACGCGGGACCAGACCCCAGCCATCCAGGCCCACTTCCCACAGCGCCCAGGCAATGGTGGCGGCCAGGGTGGCGCCGAACAGCCACAGGCCCGCGCGCTTGCCCGCCGCGAGCAGCACGCCCGCCAGCAGCAACGCGATACCTGCCAGCAGGTAGTACCAGGAACCGCCGACGGCCACCAGGCGACCGCCTTCGTAGGCGAGCACCGCACCGAGCACGGCGATCACCACGGCATAGGCCACCAGCAACCAGGTGCCTAGCCCACGTTTTGAGGATTGATCAGTCATTTTGAGATGTCAGGAAGGACTTGGGGCCGCAGCGGGCGACAAGCCGTGGAGGGAGAGAGATCGCAGGTGGCAGATAGGCGGCCCGGATCTAACAGGAACATCGAACGCCATGAACGCGCAGCCCCTCCCAGGGTCCTCAGCGCCACTCATGTAGATATTTTAGACCTCCCGCCGCCGCCTGTCCGTGACGGAATAGGAACCAGCGTTCCAACCTGTGAGCATGGAACGCTGAAATTGCTCAAATTCAGAGGGAATGTGAGTCTGCAGTGGATGCCCATCGGTTCGGGCGGCATTCGCATGTGGCGGCGAATGCATGATTCTGGGGTAGCTCTATTTCGCTATTGACTCAAATGATAAAGCGGGAATTTTGGGATTTGAAAATCGGGATCTGTAGACGCCGAGATTTTTCAGGGTTACGTGTACACGTACCCTCATCCCCCCTTCGGGCACCTTTCTCCCGGCAGGAGAAGGATGCATTGCCCGATCGCGGTGCGTCTGGGCGCGCCGAGCCTGGCTCAGACCTCGGCCAGTGCCTGTAGATAGCGTTGGCGCCAGTGATTGATGGTGTTCTTGCGCAGGTGGTCCATCATGGCGTGCCAGCGCTCGATGCGGCTGGCCAGCGGCATGCTGGCCGCGGTTGCAATCGCATCGGCCACACCGTCCAGATCGTGCGGATTGACCAGCAGCGCTTCCTTCATTTCGTCGGCCGCGCCAGCGAACAGCGACAGCACCAGGACACCCGGGTCTTCCGGATCCTGTGCCGCCACGAATTCCTTGGCGACCAGGTTCATGCCATCGCGCAATGGCGTGACCAGGCATACAGAGGCCGCACGATAGAAGCCGGTCAACGTGGCATGGCTGAAGTTCTGGTTGACGTAGCGTAGTGGCGTCCAGTCCGGCTCTGCATGCCCACCATTGATATGGCCGGCGATCTGTTCGAGCTGGCTGCGCAGGTGACGGTATTCGGTGACATCGCCGCGCGACACCGGCGCGATCTGCAGATAGGTCAGGCTGCCGGATTGATCCGGATAACGTTCCAGATAACGCTCGAAGCCCTGGAAGCGTTCCGGCAGGCCCTTGGAATAATCCAGCCGGTCCACACCGATGGCGAGTTGCCGCCCGCGCAGACTCTCGCGCAAATCGCGCACCGCCTGCTTGCCGACGGCGGCCTTTGCCTGATTGGCAATCAGATCGGTATCGATACCGATGGGGAACGATGCCGCAGTGAACCGCCGCCCGCCCGGGCCTTCGACCAGGTCGCCTTCCAGAATGCGGCCGCCGCCGAACAGGCGCACATACGCCTTGAAGCGTTCGGCATCGCGCTGGGTCTGGAAGCCCACCAGATCGTAGGCGTAGAACATGCTGAACAAGCGTGCGTGGTCGGGCATTGCCTGCACCAGATCGGCCGACGGCATCGGCACGTGCAGGAAGAAACCCATCTTGCAGCCCACGCCCAACTCGCGCAGCATCGCGCCCAGCGGAATCATATGGTAATCGTGGATCCACACCGTATCGCTGTCTTTCAGCAACGGCGCGAGTTTTTCTGCGAACAGGCGATTGACGCGTAGATAGCCTTCGCGGGTGGCGCGATCGTAGTCCACCAGATCCAGGCGAAAGTGCAGCAGGGGCCACAGCGTGCGGTTGGCGAAACCGTTGTAGTACGAATCGATGTCGCGCTTGTTGAGGTCCATGGTGACGAAGGTGATGTCGCCTTCGGTCTGCTCGTGCATGCCGCCACTGTCGCCGCGTGCGGTCTTGCCGCTCCAGCCGAACCACATGCCGCCGCGCTCCTTGAGCGCGGCCAGCAACCCCACCGCCAGGCCGCCGGCCCGGGTTTCGCCCGGCACTGCGACGCGATTGGATACCACCACCAAACGACTCATGATGCCTCCTGCCAGCTCCGCGACAAGCGCATCGCTGCGATGATCAAGCCGACGTGCGAATAGGTCTGCGGGAAATTGCCCCAGGCTTCGCCGTCCTCGAACGATAGGTCTTCGGACAGCAAGCCCAGGTGATTGCGGCGCGAGAGAATGCGCTCGAACAGTTCACGCGCCTCGTCCTTGCGGCCGATGGACGCCAGCGCATCGATGTACCAGAACGTGCAGATGGTGAAGCTGGTTTCCGGCTCGCCGAAGTCGTCCGGTGCGATGTAGCGGTAGAGCGCGTCGCCATGCTTGAGCACGCGGCCCACCGCTTCGACCGTGCGCACGAAGCGGCTGTCGCCAGCATCCACGATGCCGATATCGGCCAGCAGCAACAGCGAGGCATCCAGGCGGTGACCGCCGAGCGTGTCGGTGAAGTGGCCGCGCTCCTCGCTCCAGGCCTCGTTCAACACGCGCTCGCGGATGCTGTCGGCACGCTCGCGCCAATAGCTGCTGCGCTCGGGCAACACCAGCCGCTCGGCGATCTTGGACAGCCGGTCGCAGGCCGCCCAGCACATCGCGGCGGTGTAGGTGTGCACCTCGGCGCGGCCGCGGAATTCCCACAGGCCGGCATCGGGCACGTTGTGCAGTGCGTAGGCGCGTTCGCCCAGCGGCTCCAGGCGACGGAAGGTGTCTGCATCGCCCTGATCCTTCAGGCGCAGGTCGAAGAACAGCTGCGTGGACGCCAGCACCACGCTGCCGTAGACATCGTGCTGTTGCTGGATCCAGGCCAGGTTGCCGCGCCGCACCGGGCCCATGCCGCGGTAGCCAGCCATCGTCTCGACTTCGTGCTCTTCCAGCTGCGATTCGAAACCGATGCCGTACAGCGGCTGCATGGTGCCGTCGCTGGTGGCGATGTTGAAGATGTAGCCGATGAACTGCTCCATCGTGCGGGTGGCGCCCAGGCGATTGAGCGCACGCACCACGAAGGCCGCATCGCGCAGCCAGCAATAGCGGTAATCCCAGTTGCGCGGGGTGTTGGGCGCTTCCGGGATCGAGGTGGTCATCGCGGCAATGATCGCGCCACTGTCTTCGTACTGGCACAGCTTGAGCGTGATCGCGCTGCGGATCACCGCTTCCTGCCAGTCCAGCGGGATCGACAGATACCGCACCCACTCGCGCCAGTATTCTTCGGTGCGCTCCTGCGCTTCCTGCACATAGCCGGTGAGCGAGCGGGTCAGCGATTCGTCCACGCCCAGCACCAGGCTGACCGGGTGACTGAGCACGAATGGCAGGCCATCGCGCACGAACCGCACCGGCACGTCGGTGGTCAGGCGCAGGGTGAATTCCGGCAACACCCAGCGGATATGGTTGCTGCCCCAGGTGGTCTCGGGCGTGCGGCCACCCCAATCGGCCAGCGGGCGGGCGCGCACGATGATGCGCGGGTTGCCGGCCAACGGACGGATCTGGCGGATGATGCTCACCGGCCGATAGAAGCGGCCGTTATTGCGCCAGCGCGGTGCGAAATCGATCACCTCGACTTCGCCGCCCTTGCTGTCGCGCAGGACCGTGCGCAGCACGGCGGTATTGGACAGGTAGTGCTGCTCGCTGCTGACGAAATCCTCCAGCTCCACGGCAAAGTCGCCACCCTCGGTCTTGGGCGACAGCAGCGAACAAAAGGCGGGGTCGCCGTCGAAGGCGGGCAGGCAGCTCCACACCACGCGTGCCTGCCGATCCACCAATGCGCCGAAGCTGCAGTTGCCGATGACGCCCAGATCCAGGTTTGGCTCGGTCATGAAGTACCAACGATCCTATGCAATGACGAAAGGGGGAGGGCGGGTGCTCAGGTACCGCGCGCGTTCTGTTGCAGCCACGCATGGACGGCGGCCGTGCCTGGGACGCGATAGCGCGCGCTGGTCTGGGCACGGTCGCCCACCAGCACGCTCCAGCCGCCGAGCCGGTTTGCCGCCTCGAAACCGAATTCGTCGGTGAGATCGTCGCCCACGAACACGGGGGTACGGCCGGCGAAGGCGCCGTGCTGCATCAGCTGTTCTACCGCCAGGCCCTTGTTGCTGCCTTCGGGCACGAATTCCACGACGTGATCGCCCGGCTGCAGGCGGTAACCGGAGAGCTGGGCGATTTCGTCCTGCGCGAAGGCGAGCACGTCGGGGCCGGCCAGCGGCTGCGCGCGCCAGTGCAGCGCCACGCTGACGCCCTTGTCTTCGACCAGCACGCCGGGATGCCGATGGGTGAGCGCGGCGGCGCGTTGATGCAGGCCATGCAGCCACTCGGAGGTGTCCTGCGGCATCGCTGCGCGCGCCGCGGTGTCGCTGCGCAGCTCATGGCCGTGCAGGCCGGCGGCCGGGAGGATCAGCGGGGCGAACAGGGCGTCGAGCTGTGCCAGCGGCCGCCCGCTGACCAGGGCGATGGCGCCAGCGAGCCGCACGCTGAGGCGGCCGATGGCCGCACGCACCTCAGGCAATAGCCGCACCGCCTCGGGGCTGTCGGCAAAATCGATCAGGGTGCCGTCCACGTCCAGGAACAATGCGCAGGCATCGTCCAGCAATGGCGGCGACGGAAGGGGGGAATGCACGTCTGCCATCAGGGCAGTGTGCGCAAGGCGGTGTGAGATTCAGGTTATGGAACGGCGGCGATTACCCCTTCTCCCGTCGGGAGAAGGTGCCCCGCAGGGGCGGATGAGGGTACGGGCGAAGCCTGTTGGAGTTTGGCTGCACGAGGGCTTCGCCCGTACCCTCACCCCAACCCCTCTCCCGCAGGAGAGGGGCTTTAGAGTTCTGCGCTGTTGCTCAGAAGCTGTACCGCACCCGCCCATACCAGTACGCGCCGTTGCTGCCGATCGGCGACAGCACGTCGTAGGGCAGGTTGCCGAAGTAGGCGATGTCGTCGATGGAGCGGTCCGAATAGTTGTCCAGGATGTTCTGCCCGCCGATGGCCAGCGTCCACTGCGTGCCCAGGTGGTATTCGGCTTCCAGGTCCAGCTGCCATTCGGCGCCGTAGGTCTGGCGCGGCACGAAGCCGCCGCCGAAGTCGAACACGCGGGTGGCGCTGCCATAGCGGTTCACGCGGGTCTGCAGATTCCAGCGTTGGTTGCTCCAGTTGGCCGCCAGCGCAGCGCGCGTGCGCGGTGCGGCATCGGTGAGCGTGTTGCTCTCTTCCACGCCGAACAGCACGTAGTCCGGGTTCAAGGCGAGCAGCTGCGCCGGGGTGGCGATGATGTTTTCCAGCTCGGTCTTGGCGTAGCTGTAGGTGCCGGTCAGCAGCAGGTCGCCGCCGAAGGCGTACTGGCGCCAGTTGGCCACCAGCTCGGCGCCGCGGGTGCGGGTGTCGGCAGCGTTGAGGAAGTAGCTGGCGCTCTGCACGCCGGTCACGCCGAAGTTCTGCTGCACGAAACTGGTCAATGCATCGCCGGTGATGTCTTCGGACAACGCAATGCGGTCGTCGATATCGATCTGGAAGAAATCCAGCGACAGGTCGAAGTGGTCGCCCAGCTGGCTGGTGAAGCCCAGGCTGTAATTGACCGATTTTTCTGGCTTCAGGTCGGTGGCGCCGAGCGCGCGTGCGATCGGGTTGTTGACCGACAGCAGGCGGCCCTGGGTCAGGCGGCCGGCGGCGTCGTAGCCGGTGGAGGTGGCTTCGTAACCGATCTGGCTGAGCGAGGGCGCGCGCACGTTGTTGGAAATGGCGCCACGCAGTGCGAACGCCGGGGCGAACGCATAGCGCGCGGCCAGCTTGCCGGTCCACTGGCTGCCGAAGTCCTGGTAATGCTCGTAGCGGCCAGCCAGGTCGGTGGAGAATTTGTCGCCGAACTGGCTGGAGACGTTGGCGTAGGCGCTGGCGACATTGCGCGACAGGTCGGCCTCGTCCTGCGGGGTGAGGCCGCCGCCGGCCTGCGAGCCGGTGGGGCGGTCGGTGAACGGGCCGGCCGCGTAGCTGGCCGGGTCGCCGGCGTGGGTGCGGTACTGCTCGCGGCGGAATTCAGCACCAGTGCCAAAGGTGTGGGTGGCACCGGCAGCATCGAATACGCGGGTCAGATCGAGGTTGCCCACGGTCTGCGCGAAGGCAAAATCGCCGGTCTTGAAGCGCGTGGTGCTGGTCGGCCCCAGCGAGGCGTTGAGCGAATTGCGCAGCCGGTAGGTGAAGTCGTTGCGGCCATGGTTGACGCTGGCGTCGTAATCCCAGTTGCCCCATTGCCCGCGTGCGCCGGCCACTGCCTGCAGGTCGCGGTTCTCGCCTTCGGAAATCGGCCGGTAGCCGTTGGGATAGAGCTCGCGCCAGTTGGCGCTGCTGTCCGGGTAACGGAAGTAGTTGGCGCCTTCGGTATCGCGCTGGTTGTAGGTGGCGAAGGCGTAGAACTCGCCGGTGGGGCTGAAGGGGATCTTGGTATTGAGCCAGGCGTTCAGGCCCTTGGTGGCGCCATCGCCGAGGACGTAGTTGCGCCGGCCGGCCAAGGCGAGGTTGGCCGGGGTCTGCTCTTCGAACGGCGGAATCTGGTCGAAGCCGGCGCGGTTGGTCGCTTCGCGGTTCTTCAGCTCCAGGCCCACCTTGAAGAAACCACCGTCGTCGCCCAGCAGCGTGCCGACCTTGGCGCTGGCATAGCTGGTCTGGCCATCGGTGACACGGCGGTCGATCGGCTTCACGTCGGTGTTATAGGCGCCGAAGCTGGCTTCCAGTTCGCCACGCTCCGGGTTGTCGTCCAGGATCACGTTGATGACGCCGGCAATGGCATCGGAGCCGTACTGCGCGCCGGCGCCATCGCGCAGCACTTCGATGCGCTTGATCGCGTTGATCGGGATGGAGTTGAAGTCCACCGGCGTGGTGCCCTTGCCGATCTTGCTGTCGGTATTGACCAGCGCCGAGGTGTGGCGGCGCTTGCCGTTGACCAGCACCAGCACCTGGTCGGGCGAGAGCCCGCGCAGCTGCGCGGCGCGGATATGGTCGGCACCGCCGGAGTTGGACTGGCGCGGGAAGTTGAACGAGGGCAGCAGCGCCTGCAGCGCGCTGCCCAGTTCGCCGTTGACCACGCCGGCCTTGCGGATGTCTTCGGCGGTGAGTACGTCCACCGGCACGGTCGATTCCAGCACGGTACGGTCGCTGGCACGGGTGCCGGTGACGATCACGGTGTCCAGGGTGGTGGCGCCGGCATCGGCTTGCTGGGCCTGTGCGCTGGCGCTCAACACCGTGGCCGCGGCCAGGCCGATCACCGAAAGGGTGGGGCGGGTCATGCTCTCTCTCCTGCAACTGCAACGCGCCGCGCGGTTGGCATCCGGCCAGGCTGGGGCGCAAAGGGGTCGGATTTTCCACATTCATCCGGATGGAGAGATATTATCGCGTTGTTCAGGCCTGTGCGAGATGGCACAGTGCGCGCATGCCGGTATCAGCTGATATCCGGAACGCATGAGCCTGCCCCCCGAACCTGCCGTGGAGAAGTCGATGAAGTTGCTGCCGTCCTGCCTGTTTGCCGCCGTGCTGGCCCTGAGCGCCTGCGCGACCACGCCTGCCAGCGCACCGGCCGCGACCACCGCCAGCCTGCAGGGCGATGCGGCGCGGCCGGCTGCGGCGCACGGTTGGGTGCGTAGCGAACTGTACTTCGGCGTAGGCGAGGAAACCGGCCCGGCGGACCGCCCGCAGACCCGCACCATCGGCCAGGCGCAGTGGCGCGCATTCCTGGACAAGGAGGTGACCCCGCGCTTCCCGGACGGGCTGACCGTGTTCGATGCCTACGGCCAGTGGCTGTTTCGCGGCGCCAGGGAGCCGAACCGGCTGGGCACCAAGGTGCTGGTGATCCTGCATGAAGACACCCCGCAGCGGCGCAACGACATCGAGGCGATCCGGCTGGCCTGGAAGCAGGCCACCGGGCACCAGTCGGTGCTGTGGTCGCGGCAGCCGGTGGAGGTGTCGTTCTGAGCGATGCGGCGAACATGGCTGCGCGGTCGGCGACTCCGCAGGACGAATCTTTGCCGGCGCCGCAGTGCGCGCGCTGCCGACGTTCCATCCGTAGTGGATAGGTGCGCAGTCCCCGTCGGGTAGGGGGCACATGCGGGAATGTCCGGACTGCATCGCGCAGACGTGACCGTACAGGGCGCCTGGCGCGGCAAGGCGCTGGCTGTGTTGGCGCGCTGCACCTACTCGGTCCGGCGTGTGCCGCCGTAGTCACGGTGCGCGGGTGGCGCGCGCTTCTATTGCGGAGATTGTGGGCGCCGGTAGCAGCGTACCTCCCATCGCCCCTGCTTGCTGCTCAGGAAGCAGTCGAATCCGGAAAGGTCTCGCTCTTCGGCGAACCGCTGAGCAGCGGCCAAAGAGTCGAAGCTGCGCTGCTCATCGGCGGTGTCTTGTCGGCGCAGGAAAATCACCGCCAGCAGTGCTGGTAGCGCAAGGCTTGCCAACGCAAGGCGCTTGGGTGCATTCGAGAAAATGACCAGACTCTTCGCCTTACCGTTGGCAAGCACTGGGTCATAGTCATGTGTATTTCCGGTACATGTAGGGCATGCCCGCCTGATCGAGATAGCGCTTGCTCAAATAAACGAATGTATTGGCGTTCTTGGTCCTGATCCCCGCCAGATTTCGTAACGCGGGATCAAACGATACTTCCTCGCAATTTTCTGCTTCCATCTGCCTGCGCAGCCGTGGTAGATCGAATTCATTGCTGTTGAAGACATGATCGACCAATGGGAGCGTCTCCAGTGCGATCAGATCGAACAGCGTGGTCGGCGACTTCTTCGGGAAAACGCGCGCGTAGCAAAGGAAGCGGGGGATCAGTGCCGGTATTCCGTTGCGAAGTTGCATTGCGCAAGCGCGCAGCTTGTTCAATTCGGTGCGGTCGATGCTGCGGTTCACCGAATTGCGCAGCGTAATCGACATATCAAACCGATTGCAGCCATCCTGGTCGTTGAACAGAATCCGGCTCGCTGCGGCGAAGATCGAGCCGCTGGCCTGGTATTGGACCAATAGATCCGAGGAAGCAGATTGATCCAGGGTCTGAGCAAGCGCTGAGCCACTTTGCGCTTCGTCCTCTACGCTGTAGATCTCACCGCCCAGTAGCTCCTGCAAGGGATATTTGACCAGACGTTGAAAGGTCTCCACAGTCAATCGAGATGACGCGATGATGTCCTCGTTCATAGGCAACCGCTTTGTGATCGTGTGCGTTGCGATGATCGCGCAATTGCCTGGAGACAGGGCGATGCCATTGCCAGTTCGTGATCAGAGCCTACTTTTGCCAAACGCACGTTTTTGTGGGGTGCCCGGGTGCGATACATGCGGACGTGGTGATTCGACTGATCCGGGTAAGCAATACTCGACTGTCGTGTGGGGGTGGACTGCGGCTACCATCGCCTGTCCACCCACGTCTTGCAGACCCCATGCCCGCTCCCTCTTCGCGTCCTGCGGCCTCGCCGCGCTGGTTCGTCGCCGGCGACCTCAATGGCTTCTTCGGCCTGGTGGTCGACAATCTCTCCATCCTGGGCTTCATTGCGATGGCGCTGGTGGGCATCTTCCAGTTTCCCGCCGAGGTGGTGTTCGGGCGCATGTTCCCCGGCACCGCGTTCGGGGTGCTGGTGGGCAACCTGCTCTACACCTTGATGGCGCGGCGGCTGGCCGCCCGCACCGGGCGCGACGACGTCACTGCGATGCCGCTGGGCCTGGATGCGCCCACCAGCATCGGCATGGCGCTGCTGGTGCTGGGCCCGGCGTTTGCCGGCTTCAAGGCACAAGGGCTGGACCCGCAGGCGGCGGCGATCGCCACCTGGAAGCTCGGCATGGCCGCACTGGTGGTGATGGGCCTGCTCAAGCTGGTGCTGTCGTTCGTGGGCGAGGCGGTGACCCGGGCGCTGCCGCGTGCGGCGCTGCTCGGCTCCATCGCCGGCATCGCGCTGGTGTTGATGGGATTGCTGCCGCTGCTGGAAACCTTGCGCTCGCCGGTGGCCGGCTTCGTCACCTTGGGCCTGCTGCTGTACGTGCTGCTGGCCAAGGGCCGCTTGCCGACCAAGCTGCCGGGCGTGTTGGTGGCCTTCGTGATCGGCACTGCGCTGTATTACGGGCTTGGCCTGGCCGGGCTGGGCGCGCCGGGCTTCGCCGTGCCGGCCTGGACGGCGCCGCAGATCGTGCTGCCGCTGCCGAACCTGGGGTTCATCGATGGATTACCGGCCACGGTGGCGTATCTGCCATTGCTGCTGCCCTTCGGCCTGTTGATGGTGGTGGGCGGCATCAATGTCAGCGAAAGCGCGCGCGCAGCCGGCGACGATTACCGCACCCGCGACATCCTGCTGGTGGAAGCCTTTGCCACAGTGGTGGCCGGCGTCTGCGGCGGCGTGGCGCAGACCACGCCCTACATCGGCCAGCCCGCGTACAAGCACATGGGCGCGCGCTCGGGCTACACGCTGCTGACCGGTCTGTTCGTCGGCATCGGCGGCATGCTGGGCATCATCAGCGGGTTGGTGCAGTGGCTGCCGCTGGCGGTGCTGGCGCCGATCATCGTGTATGTGTCCATCGACATCACCACCCAGGCGTTCCAGGCCACGCCCCGGCAACATGCCGGCGCCATGGTGCTGGGGTTCCTGCCCTCGGTGGCGTACCTGCTGACCATCAAGGCGCCGGGCTGGATCGCGCCGGATCAACTGGTGGCGCTGACCACGCGGGTGGATGGACATGGCCTGCCGGAACTGGCGGTGATCTTTGCGCTGGGCAACGGCTTCATCATCACGGCGATGCTGTGGATCGCCACGGTGGCGGCGATGATCGATGGCCGGTTGCGGCGCGGCGCAGGGTTTTTGTTGGTCGCCGCAGGGCTGACCCTGTTCGGGTTGATCCACTCGGTAGACCCGCGCGGTGGCATCTATCTGCCCTGGTCGCTGCACGGGCTGGCGCGGGTGATCAGCTGGCAGTTCGTCGGCGCCTATGTCGCGCTGGCAGTGACCTTGTTACTGCTGTCGCTGCTGCCGGCGCGCAAGCAGGCTGTGCAATGACGCGCCACTCATGCGCGCTGCAGTGGTTGCTTGGCGCTGCATTGGTACTGGGTGCCAGCGGTGCGTGGGCAGCCTCGTTCGACTGCACGCGGGCGAGCACACCGGTAGAAAAACGCCTGTGTGCGGTGCCGGCGCTTGGCCGGCTGGACGAGCAGCTGGATGAGCGTTACCGGGAGCTGGTGCAGACCACGCCGCGCGCTGCAGTGGCCGGCGTGCGCGATCAGCAACGCGCCTGGCTGCGGCAGCGCAATGCCTGCGCGCAGGACGCCAAGCCGGACGACTGTCTGCAGCGCAGCCTCACCACCAGGACCGATGTGCTGACCAAGGCCCTCACCGCCCAGCAACAGGTACTGGACCGCAGCATCGCCAGCATTCCCGCCGCGCCTGCCGAGGCGGCGCGCCAGTTGCAGGCGTACGACGCGCCGCTGGCATCGGCGTGGCTGGCGTATCTGCATCGGTTCGTGCCGGCCGCCGGCGTGGATGGCGCACTGGCGACGGCGCGCTTCGATAGCGCGCGCAAGGCCTTGCGCACGGTCGACGATTTTGCCGCTTCGCTGCTGGACGATGCCCGGGCAGGCCCTGATGCGCAGGATCCGAACAAGGTGCTCCTGCTGCTGCGCATGTGGATCGAGCGCGATGGCAGCGGCAACCGCCCCTATGTGCATTGCTTCATCTTCGCCGCGTTGGGCGAGCCGGCGTACGAGGCATTCGGGCCGTTGTACGGATCCACACGCGATTCGTTCGCCCCGGTCTGCGAGGCGCCGGGCGGGCTGTTCGCGCTGCCCGGCTGGAAGCAGCTGGACGATGGTTTCGATTCCTTGATCGAAGCCCTGGGCAAGGACGCCGGCACCATCCGCTATGCCAGCTACGCCGAGTGGGGGGTGATTGCGCTGCGTGCATCGGTGTCGCCGCTGCTGTATCTGCAACCGGCCTTGCGCAAGCGCTACGGAGATGACCCGGACAAGGCGATTGCCGCCTGGAGCGGCGATGGCAGTGGTTGGCCCGCCGCAGCGCGCAAGGCGGTACGCGCGTTACTGCCAAAGGTGCGCGCAGAGACCGCCGCATGGCTGGTGCGCGAAAAGCGCTTGCCGGAAAAACAGGCCAAGGAGGCGGCCGCTGCGATCGTGGCGGCGTGGGTGAATGCGCGGCTGAACTTCGCCGGTTGAAGGCAGGGCGAATGGCACCTGGTGCTTCGCACCATGCGCCATTGCTTCGGATTGCACGGTAGAACGCGTGTTGGGATGCCTGCCTGAGCGCGGACGGTCCGCGCGTTCGGACGGAGCGCCCCTGCGGGATTGGCGAGAGGTTTAAGGCGCTCATGCGCATTGCGTCGCCATGCGCGCGATCGATGAATGCGCTGCGGCGGCAGATCGATGGAACCCTTGCAACATCTGATGGTCATAGTCCAGGTGTTGTTGTCGATGCAAGGAGTTCCATGATGCAAACCAAGCCGTCGCGCTGGCCGTGGCTAGTGGCCGTGCCATTGATTGTCGGCGCCGCCTGGTGGCTGTTCAGCGGGCCACGCGAGACATCGGGCGCGCTACCTGCACCCGTCAGCCAGACCGCCAGCGCGGTGGCTGCTGCGGTCGCTCCATCGCCTCCCACCCCCGCCGCGCCGCGACATCCGGTGCAGGCGCCATCGGCCGATGCCGCCGATGCTGCAATTCCCGCATTGGCGCAGAGCGATGACGCCGCATGGCAGGCGCTGCTGGATCTGGTGCCCGACGACGCAGCGCTGTCGCTCGTGTTGCGGCCGCACCTGATCGAGCGCGTGGTCGTCATGATCGACAACCTCACCCAGCCCAGCATCAGCCGCCGCGCCTCGGTGCTGCAGCTGGTCCCGGGCGAACTGCAGGTGACGCCTGCTGCAGATCGCACCGTCATCGATCACGCCAATGCCAGCCGCTATGCACCGTATGTCGCCGCATTCACCGCCGTGGATGCGCAGGCAATGGCGCGCAGCTATGTGCGCTTCTACCCGCTGTTTCAGCAGGCCTACGCCAACCTGGGCGCACCGGACCGTTATTTCAACGACCGCGTGATCGATGTGATCGACCACCTGTTGCGCACGCCGGACCCAACGCAGCCGGTGGCGGTGGTGCGCGATGCGCGTGGCCGCTATCGCTTCGTGGACCCGGCATTGGAAGGATTGTCGGTCGGGCAGAAGGCCATCGTGCGGCTGGGGCCGCAGCAGGCGTCGGCAGTGAAGGCGCAACTGCAGCGCATTCGTGCGGCCTTGTTGCAGACGCGCTGATTCAGAGCGGCTAACAGAACGTAGCGAGCAGTCGTCAGGTGGGTGTGGGCGGGGCGCAGGAACCGGAGTGTACGAGTGGTACATGCCGATTCCGAGCATCGACCGCGCCCGCCTGACGGCTGCGCAGTAGTTTTTGTTAGCCGCTCTTGGCGTCCGGCCGTGGATCCGACCTGCGGCCTGCGGTCATGCAGGCGCGTCTGTGGCCGCATGTGGAATCGGCTGCAGCGCTGTTTGCAGGCAAAGCGCCATCGCTCAGCTGGACATGCGATTGGCATGCTCGCAGCCCGCCAGGCGCATCGTGCCAGCCGCTGCTTGGCCGCTGACGCGACGGCCGGGTACTGCCGCATGCACTCCCTGCCAGCGCCTACGCCGCATCGAGCTCCGGGTAGTGGCGGAAGATGCCGCTGGTGTTGAACGCCACGCGCCGTTCGGAGGCGAGGTAGGCGGCGATCCGTGGGCGTGCTGCCACGCGCTGCTGTACGGCGCGCAGACCCGGGATGTCGGTCGCCAATGTCGCCATCCGCTTCGGGAACATGTAGTCCAGCCCGCTGAGTAGCTGAAACAACGACAGATCCACATACGAGTGCAGGCCCAACGCACAGGTCCCACCAGCCTGCTGCACCACCTGCTCGAAATGGCCGAGAAACTTGGGCAGACGGTTGTCGCGCAGGTCCTTGGCACGCTTGGCGGCTTCGGCCTTCTGGTCCTCGTAGTACAGGCCGGTCGCGATCGGATGATGGGTGTCGTGCACCTCGGCCACCAGATCGGCAATGGTCATTTGCAGTTGCAGCGCCTGCAGGCGCTGCGCCTCGTCATCGGGGACCAGCTGCAGCGACGGACCCAGAAAATGCAAGATCGCTGCCACCTGCGCCACCACCACATCGCCTGCCTGCAGGAAGGGCGGGGCAAACGGTTGCGCGCCCGGCTGCTCGCCTTCCAGGAAGGGAGCCATGACGTCGTCGCCCTCGACACGCGCCACATCGGTGTACGCGGCACCGGCATCTTCCAGGGCCAGGCGCACGAATTCGCCGCGGCCCTGCAGGCCGGTCCAGTAATAGAGCTGATAGTGCATGCGCGACTCCGAAGAGGGTGGCACTGCAGCGTAGGAAAGGCGTGGCTAGGCGGGCGTGATCGAGGTGTCAGCAGCCTGTGACCCAGCGGTGTCGTGCGGCTGCGCCAACAGCCAAGCCAGCTTGCGTGCGCGCGGTTGCCGCTTGAGTGTGCACTCGGCGCGCGAGGCACTGGCACGGTCCGGATACGGGTGGCTGGCCAGCAATTGCAACGGCGGGTTGGCGCGTGTGTAACGCGCACCGGTGCCACGCAGATGCGCCTGAAAGCGCCGCTCCAGGTCGTTGGTGATGCCGGCGTAATAGCTGCCATTGCGACACAGCAGCAGATAGAGATACCAGGGCTTGGGCGCATCCATCCGCGCATTATCGCCCTTCGGTGAAGCATGCGCTGCGTTCGCGGCGGTGACTGGCCGGCGGCGCCTGCGGCCGACTCCGCGCTGCCGGAGTGAATCAGCACCCAAACACACCGGATCCGCAGCGTGGACCCGGCACTGATCGAGATGGCGCGCAACTACGGCCTGTGCGGGCCGGCCGAGGCCTGCGCGCTGGCCGATCGCATCGTGGTGATCGAGCACGGCCAGGTCGGCCTGGAGGTGGACGTGCCGGTGGCGCACCCGCGCACGTCCGGCATGCCGGCGCTGGCGGCGACCCAGGCGCAGGTGCTCTCGCGCCTGTTGGGCAGCGGGGCGGGGGAGGCACCGATGTCGGCCGCGGAGCAGGGCGCCGTAACACCTGCCGCTTCGGCGCGGGCGGGGGGGCCGCTGCGGCGGATCGGCTAGCGCGCTCTGCCACTGGCAAGCCACCGCGCACTGCGTGCGCAGCGGCAACCGCGGCTGCCGGGCACAGCTCTGGCTGCCGGCGGCCAGCATCTTCGTGTCGCAGCACACCTTGAAACGCCGCCTGGAAACCGCATCTGCTCGGTATCGCCGGACTTGCCGGCCACCCGTTCAGAGGAATCCCCATGCGGATGGACAAACTCACTTCGCGGTTCCAGCAGGCACTGGCCGACGCACAGTCGCTGGCCGTGGGACGCGACCACAACATCATCGAACCGGTGCACGTACTGGCCGCGCTGCTAGACCAAAGTGGCGGCAGCACGCGCCCGTTGCTGTCGCAAGCCGGCGTCAACGTGCCGCTGCTGCGCGAGCGCCTCGGCGAAGCGCTGGAGACGCTGCCCAAGGTGTCCGGCCAGGAAGGCAACCTGTCGATCGGCAACGATCTCAATCGCCTGCTCAACCAGACCGACAAGCTCGCCCAGCAGCACGGCGATGCCTTCATCGCCAGTGAGTGGTTCGTGCTGGCCGCTGCCGACGATGCCAGCCCGCTGGGCGTGGCGCTGCGTGCGGCCGGGGGCGACAAGAAGAAGATCGAAGCGGCCATCGACAAGCTGCGCGGCGGCGAAACCGTGCAATCGGAAAATGCCGAGGAACAGCGCCAGGCGCTGGAGAAATACACCATCGATCTGACGGCGCGCGCCGAGAGCGGCAAGCTCGATCCGGTGATCGGCCGCGATGAAGAAATCCGCCGCACCATCCAGGTGTTGCAGCGGCGCACCAAGAACAACCCGGTGCTGATCGGCGAACCCGGCGTCGGCAAGACCGCCATTGTCGAAGGCCTGGCCCAGCGCATCATCAACGGCGAAGTGCCCGAAGGGCTGCGCGGCAAGCGCGTGCTGTCGCTGGACATGGGCGCGCTGATCGCCGGCGCCAAGTTCCGCGGCGAATTCGAAGAACGCCTCAAGGCTGTGCTCAGCGACCTGTCCAAGAACGAAGGCCAGATCATCCTGTTCATCGATGAGCTGCACACCATGGTTGGCGCGGGCAAGGCCGATGGCGCGATGGACGCTGGCAACATGCTCAAGCCGGCACTGGCGCGCGGCGAGCTGCATTGCATCGGTGCCACCACGCTGGACGAATACCGCAAGTACATCGAAAAGGATGCCGCGCTGGAGCGCCGCTTCCAGAAGGTGTTCGTGGGCGAGCCGACGGTGGAGGACACCATCGCGATCCTGCGTGGGCTGAAGGAACGCTACGCCGTGCATCACGGCGTGGAGATCACCGACCCGGCGATCGTGGCGGCGGCTACGCTATCCAACCGCTACATCACCGACCGCCAGCTGCCGGACAAGGCCATCGACCTGATGGACGAAGCCGCATCGCGCATCCGCATGGAGATCGACTCCAAGCCGGAGGAACTTGATCGCCTGGAGCGCCGCCTGATCCAGCTCAAGATCCAGCGCGAGATGCTGAAGAAGGAAAAGGACGAAGCCTCGCGGCAGCGCCTGGCCGACCTGGAAAGCGACATCGACAAGCTCGAACGCGAGTTCTCCGATCTCAACGAGGTGTGGAAGTCGGAGAAGGCCGCGCTGCAGGGCACCACCAAGATCAAGGAGCAGATCGAGCACGCCAAGCTGGAGCTGGAAGCCGCACAGCGCCGCCAGGACTACGCCAAGATGAGCGAGATCCAGTACGGGGTGCTGCCGCAGCTGGAAAAGCAGATGCTGCTGGCCAACGAAGTGGAGCACCACGACTTCAAGCTGGTGCAGGACCGCGTGACTGCCGAGGAAATCGCCGAGGTGGTGTCGCGCTGGACCGGTATTCCGGTCAACAAGATGCTCGAAGGCGAGCGCGACAAATTGCTGCGCATGGAAGATGAGCTGCATCACCGCGTGGTTGGCCAGAACGAGGCGATCAAGGTGGTGTCCGATGCGGTGCGCCGCTCGCGTGCCGGGCTGTCCGATCCCAATCGTCCCAGCGGCTCGTTCCTGTTCCTGGGTCCCACCGGCGTGGGCAAGACCGAGCTGTGCAAGGCGCTGGCCGATTTCCTGTTCGACAGCACCGAGGCGATGATCCGCATCGACATGAGCGAGTTCATGGAGAAGCACTCGGTCGCGCGGCTGATCGGTGCACCTCCGGGCTACGTGGGCTACGAGGAGGGCGGCTATCTGACCGAGGCGGTGCGTCGTCGCCCGTATTCGCTGATCCTGCTGGACGAGGTGGAAAAGGCGCACGCCGATGTCTTCAACATCCTGTTGCAGGTGCTCGACGATGGCCGCCTGACCGATGGCCAGGGCCGCACCGTGGATTTCCGCAATACCGTCATCGTGATGACTTCCAACCTGGGCTCGCATCAGATCCAGGAACTGTCCGGCGACGATAGTGCCGAGGCCTATACGCAGATGAAGGCGGCGGTGATGGGCGTGGTGCAGGCGCATTTCCGCCCGGAGTTCATCAACCGGCTGGACGACATCGTGGTGTTCCATCCGCTGGACAAGGCGCAGATCAAGTCGATCGCGCGTATCCAGCTGCAGGGCCTGGAAAAACGCCTGGCCGAGCGCGGCCTCAAGCTGGACCTGGACGATGCCGCGCTGGATCTGCTCGGCAATGTCGGCTTCGACCCGGTGTATGGCGCGCGCCCGCTCAAGCGCGCGATCCAGTCGCAGGTGGAAAACCCGTTGGCCCAGCAGATCCTGTCGGGCCAATACGCCAGCGGCGAGACCGTGCGGGTGCGCAGCGACGGCGGGCGGCTGGCGTTTACGAAGGGCTGAGAGTTGGTCATGGGCGTGCGTCGCATCGGCATAGATGAGTGATGTATCAAACGGGCACTGCGCAGGTAGTGCCCGTTTGCGTTATGCGGACGGGCGCGGCGCATCAGTTGTGCTTACAACGCGGTGGCATGAGGTCATCACCACTGCTTTGGGAAGGAACCAGCGGTCGCGGCTATCTTCGGCGTTCTTTCCGAGAGCGAGCCGTGCCATGACCGATCCGCAGTGGAAATCCGAGACCATCGCCGTACACGGGGGCTATCGTCCCGATCCCACCACGCGCGCGGTGGCCGTGCCGATCTACCAGACCGTGGCCTATGCCTTCGACGATACCCAGCACGGCGCTGATCTGTTCGACCTGAAGGTGCAGGGCAATATCTACAGCCGCATCATGAACCCCACCAACGATGTGCTGGAGCAGCGCGTGGCCGCGCTGGAAGGCGGCATCGGGGCGCTGGCGCTGGCATCGGGGCAGGCCGCGGTGACCTATGCGATCCAGACCATCGCCGAGGCGGGCGACAACATCGTGTCGTCCAGCGCGTTGTATGGCGGTACCTACAATCTGTTCGCGCATACGCTGCCGCAGTTCGGCATCAGCACGCGGTTTGCCGACTATCGCGACCCGCAGGCGTTTGCCGGCCTGATCGACGACCGCACCAAGGCAGTGTTCGTCGAGTCGATCGGCAACCCGCGTGGCAATATCACCGACATCGAAGCCGTTGCCGCGGTCGCGCATGCGCACGGCGTGCCGCTGATCGTGGACAACACCGTGGCCACGCCGTCGCTACTGCGGCCGATCGACTTCGGTGCCGACATCGTGGTGCATTCGTTGACCAAGTACCTGGGCGGGCACGGCAACAGCATCGGTGGTGCGATCGTGGACAGCGGGCGCTTTCCGTGGGCCGCACACAAGGCGCGCTTCCCGCGCCTCAACGAGCCGGATGTGAGCTACCACGGCGTGGTGTATACCGAGGCGCTGGGCGAGGCCGCCTACATCGGCCGCGCGCGAGTGGTGCCGCTGCGCAATACCGGTGCGGCGTTGTCGCCGTTCAATGCGTTCCTGATCCTGCAAGGCATCGAGACCTTGCCGTTGCGCATGGAGCGCATCAATGCCAATACGTTGGCGATTGCCCGCTACCTGCAGCAGCATGCGCGCGTTGCCTGGGTCAATTACGCGGCGCTGCCCGATCACCCCGAGCACGCGCTGGCGCAGAAGTACCTGGGCGGGCACGGCTCGGGCGTGCTGACCTTCGGGTTGCCCGGTGGGCGCGCGGCCGGTGCACGGTTTCTGGATGCGCTGCAGCTGTTTACCCGGCTGGTGAATATCGGCGATGCCAAGTCGCTGGCCACGCACCCGGCATCCACCACGCACCGCCAGCTCGGGCCGGCCGAACTGGAGCATGCCGGGGTGAGCGAAGACACCGTGCGGTTGTCGATCGGGATCGAACATATCGATGATCTGCTGGCGGATCTGGAGCAGGCGCTGCAGGGGGCGTGAGGTTTTCAGCCATCTTCATAAGCAAGAACGGGGAGCCCCTCTCCCTGCGGCAGTGGGATTGGGTGAGGGTACGGCGAAGCACGATGCCTGTCGGTACTGGCTTCGGCAGGGGCGGCAGCGCGGCCGGGGACTGGCTCCTCGGCTCGGTCAGACATCCTGTCTGACTCGCCGCCGCGGCACATCCATGTGCCGCTCTGCGCCAATCCCCAGCCACGCAGCCGCCTCGGCACGTCGCTTCCATGACCCGGAAATCTTCAACACGCCGATGAATCACGGCTTGAAGCCCCTCTCCCCGCGGGAGAGGGGTTGGGGTGAGGGTACGGGGGCGAAGCCCACTCGTCTGTGAGAGATGAAGCTCGGTGGCGGACATGCGTGCAACCCAGCATGCTGCTTCCATGTATCGCGAGGCTTCGTACCCTCATCCTGCGCTGCGAGCCACCTTCTCCCGCATGAGGGAGGACAATGTCCCGGCGGGAGAAGGAATTGGCACCCCCTTGGTAGGCGCGTGGCGACGCTCTGCGCCTGGCCGGTTGCCGCGCACCGCCCAAGGCGCCGCCGCCAATCCTGCTACCATGCGCGCCCCTGAGGTGACTGCCGGCTGGCCGGTGGTTTAAACGGGAATCCGGTGCGCGCCTCGCCTTGGCGCGGCGCAAGTCCGGAGCTGCCCCCGCAACGGTGGGCGAGACAAGGGTCCGCAGGTAACGCCACTGTGCTGTGCATGGGAAGGCGCGGATCCGGGAAGCAACCACGCTTCCGCTCGCAAGCCCGGAGACCGGCCTTTAGGGATTGACCCGGCACGCGGTGGGCGTGGCCCTGTGCATCTGGTGCTCGCGCGCCGGACGCCTGGCCCGTTGCTGCCTGCCGACCCCATTGCCCCCGCGCGGGTAGGCGCGGTTCCAGGAGCAGCAGTCGATGTCCGTTTCTTCCGTTTTGCCGTCTCGCGCCGTGCTGGCCGTGGGGTTGTCGCTGTGCGTGGCCAACCTGGCCCAGGCCGAGGCCGCCATCGATCTCGACGAAGTGGTGGTCACCGCCTCGCGCACCGCGCAGACCCAGGACCAGACGCTGGCGCCGGTCACCGTGATCGACCGCGCGCAGATCGAGCGTCGCCAGGTCACCGCGTTGCAGGACCTGCTGCGTGGCGAAGCCGGCGTGTCGCTGGCCAATAACGGCGGCCCGGGCAAGGCGACCTCGTTGTTCCTGCGCGGCACCGAGTCGGATCATCTGGTGGTGCTGATCGACGGCGTGCGCATCGGCTCGGCCACATCTGGTGGCGCGGCGCTGCAGGACCTGCCGATCGAGCAGATCGAGCGCATCGAAATCGTGCGTGGGCCGTTTTCCAGCCTGTACGGCTCCGAGGCATTGGGCGGGGTGATCCAGATCTTTACCCGTCGCCCGCAAGGCAGCTTCGTGCCCACGCTCAGCGTGGCGGCCGGCAGCGACAATGCGCGCCGTTATGGCGCCGGTGTCGCCGGGCGCAGCCAGGGCGATCCGAGCGAGGCCGGCGGCTGGTATTCGGTCAACGCCGTGCATGACCAAACCGATGGCATCAATGCGTATCTGGATACCAGCTCCAGCGCCTACGATCCGGACCGCGACGGCTATCGCAACGATTCATTGAGCATGCAGGGCGGCTGGCGCTTCAACCGGCAGTGGGATGCCGATGTGCATGCGTTGCGTACGCAGAGCCGCAACGAATACGACGGCTCGGCCTTCGGCGGCAACCTGGGCAAGGGCGTGCAGCAGGCCGTGGGCGGGCGCGTGCGCTATGCGCCCAGCGACGTGCTCAAATTCACCGCCAGCCTGGGGAGCAGCGCCGATCTGAGCGATAGCTATTACGACGGCGCGTACCTGTCCACCTACGACACGCGCCGCAAGCAGGGCTCGCTGCAGGCCGACATCACCACCGCACCCGGCCTGCTCACGGTCGGCTTCGACTGGCAGCGCGATGCCATCGCCAGCAGCGACAGCTACGATGCCGACAGCCGGATCGACCGCGCCGCGTTTGCGCAGTGGCAGCAGAGCTTTGGCAGCCAGTCGCTGCAGGCCAGCCTGCGGCGCAACGACAACAGCCAGTTCGGCGGCAAGACCACCGGCAGCCTGCTGTGGGGCTGGGATGTTGCCGAGCATCTGCGCCTGACCGCCAGCTATGGCACCGCGTTCAAGGCACCCACCTTCAACGAGCTGTACTACCCCGATTTCGGCAATCCGCTGCTGGGGCCGGAAACCTCCAACAGTGCCGAGCTGGGCTTGCGTGGCAGCTACGACTGGGGGGTGTGGACGCTCAATGCGTTCCAGACCCGCATCGACGATCTGATTGCCTACGATGCGGGGCTGGTGGATGCCACCCATCCGTTCGGGCAGCCGAACAACATCGACCAGGCGCGCATCCGCGGTGTGGAAGCCGGCTACGACACCGAGCTGGCCGGCTGGACCCTGCGCAGCGCGCTGACCTGGCTGCAGCCGCAGGCCGATGGCGAGGTCGATCATGGTAACTGGTTGCCGCGGCGCGCACGGCAGAGCGGGCGGATCGATGCCGACCGCAGCTTCGGCGCGTTCGGCGTGGGCGCGAGCCTGTTCGGGTCGGGCAAGCGCTACGACGACCTGGCCAATACCGAGCAACTGGCCGGCTACGGCTTGCTGGATCTGCGCGTGAGCTATGCGGTGAACGCAGACTTGAAGGTGCAGTTCACCGCCAACAATGTGTTCGACCGCCAGTACGAAACCGCACGCTGGTACGCACAGCCGGGACGCAACTACCTGCTGACCTTCCGCTACCAGCCGACCCGGTGAAACGCGCTTGGCACAGCGCGGATCGCCGATGCAGCCAGGCGGCCGGTGTCGACCGGTCGCAGCGAGGAGCCCACTTGGTTGTTCTTGAGCAATACCGATGACACCACTTTCCCGCACCGCCAGACGCAACCTGCTCATCGCCCTGATGCTGGCGATGACGGCCACCCGCTTTCATCACGTCGGCGATTGGCTGCATCTGCCGGATGCCTCGATGGCGGTGTTCTTTCTCGGTGGCCTGGCGCTGCGTCGGCATACGGCGTTTTCGCTGTTGCTGGGACTGGCGGTGCTGATCGACTGGGCCGCGGTATCGCTGGCCGGCGTCAGCGACTTCTGCATCACCGCCGCCTACGCCGCGCTGCCGCTGGCCTATGCCGTGCTGTGGTACGCCGGCCGTGCGTTCCAGGCGCGGCTTGCACCTGCGGCGATGTCGCTGTGCGCGGCCTGGGCGCTGGGGGTCGCGGCTGCAGCGGTATCGTTCCTGATCTCCAATGGCGCGTTCTACTGGTTGGGCGGGCGCTACGCCGACCCGCACTGGGCGCATTACCTGCAGCGCGCATGGCAGTGGGGCCCGCTGTTCGTGCGTACCACCGCGCTGTATCTGGCGCTGGTCGGTGCATGGTGCCTGCTGCGTTGGCGCGCGCTGCGCAGTGTCACCGAGCCGGTCACACCACTGGAACTGTCATGACGGCGACAGCGCAGGCAATCGCACCGGCAGGTGCGAGGTTGTACGGCGGTGCGGCATGGGCCTGCGGCATTGCCCTGGTATTGCTGATGGTCGGTGCCCACGGGCAACCTGTCGCAGGCGCTGACATCCTGCCCAGCGCACCGTGGGCGGTGTTCTTTCCGGTCATCGCCTTCGCATCGATCGCAACACGGCGCAGCCTCGCTGCGCTTCCAATGATGGGAGAACGCGCATGAATTCCCCCGAGCACGACGACGCGCATTATCGGCAACGCGCGCAACGCAAGAAGGAACTGGTGGACCGGCGCATCGCGCGCGCAGTGATCGATCGCGGTGTGCTGCTAGTCAACACCGGCAACGGCAAGGGCAAGAGTTCGTCCGGCTTCGGCATGCTGGCGCGCTCGCTCGGGCATGGCCTGCACTGCGGCGTGGTGCAGTTCATCAAGGGCACCTTCTCCACTGGCGAAGAGGCATTCTTTCGCCGTTTTCCCGATCTGCTGGACTACCACGTGATGGGCGAAGGCTTCACCTGGGAAACCCAGGACCGCAACGTGGACATCGCCGCCGCGCAGGCGGCCTGGCAGCTGGCGCGCGGCATGCTGGCCGATGCACGCTACGACTTCGTGCTGCTGGACGAACTCAATATCGCCTTGGTGAAGGACTACGTTGCGTTGGACGAGGTACTGGCCGCGGTGGCTGCGCGTCCGCCCGGTCAGCACGTGGTGATCACCGGACGCGGAGCGCCCGCCGGCCTGATCGAGGTGGCAGACACGGTCACCGAGATGCGGCTGGTCAAACATGCCTTCAACGCCGGCATCAAGGCGCAGCTCGGCATCGAGCTGTAGGCATGCGTGCGCGCGGGTTGCCCGGCGGTGGGCTGACGTGTGGCATGCGGTTGGGCCGCGCGTGATGCTGCTGCTGACGGCCGCCGCAGCAGTGCTGCTGGACCTGCTGCTGGGCGAGCCGCGGCGTGCGCATCCGCTGGTGCTGTTCGGCCGCTGGGCGCAGCGCATCGAGCAACGCCTGCACCGTGACCACCGCAGCGCCGGGGTGCTGGCGTGGTGTGTCACGGTGCTGCCGTGGACGCTGGTGGCCGCAGGGCTGCAGGCGCTGTTGTGGTGGTGGTCGGCCTGGGCAGCGGCCGGATTTGCCGCCGTGGTGCTGTACCTGGCGCTGGGATTGCGCAGCCTGGGCGAACACGCGCAACCGGTGATCGCTGCGTTGCAGGCCGACGACCTGCCGGCAGCGCGCGCGGCAGTGGCCCGCGTCGTCAGCCGCGATACCGCCGCGCTGGATGCCACGCAGGTGGCCGCGGCCGCGACCGAATCGGTGCTGGAGAACGGCAGCGATGCCGTATTCGCCGCATTGTTCTGGGGAGTGCTGCTGGGTGCGCCGGGCGCGGTGCTGTACCGGCTGTCCAATACGCTGGATGCGATGTGGGGCTATCGCACGCCGCGCTACGCCAGCTTCGGCTGGGCGGCGGCACGCATCGACGATGTGCTCAACTGGTTGCCGGCACGCCTGACCGCAGTGACCTACGCCGCGCTCGGCGCAACGCATGCGGGCCTGCGCTGCGCCTGGCACCAGGGCCGCGGCTGGAAAAGCCCGAATGCCGGGCCGGTGATGGCCGCCGGTGCCGGCGCGCTGCGCGTGCGCCTGGGTGGCCCGGCGCCGTATCACGGCCAGTGGCAGCCACGTCCCGTCTTGGGCGAGGGCGCTCCGGCCAGCGCCGACAGCGTGCGCCGCGCGCTGCTGCTGGTGCGCGCAGGCGTGCTGCTCTGGTTGCTGCTCGGCGCCTTGTCGATGGCACTGGTGATGCAAGGATCGCAGCCGGTGCCGACCGCCACACTGGCTGTGCAGTGCGCGGCTGTGCAGCGCACGATGGCGACCGGTCGCGGCGCCATGTCCTTCCCTTTGGAGCACCGCATGCTTGAACACGGAGGCCGGTTGCGCCGCGCCGCGCAAACCTATGCGATCCCGCTGGCGCACTGGCTGGACCTGTCCACCGGTGTGAGCCCGTTTGCCTGGCCGGTGCCGGCGATTCCGGCGCCGGTGTGGCAGCGCCTGCCCGAAGCCGACGACGGCCTGGCCGCAACCGCGGCGGCCTACTACGGCGCGCCGCAGGTGCTGCCGGTGGCCGGCTCGCAGGCGGCGATCCAGGCGCTGCCGCTGTTGCGTGGTCGCGGCCGTGTGGGCGTGCTCGCGCCGGGCTATGCCGAACATGCGCACGCCTGGCGGCGCGCCGGCCACACCGTGGTGCCGCTGCCGGCAGCGGCTTTGCTGCAGGCGGCCGATACCTTCGATGTGGTGGTGCTGATCCATCCCAATAATCCGTGCGCGGACAGCTTCGATCGCGAAGTGCTGTTGCAGCTGCATGCGCGGATGGCGGCGCGTGGCGGCTGGCTGGTGATCGACGAGGCCTTCATGGATGCAACCCCGCATGCGAGCGTGTGCGCGCAGACGCAGCAACCCGGCCTGGTGGTGCTGCGCTCGGTCGGCAAGTTCTTCGGCATGGCCGGCGCGCGGGCCGGCTTCGTGTGCGCGCATGCGCCGCTGCTGGACGCCTTGCGCGAACAGCTGGGGCCATGGTCCGTGAGCGGGCCCACCCGCTGGGCCGTGCAGCAGGCCCTGGCCGATACCGCCTAGCACGTACAGGCACGCGCGCAACTGCACGCCGCATCGCAGCGGCTGGCGCAGTTGCTGCGTCGCCACGGTATCGTGCCGTCGGCCGGCACCGCGTTTTTTCAGTGGTGCGAACGCGCCGATGCGCAGGCCCTGCACGTGGCGCTGGCAAGACGCGGCATTCTGACCCGGCTGTTCGATACCCCGGCCAGCCTGCGCTTCGGCCTGCCGCCCGATGCGGCCGGCGAGGCGCGCCTGGACGCGGCGCTGCGCGAGCTGCTGGCATGAGCGCGCGCGTGCTGATGGTGCAGGGCTGCACTTCCGACGCCGGCAAGAGCACGCTGGTGGCCGCGCTATGCCGCTGGCTGCACCGCCAGGGCGTGGCAGTGGCGCCGTTCAAGCCGCAGAACATGGCACTCAATTCTGCAGTCACCGTCGATGGCGGCGAGATCGGCCGTGCGCAGGCCGTGCAGGCACAGGCCTGCGGGCTGGAGCCGCACACCGACTTCAACCCGGTGCTGCTCAAACCCAACAGCGACACCGGTGCGCAGGTGATCGTGCACGGGCGGGCGGTGGCCACGCTGGATGCGGTGGGCTATCACGCCTACAAGTCCACCGCGCTCAGCGCCGTGCTGGCCTCGCACGCCCGCCTGGCCGCGCGCTTCGAGGTGGTATTGGTGGAAGGCGCCGGCAGCCCGGCCGAGATCAACCTGCGCGCCAACGACATCGCCAACATGGGCTATGCCGAGGCAGTGGATTGCCCGGTCCTGCTGATCGCCGACATCGACCGCGGCGGCGTGCATCGCGCATCACCGCAGCCGGCGCCCGCCGCAGTGGCAGTGCGTGGAAGAACCCGTTGCGCTGGCGGCCACCCTGCAGGCGCTGGCGGCGCCGCAGCGCTGCGTGCTGGTGGATTGCCTGACCCTGTGGCTGAGCAACCTGCTGGGTCACCCGGATGCGGATGCCTTCGCGCGCGAGCGCGCGGCACTGCTGGCCACGCTGCCGCAGCTGCCGGGGCAGATCGTGCTGGTCAGCAACGAGGTGGGGCAAGGCATCGTGCCGCTGGGCGAACTCACGCGGCGTTTTGTCGACGAGGCCGGCTGGCTGCACCAGGCATTGGCGCTACAGTGCGAGCGGGTGGTGTTCGTGGTGGCGGGCTTGCCGATGGTGTTGAAGGGAGAGCGATGATGAGCAGCGACTGGATCTTTGCCGCATGCGCGGTGCCGGACGCACGCGCGCGTGCAGCGGCGCTGGCACGGCAGGAACAACTGACCAAGCCGCACGGTGCGCTGGGCCGGCTCGAGCAGCTGGCGGTGCAGCTGGCGGCCTGGCAGCGCAACGAGCAGCCGGTGGTGCAGCGGATCTGGATCGCGGTGTATGCCGCCGACCACGGCGTCGCGGCCGAAGGCGTGTCTGCGTTCCCGCAGGCAGTGACCGGTGAGATGGTGCGCAACTTCGCCCGTGGCGGTGCGGCGATTTCGGTGCTGGCGCGCGAACTCGGTGCGCGGCTGGAGGTGGTGAACCTGGGCGTGGTCAACGACCCGGGCGAGCTGCCGCGTGTGCGCCGCGCCTGGATCGCGCCTTCCAGCGCCAATATCTGCGAGCAACCGGCGATGACGCCCAGCCAGCTGCGCGACGCGCTCGCCGCGGGTGCCCAGAGCATTGCGCAGGCACGCAGCTGCGATACGCAGCTGTTCGTGGGCGGCGAGATGGGCATCGGCAACACCACCGCGGCCGCCGCGCTGGGCTGCGCGCTGTTATCGCAGTTTCCGCAGGCGATGGCCGGCGCCGGGACCGGGCTGGATGCCGAAGGCATCGCACATAAGGCCACCGTGATCACCCGCGCGCTGGCGCTGCACGCCGATGCCGCCACCCCGCTGGAGCGCCTGCGCCGGCTCGGCGGTTTCGAGATTGCCGCCCTGGTGGGCGCCTACATCGCTGCCGCGCAGGCCGGCATTCCGGTGCTGGTGGATGGCTTCATCACCACCGCCGCGGCGCTGGTGGCCACCCGTCTCAATCCCGGCGTGCGGCAGTGGCTGCTGTTCGGGCACCGCTCGCACGAACGCGGCCACACCGCCTTGCTGCGCGCGCTGGATGCCGAACCGCTGCTGCAGCTGGACCTGCGCCTGGGCGAAGCCAGCGGCGCGGCGGTGGCGATTCCGCTGCTGCGCAGCGCCTGCGCCCTGCACAACGGCATGGCCACCTTTGCCGAAGCAGGGGTCTCCGACGCATGAGCGCGCAGATCACCTTGCTGCGGCATGGCGATACCGGCCAGCGCAGCTATCGCGGCCAGCTCGACGACCCGCTCACCGCGCTGGGATGGCAGCAGTTGCGCGCAGCCACCGCCGATGGCGGGTGGGAGGTGGTGGTGGCCTCCACGTTGCAGCGCTGCGCAGCGTTTGCCGCTGAACTCGCCAGCACGCGCGGCTTGCCGCTGCAGCTGGAGCCGCGGCTGCGCGAATACCACTTCGGCCGCTGGCAGGGCGTGCCGGTGGCCGATATCGATCGCGACGAAGGACCAGCGCTGGGCCGCTTCTGGGCCGACCCGCTGCGCCATCCGCCGCCGCAGGCCGAACCGTTTACCGACTTCTGCACGCGCCTGTCGGCCGCGCTCGATGCCATCCTCGCCCGTTACCCGGCACAGCGCGTGCTGGTGGTCACCCACGGCGGCGCCATCCGCGCCTTGCAGTGCCTGGTCGCCGGGACTGGTTTCGGCCGGATGACCGAACTGGCAGTGCCGCATGCGTCGCTGCATCCGCTGGCCTGGCCGCCGACCGACGCGGCTGGCGCCCTGAGATCGCCGGTCTCATCCACGGCATTGCCGCCGGCGCACGCCACCGAATGATCGACGGGTTGCTGGCGGCGATCGGGTTCCTGACCCGCATCCCGGTGCCCGCCCGGGTGTTCACGCGCGCAGGCGCGCAGGCGCGCTCGCTGTGCTGGTACCCGCTGGTGGGCGTGTTGCTGGGTGGGGTGGTGTGCGGGGTGGCCTGGTGCCTGCGCGAGGTTGCGCCGTTGCTGGGCGCAGCGCTGCTGTTGAGCGCCTGGGTATGGCTGACCGGCGCGTTGCATCTGGATGGCCTGGCCGACACCACCGATGCCTGGGTCGGCGGCATGGGCGAGCGCGCACGCACACTGGCGATCATGAAGGACCCCACCAGCGGCCCGATGGCAGTCACCGCAGTGGTGCTGGTGTTGCTGCTCAAATGCGCCGCCTTGGCCAGCCTGCTGACGCAGGCGCCGGACACGCTATGGCTGGCGCCGCTACTGGCGCGCAGCGCGCTGGTTGCCGCGTTCGTGAGCACGCCATATGTGCGCGCTGGCGGGCTGGGCAGCACGCTGTCGGGCGCACCACGTGTGGGCCTGTGGCTGGCGCTGAGCGCCGGCACCGCAGTGTGCAGCGTTGCCGGCCTGGCCATCGCGGCGTTGAGCATCGGCATCGCCGCACTGGTATTCGCACTCTGGCGCCGCGCCTGCCTGCAGCGTCTGGGTGGCATGACCGGCGATACCTGCGGCGCATTGGTGGAATTGACCGAAACGGCCGTGCTGGTGACGCTGGCGCTGTGGTCGGGTTGAACACGCAGGCGCTGCAGCTGACGCAATCGGCCTGCCGACGGATGGACCCCGGCCCGCGCATCGTTCGCGCCTGCGCAGCGGCCGTGGGCGCTGCGACCATCGACATCCGTCAGCGTGTGTGGCCTGCTGCGTCCTCCGGCGCAGGTGCAACACCGGCCTCGAATGCGCAAGATCGGGACCGCGCACGCCAACGCATCGGGCGATGCTGATGCCGTCGCCAGGGAGCCATCATCATGCAAGCAGCAGACTCAGCCGGGACCAGTTGGCAGCGAGGTGTGGAGCGTGTGGTTGCGCATCTGCAGAGCGTCGTACGCAGCGGCGCGGCACTGCCGGATCTGGCCGAACTGGCCGCCATCGCGCATCAGTCGCCGTATCACTTCCATCGGGTCTATCGCGCGCTCACCGGTGAGCCGGTGGGGCAGACGGTTGCGCGGCTGCGGTTGAGCCAGGCCCTGCATCTGCTGGGACGCAGCGATGTCTCGGTGACCGAGGTCGCGCTGGCGGTGGGCTACCAGACACCGCAGGCCCTGGCACGTGCCTGCCGCACTGCCGTGCAGGCCAGCCCCAGCGTCCTGCGTGCAACGCCGGCACTGCGTGCCAGCAAGTTGCAGCAGCTGTCCGCGCCACCGGCAGGCGCGCACGTTGCCTCGGCACCGCTGGCGGTCAGCGTGCAGACCCTGGAGCCGTTCGAGCTGGTGGTGCTGCGCAAGCGTGGCGCGTTCGACGATCTGGATCGCGGCTTCGGCCAGGTCGTGGCCTGGGCGGCGCGCGCCGGCGTCGTCGATCATCTGCAGTGCCTGGTCGGCTTGCCGCTGAGCGACCACCGCGACGTGCCGGCGCATGCGCACCTGTTCGAGTGCGGTGTCGGTTTCGATACGGCTGCAGCGCCCACTGCACCACTGCAGCTGCGCCATCTCGATGGTGGCCTGCACGCGGTGCTGCGCCACATCGGCACGTATGCCGGTCTGGAAGACACGCTGGATCGGGTGCTGGCGACCTGGCTGCCTGGCAGCGGCTATGTGCTGCGCGAGGCGCCTGTGCATTACCTGTTCCTGGACGACCCGGAAGAAACGCCTGAAGCGATCCTGCGTGCGGATATCCGGGTACCGGTGGCGCCACGCACTGGCCAGGGCTGAACCTGCGGCCGCGCAGCGGACACCGCATCTGCGGGCGATCGATGTCCTCAGCCAGCGACCGGCAAGAACACCCGCTGCGGCGGCGGGTGCATCAGGAACTGCTGGTGCGAAATATTCCACGCATAGGCGCCGGCCAGCGGAAAGGCCAGGCAATCGCCGGGTGCGAGTGCGGCCACCGGTTGCTGGCGCGCCAGCACGTCCTTGGGCGTGCACAGCTGGCCGACCAGGGTGACCGGCGTGTCGCCGATCACCGGGGCGCGGGTGCCGCGCAGCACGCGGAAGGGGTGGTCGTGGGCCTGCGCGGCCGGGGTGCGGAAATGGTGGGTGCCGCCGCGGGCGATGGCGAACCATTGGCCGTGGCTGCGCTTGATGTCCAGCACCTCCATCAGGTACCAGCCGCAGCTGGCGCTGACGTAGCGGCCCGGCTCCAGCCGCAGGCGCAATGCGCTGCCGTGTTCGCGCAGCAGCGCCGACAGCCCGGCGCAGAAGCCGGCCCAATCGAACGAGGCCCCCGGCGCCAGATAGTCCACGCCGAACCCGCCGCCGGCGTTCACCCGTAACGGCCCGAGCGCGTAGGTCTGTCGCCAGTGCTGCACGGTGCGCAGATAGGTGCCGATCAACTGTAGCTGCGCACCGGCATCGCGCTGGTGCGACATCAGATGGAAATGGAAACCCTGCAGCCGCAGCGACGGGCTGATGCGCAACAAATGCATGGCCGCGTCCAGATCCTGCGGGTCCAGGCCGAATGGCGAGGGCTGCCCGCCCATCATCAGCCGCGTGCTCTGCGCGCCAGGAACGGCGATATTCATGCGCAGGAACACCGGAACGCAGCGGCCGGCTTGTGCCGCGATGGCGGCCAGGCGCTGCAGTTCGCCGATGCTTTCCACATGCACGCTGCAGTCGGGCAGGGCCGCGGCCTGGGCCAGCTCGCTGTCCAGTTTGCCCGGCCCGCCGAACAGTAAAGCCGCCTGCGGTTGCTGGGCGTGCAACCAGGCCAGTTCGCCGCCGGAGGCGGCTTCGAAGCCATCCACATGCGCTGCGAGCGTGCGCAGGATGGGCGCCTCCGCATTGGCCTTGGCCGCGTAGAACAGCTCGCACTGCGCTGGCAGTTGCGCGCGCATCCAGGCTGCATGCGCGTCCAGAGCGGCCAGATCGTAGACATACGCACACAGCGGGCCGTCGCTGTCGGCGCGCAGCTGCGGCAGCGCCTGAATCACCGTGGCGGTGTCGATGCGCAGGCTCATGCGGCCACCTGCCGTGCAATGGCGAGCGCGGCGATGGGATTGGGCAGTGCGGTGTAGTCGGCCTGGCGGTCGGCGCGTTGCAGCAGGCGCGTGCCAAGGTTGTTCTTGCCCGGCAGCGGCGCGCCATCGACCAGCCCCTGCAACGCCGGCTGCGCACCGTGACGCTGCTGCCAGCGCAGCGCAATCTCGCCTACGCAGTGCCACAGGCGCGCCTCCAGCACCGCGTCGCCTTCGCTCAGGTGGAAGATGGCCTCGGCCAGGTTGTTGACCAGCGCGCAATACGCCATCCGGTTCCAGCCCTGTTCCGGCGTGTAGTACAGCGATTGGCGTGCGCGTGCGCCCACGCCGTGCAGGCGTGTTTCCGGCCAGTGGTGGGCGAGTAGCTTGGTGCCTTCCAGATCGCGGATCCACACGCGCGTGGGCCAGCCGTTGCTAAACCCGATCACGGTGTTCTGCAGGTGCGGCTCCAGCGCAATGCCGTGCTGGAACAGCGCGCTCCACACGCCGTCCAGTAGCAGCCCGGCATAGGCGCGCAACCACAGCACGGTGCAGGTGTGGCGATCCATCCGTGCACTGGTCAGCGCCTGCAGGCGTGCGGCACAGACGCTGTTGCCCTGCGCATCGCAGGTGAACAAGGCGGCCGCGACCTGCGGCTGCCAGCGCGCGCGCTGCGCGGCGGGAATGGTCTTGCGGTACAGGATGCCGAAGCTCTCGGACAGTGCGCGCGCCGCCAGCGGGTTGGCGTCATGCAGGGCGCGATCCACCTGCGCCACCTCCAGCGAGGTGGCCGCGGGCTCCAGCATCACATCGAACCCTGGCACCTGCGCCGCCAGCATGCGCCAGCTCGGGGCCAGCAGCTCGGTCAGCGCGACGGCACTTTCCAGCTCGTACCAGGCGTTCTTGCGCACGCAATTGGTCAGCCGCACATGCACCGAGCATTTGAGGAAATACTCCAGCTGCGGGTGATACAGCGTGCGCACCGAGGAGGTGGGCCAGAGCACGTCGCCGCGCGGCCCTACCGGCTCGATCAGCCCACGCGATTGCAGCGTGCGCAACAGCGGGTCTTCGAGCAGGCGCTGCGCTTCCCACGGGTGGCAGGGATAGAGCGCGTCGCTGCCACTGAGCTGCCGCAGGCTGGCGCGGACGTCGGCACCCTGGGTCCGCAGCAGGCGCGGGTCGATGCGGAACCAGAACAACGGGAACGCCGCCCGCGCTTCCGGCGCGCAGGCCAGGACCTGGTCGAGCGCGACGCCTTCGCGGCTCTTCGGCGTGGGATGCAAGGCATGGCCCCACAGCAGCGATTGTTCGGCATCGATCATCGCCTCGCCGGTCGGTGTGCTGCCCTGGGCCTGGCGCAGCAACGCGGCGGTGATCGCCACGCTGTTGGCACTCTGCGCAAGCAGCTCCGGGTTGACCGCGTGCGTACTGCCCAGCGATTGCAGCAGGCAACGCGCCAGTGCGGGCGCGTCCAGGCTATGCCACGGCTGCCCGGCGGCCTTGAGGAAGGGCGTGGACGCGAAGCGGCAGCGCCCCAGGCGGTCGGCGTAAGCGATGCGGACGCATAGCGTGCCGGCCTCGCCCAGGTCGATGCGCAGCCAGCGCTGCTCGGCCACGCGTGGGCCGGGGCGATCCAGCCCGCGGTAGTCGAAGTCGGCGGCGTGGCGCGGGATGGCGAACTCGCGCAGGTAGCAGTTGAGCCAGCAGGTGCAGGCCTGCGCGTCGGCCATGCTGGCGTACCAGGGGTCATGCATCGTGTGCGGGGACATCGGCAGGTCTCCTCGAAGGAAAGCGCACCAGAACGGTGAGCGCAGCAGCGGCCGCAGCCAGCGCGGCGGCAAGAAAGGGCACGGCGGTACCGGCCGCCTGGGTCAGCGCACCCGCGGCGGCGCCGGCGAGCACGCCGGCCCACTTGCCGCAGGCGTCGAAGCGGCCGAACAGGCGCCCGGCGCCAGGCCCGCTGGCCACCAGTGCCAGGCTGCGATTGAGCCCGCGCAGGCCGGCCAGCATGCCGACGCCGAACAGCAGGCGCGCGCCGGCCAACGCAATGGGATCGTGCAGCACCGCCTGCCAGACGCAGGCCAGCGCAAACAGCGCCAGCCCGGGCACCAGCCACAGCTCGCCATCGCCGCGCCGCCACCACGGCAGCACCACCAGGTAGACCAGATGCGGCAGGCTGTAGAGCAGCCCTGCCAGTGCGTCGTGCCCGGCGCCGCGCGCCAGTGCGTACGGGATGAAGTACGGAAACGTCACCACCATCGCGAAGCAGAACAGGAACTGCGCGAGCAGCAGCGCAGGCCATAGGGATGGAGCCGCCGGTGCTGCATGCGCGGGCGGCGTGCTGTTCGCCGCCGCAGTGGCTGCGGCAACCGAACGTACGTGCGGTGGGTCGGCCGGCAGCCGCCAGGTCAGCGCGAATGCGAGCAGTGGCAACAGTGCGAGCGCGCGATACAGCGCTTGCGCCGGGCCTAGCGCCAGCGCAAGCCCGAGCAAGGCGGGGGCGCTGACCATCGCCAGACGCGCCGAGTACTGCGTCCAGTCCAACGCCCGTGCCAATGGGCCGGCTTGCGGCTGGCTGGCGAGGTAGGCATTGGCCGCCGCCAGCGAACCGCCGCAGGCGCCCTGCACGACCAGGCCGATCACCAGCCAGCTCAGCGTGGGCGCGAAGCCGGCGATCGCAAAGCCCAGCGCCAGCCCCAGCTGCGCGCGCAGCAACGAGCGCTTGCGCCCGTAGCGATCGGCCAGCCGCCCCCAGCTGCCGGCGGTCAGTGCGGTGCACAGCGTCGGCAGCACATACAGCACGCCGCTCCAGCCCACCGCCGCGCCTGGCGCCAGGTCGGCCAGCACCTGCGGCAGGAACAACGGCATGCCCAGCGCGGTGAAGGCCGCCAGGTAGTGCGCCGCCAGTACCGGGCCCAGGACGCGCCTCATCGCCGCCCCCCGGCCTGCAGACGCGGCGATGGCTGCGCAGCGGCGAATGCGGTGCCGAAGGGATTGGGCGCGCTGTCGCCGTAGAACTTGTTGATGTCGGCCGCACCGGTGAGCTGCTTGCTGAGCAGGCTGCCGGCGCTGAGCAGGTACTTCACCGGCAGCCGTGGCGCCGCCAGCAGGCGATACGCGGGCGCGGTGTCGATGCCCTCGGCGTCCAGCTGCGCCAGGGCCTGCAGCAATTGCTGCTGCAGCTGCGCAAGCAATGCCGCGCGCAGGCCGGGCTGCCATTCGGCCAGACCCTCCAGCACCGCCTGCAGATCCAGCTGCAGCACGATGGTGCAGACCATCTGCGCCAGCGCCTGCGCATCGTCCACCGCGATACGCGCATCCTGCAGCGGGCCCAGTTCGGCGATCTCCGGCAACTGCGCGCGCAGCTGCGGCAGGGCGATGCGTGCGGCGTCGTTGTCCTTCATCAGCAGCCGGGTGGGCCGGCCGGGCGCATATACCAGCACGCTGTTCTGCTGATTGGCCTCCAGCGCGATGCCGTAACCCAGCCACAGCCGCAGATGCACTGCAAGCAGAAGTTCTGTGTAGTCGCGCCACCAGGCGTGCAGGTCGCCTTGCGCAAACCGCTCGGCCAGATGGACCGCCATCGGCCGGCCATCGGGAAGCAGCGCACATAGCGCGGCCACCGGCACCAATGTGCTGTCGTCCAGTGGCGGATAACGCCGCAGCAGATAGGCCAGATGCCGGGCCTGGCCGACATGCCCGCCGTGCGATTCGTCCACGAAGACGCAGCGCCCGCGCAGCGCCTTATCGCGCGCATCGATCAGCCGCAAGGCGCGTTCCAGCCAGTGCCCGTCGTACAGCGTGGAGGGCTTGATCAGACGCAGGTTCAACGCGCCCAGCGTACGCATCGGGATCGGCAGCTTGAGATGCAACTGCGGGTGCTGCAGCGGCACCAGCGTGCGCACCGACAAGCCAGGGCGCACCAGCAGCCAGGGCTGCGGTGCACGCACCGCGCCAGGGGGCAATTCGAAGCCGGGTTGCTCCAGCCGCTCCCACACCAGCGGATGCACCGGCCACACCCCGTGCGTGGCCGCAAGCGCCGGCGACAGCCCCACATCGCTGAATGCCGGCCACAGCTCGGCCGGCGGTGGACTGGTGCAGCTGCGCTGCGCCTGCGGCAGCGCCAGCCAGCGCAGCGCAAAGGTGGGGGCAAACTCGGGTGCGTAATCGCGCAGTTCGGACGGTTCCAGACCGGCCTTGGCACGTGCGGTGGGGTAGAACGGATGGTCGCGATAGCTTGCCAACTGGTCGCAGCGATACGCGCGCTCGGCGGCATCGGCGTGCTGCAGGGCAGCGTTCAACGCCGGTGCCTGCGCGTGGTACGCCTGCCGCGCCAGCTGGCGATGTGCGGCGGCGCAATCGGCCTCGTCGGCATAGGCGCGATGCAAGCGCTGGCTCTCCGCGTCCAGCCCGGCGCCCAGGCGTTGCAGCCAGGCGTGGCTGCCCTGTTCGAGCAGTGCGCCGGCGGCGGTCTGCACGACCCAGCGGTCGTCGCAGGCGCTGATGTCCTGCAACACGCCGTGGCGATGGATCGGCAGCCACAGCGTGCCGTCGGGCAGATGGGCGATCTTCCACCAGCCATCACCCGGCACGGCGTCGGGCCACGCCGCGCGCACGTGCGCCTGCGGCGTGGCCAGGGCACCCCGGCTGACGATGGCGCGCAGGTCTTCGCGCAGGCAGGCATCGATGATGCGGATGGCGATATAGCGCTGGTCGGCGGCCAGGCTCATGCGCGTGCCCCCGCGCTGTCGATCTGCCATTGCAGGCCGGCTTCGGCCTGCACCACGGCCTGTTGCAGCGCCTGCGCATCGCTGGCCAGTGCGCTGAGCACGCCCAGGTAATCCTTGTTGGAATGGCTGAGCTGGATGCGCTCGCCCGGTGCGCGCATGCGCCGGTACTGCACATCGCAGTGCGCATCGTGATGCCGGCGGTCTTCGCTGGCAGCGACCAGCTCGCCGTCGTGGTCGGCCACGTAGTAGCGCAGCAGGGCGTGCCTGCGTACGCTGCGCAGCGGCGGCAGCGGCTGGCCCAGATGCGGCGCCAGCGCGGCGGCGAACCATTGCTGGCCGAACATGGCATCGAGCAGGAATTCGCGGCGGTCACCGATGCTGCGGTAATTGATCTCCACCAGCACCGGGCCGTCGGCGGTGAGGACGAATTCGCTGTGGCAGAGCCCGAAGTTCACCCCGAAACTGCGCAATTGCTGCATTGCCTGCGCGATCACCGGCGTGCCCACGTCGCCATCCCACTGCGCCTCGCATTCGACGAAGTGCGGGGGTGGCGACAGCCGCACCTTGAAGCCACCGATGGGCTGCACGCTGTGCCCGTCACCCAGCGTCTCCAGGGTGAATAGCGGCCCGTGCAGCATGCCCTCCAGCAAGACGGTGCGCTGCGGGTGACGCTGCCAGGTCTCGTCCAGATAGCGCTGCAGTTGCGCGGCATCGGCGCAATGGCGCACATCCAGGCTGGCGACGCCTTCGCGCGGCTTGGCCACCACCGGCCACGGGATCTGCGCAGGCGGTGCGGCACCAGGCGCCAGGGTGCAGAACCACGGGCAGGGCAATCCACGCGCACGCAGGCGCTGCCGCATCGCGGCCTTGTTCTTGGCGGCGTAGCACACCTGCCAGTCCTTGCCCGGCAGCCCCAGGCCGGCGGCCACCAGCGCAGCGCTGGTCTGCAGGTGATCGCTGTTGCTGAAGACGGCACGCGGCTGCACCTGGGCATCGTGCAGCACGTCCAGCACGCCGAGTGGATTGAAGACATCGCATTCGATCACCCGCTGCGGCGCATGCGCGGGATGGTCGCGGAAGTGGGCCAGGTGATCGAGCCGATGGTCGGTCAGCAACCAGACCGGGATGCCTTGTGCATGCGCGGCCGGCAGGAAGCCGTCGGTGATGGCCGGGTGGCAGACATGGGTGAGGATCACCAGGGGGGCGTCGGGTACAGCGTTCATGGCAGCTCTCGTTCGACAGGGCGGTAGGAAAAAAACCGAGACTGAAACGGGCTGCCTGGCGCCGCGTGCGGCGTTGGGTGGCCTGCGATGGGTCGATCGCAATGCCGCGTGCTGCGGCGCCGAAGCGTGCGTCATGCACGCCATCTGTTTCCACGGCGATCGCAGCACGATCGCCGTCGCCATCGGGCGCAACCGATGCCCCTGTCCATCGGTCGTGTATTGCTGCTGCAGGAACGCTGCAGCGGTGTTCTCAAGCGTCAGTGCTGGCGTGCCAATCGGTGGTAGTGGCCGGCAAGTGTCTGCTGCTGCGGCGGACAGCATCTGCCGTTTCGCAAGACCCTCCTGTTGCGTTGCCGTGCGTTAGAACGTGTACTCCAGGCCTGCGGTCACGGTGCGCCCAGGTGCGGCCTGGCGGCCCCACGGGCTGGTGTCCACGCCACGGAACCAGTACTGCCGGTCGAACAGGTTGTTGATCGCCAGCGATGCGCTGAATTTTTGTCCATCGCGTTCGAACAGCGTGTGGCTCACCTGCGTGTTCCAGACCATGTAGGCGGGCAGCTGGCCCACCGAGGCAATGGCGTTCTCCTGCACGGTGTTGGCGGCATCGCTGTAGGCCTTGCTGAAGTAATAGCCCGATAGTGCGACCGTGGTATGACCGAGCGCGTAGTTGCCGCCCAGGGTGATCTGGTTGCGCGAGGTGAACGGCACCCGGAAGCCGCGGAATGCGCCCGATTCCTGGCTGGCATCCAGATACGCATACCCGGCGTTGAGGGTGAGCGCGCGCAGGTTTTCCGGGCTCCACTGCAGTTCCACCTCGCCGCCCTGGTGACGGGTCTTGCCCAGGTTGCGGAACACGCGGGTGGTGTTGTCCAGCTGGATCTGCTGGTCGAAGTCGATCAGATAGGCGCCGACCTGGATGCGGGTGCGGTCGTTGGGCTGGTAGCGCGTGCCGGCTTCGTAATTCCATGCCAGTTCGGCATCCAGATTGTTGCCGAAGATGATCTGGGTGACCTGCGGCGCGCGCAGCGAGCGCTGCCCGTCGGCATAGAAGAACCACTGGTCATTGGCCTGGAAGCCCACCGTCAACCCTGGCAGCACGTCGCGGGTCTGGTTGAGCGTGCGCATGCCGGTGGCCCGGTTGAAGTAGCGCGAATCCAGTCGCTCATAGCGCAGCCCGGGGGTAATGGTCAGGCGCTCATCTGCAAGCGTGATCGCGTTGCTGACATAGGCTGCCAGTGCGCGGTCTTCGAACTGCCAGTCGCGCACGCTGGTGAACAGGCCATCGCGCAGGCGCAGGTTGCCGACCAGGAAATCGATGTCTTCGCGCACCGCGCGCACACCGGCGGTCCATTGCTGACGCACGCCGCCGGCAGTGCCCATGTTCCAGCTCAGCCGCGGCTCGCTGCCGACCACGCGGAAGTCGCGCGGGGCGGTCTGGCGCAGTTGCGGCGGCAGGTCCGAGCGCCAGGTTTCGGTGGCGGCCTGGCGCATACCGACGATGAAGTTGCGGCTGCTGCGCGCACTGAAGTTGGTCCAAGACAAGCGGACATCCTGCAGCGGCCCCCAGTCTCCGAACACCTGCTCATACCCCAACGACGCTCTCGTGGTGCGGCCATTGAAGCTGTCCAACGGCCGCGTGGACTGGCGCGGGTCGCGCCGGTAATCGGCCGGGCTCAGCGCCCCGGCCAGATCCATGTCCACCAGATAGCGTTGCACGCTGGCCTTGATCAACCTGGTGTCGTCCAGCCACCACTCCGCGCGCACGCGCAGGTTGCTGATGTCGGTATCGCTGTGTGCGCGCCAGTACTCGCCATAGGTGCGATTGGCATCGACCTGCATGCCGAAGTTGTCAGTGAGGTAGCCGCCGCTGCTGAGCGCGCTGTCCTGCAGGAACTGGCCCTGGCCGCCGGCGGTGACCTTGTGCGCCAGGGTGGTGCTCCACGCGCTGGGGATCTCCTTGCTGACCAGGTTGATCACCCCGCCCACGTTGTTGGGCCCGTATTGCACGGCCGCGCCGCCACGCACGATGTCGATGCGATCGATCTGATTGAGCCCCACCGGAAACAACGACAGGCTGGTCTGCCCATAGGGCGCCAGCGCGAGCGGAATGCCGTCTTCCAGCACCTGCACGCGGCCGCTGCGGCTTTCGTACAGGCCGCGCAACATGAGTTGCGGGAGCGCGCCGGTGCCGGTTTCGTCGAAGATCTTGATGCCCGGCACGCGCTGCAGCGCATCGTCGAGCGAGCGATTGCCGCCATTGCGCAACTGCGCGCGGTCGATCACCTGGCGGCTGCCGGCGTAGCGCTGCACATCATCGGGTTTGGAGCGCCCCAGCAGGCTGCCCTGCACCTGGATGGCGTCCAGCGCACGGATGGGGGGCTGGCCTTCGGTAGCGTCGGACGCCTGCGCGTCGGCGGCCATCACCTGCGGCGGCAGGCCCAGGCTGGCCGCCACGATGGCAAGGGTCAGGGCGTGGAAACGAAAGGTCGACATCTACGGCGTGCTCCTGCAGGCGGGTAGGGAAGTGGGTGTGTCGAACGTGGCCAGGTGGCCGCGCAGTGCGCGTTGGATCAGGGCGCGGTCCTCGCCGGCGAGCAGCCAGCGCAGGTCCGGCTGCTGCAGCCAATGCGTGCGTTGCGCATCGGTGCGCGGATTGGGGCAGAACGGCACGTTGGCGGCGCGGCATTGCGCATGCAGTTGCAGCAGCAGGTCCCACACCTGCGCATGTGTGGGCTGCGGGCCCAGACCCAGGTCCAGCGCCAGATCCAACGCGCCTTCCATCACCAGCGCCACGCCCGGCACGGCCAGGATCTCCGGCAGCGCGGCTATGCCGGCCGCGCTTTCGACCATCGGCACGATGCGGATGTCGCGATTGGCCTGTGCGATATACGTGTCCAGATCGACGTTGCCGAAGCCGGTGACGCGGCCGCCGGTGATGCCGCGCCGGCCCAGTGGCGGAAAGCGCGCGGCGGCCACCGCCCGTGCCATCTGCGCGGCCGATTCGGCGCGTGGCACCACGATGCCGCGCGCGCCGGCATCCAGCACGCGGCCAATCAGTTTTTCGTCGGCCTCCGGCACCCGCACCCAGGCCTCGCAGCCGGACAGCTCGCAGGCGCGGATGGCGTGTTCCAGCGCGTCGGGCGACCGCAGCACGTGTTCCAGATCGATCACCACGAAGGCATAGCCCAGACGGCCCAGCAACTCGCACAGCTGCACGCTGGGCAACGCATTGAGAAGGCCGACTGCACACGCCATGGAAGAGGCCGCCAGGGGAACGGGCGCTCATCCTGCGCTTGATGGGAATGATTATCAAGTGTGTTTTATGGTCTTTTTGGGTAACCAGGGGCTTGGCCCTGCCCGTTTCGACCAGAATGTGGGGAGACTCATCCGAGATCGTCGGTGCCCTGCGGCCCGTACTCGATGTGATCAGCAGCATTAGCCTTGCGTATGGGCAATGTTGTCGCTGCCCTGGAAAGGACGTAGTCTCGCGGAAACAAGCGTTACCGGCCAATTGCACCATGTATCGCACATCAGCCGCATTGCTATGCATCTGCCTGGCGACTTTTCTGTGCGCTTGCGGAGCAAAGGAGACAACCATGCAATCCAAGGACGTGCAGGCCCGCGACGCTGACGCAGATCCTACCTATCGGAAGAACCCGCATCCGAAGCAGGCCTATCGGATCACCTTGACCATCGAGGATGCGCCGGGTCCGTTTGGATCAGTATCAGGTACGGCATTTTATGACATGACGAATCGCGATGAATGTGCGCCGTTCGACCCTGCGTTGGGTATGTCCACAAAGCCTAAGGAAGATGGAATACCTGTTGTTTTTCATAGGATCGACGATACAGCTTACATGGCGATGGTTTATATGGATGGCATGGTCGATGCTGACTACTATGGCAAGGGAATCTGCCATTGGGAATTTGGAGGTGTTGGCGTTTCCCTAAAGGCGACAGGTAGTAGTGCAGAAACAGCTTTTGCGCCTAGCCTGGAAAAGAAATATTTTAATGAGCTTAGTCAAAAAACAACTTTTTTTTGGTTGGGAGGATATCCAAAAAGTAAGTTTGAGGGTTACGTCGACTTCGGTGAGGAACTTGCTGAGAAATACGGAGAGCCGAACCGGAGTAACTTATTTCGTATAACTCTCAAAGCGGAGAGGGTTGCCCCATGAGCCTCACCAGCCAGCAGTATGCCGCGCTGACTCGCGATGGCTACGACAGACCTGAAGATACTGGAGAGAGAAGCGCCATTGTAGACATTGGCAGTTTGCCTGTCCGACGTTTGCAATATGTGGACAGGCCGTCAGGCTACCAAGGCGTGATATACGAGAGGGTTGACACCAGGGAAATAGTGGTTGTCCACCGAGGAAGCGAGTTTGATCGTCAGCCCATCCTGGACGGCGCACTGGCCGACGGTGGAATGGTCGCAACCCGCCACAATGCACAGGTAGCGGATGCCATCGCATTTACCCAGGTCGCCTTGAAATATGCAGAGCAGAAGCATCTCAGTACCGGCTTGCCAGCACCCGATGTGACGGTTGCAGGCCACTCGCTTGGTGGTAATTTGGCGCAAGTGACTGCACATCACTTCAAGCTCAAGGGACAGACCTTCGACGCCTACGGCGCGGTCAGTCTGGATCGGCGGATCCCGGAGGGTGGCGGCGATGTAATCAATCACGTCATGGCCGGCGATGCAGTCAGCGCCGCAAGCCGCCATTACGGCCAGGTCGAGGTCTATGCCACACCGCACGAGATTGCTGTTTTGAAGGCCGCTGGTTACGCCAACACCTCCGATACCTTGGATGCGCGTGATCCGGTGTCTGCGGCTGTCAAGCTGGGTGAGTCGCATCGCATGCATAACTTCCTGCCAGTCGATGGGGCCGGAAAACTGGATACCTCCGTCTTGGAAGACCCTTCAACCCAGCAGCTCGCCAGGCAATACGCGCCGATGATCGGCAAGTATCGCGATGACGTGGAAACGCTGCGGGCGGGCGTGACGCTGTACTCGCGCGGAATTCCCGGTCTGGCCCGTGATGGGATCGATCACCTGCGCGGCCCGCTGGAGCCAGGGGGCGGGCGTCGGGAAATGGATGCGCCCAGCTGGGGGCAGCAGATGCAGCAATTCCAGCAGGACCGCGAGCGCAGCCATACGCCGCAGGGGTGGCAAGTGCCGCTCAAGCAGGACACACAGGATGTTCGTGCGGCATCGCCGACACATGGCGGCAGGCTGCCGACCTTGCAGGACGACCCGAGTGCTTTTCTCGACCGGATGTTGGCCGCCGCACAGAGCGGCGACCGTGATCAATTCCGTCGGATGACTCAGACGCTGGCCAACGAGCCGCCTGGCCGCGCCTTGCGCGCCGAGGCCGTCGAGACGGTGAACCAGCAGGAACAACAGGCGGCGCAACATGCAATGCAGGCGCAGCGGCAGCAGGCCGAGCTGCAACAGCAAGAAACCATGCGTGCCGGCGCGCGCAGCCTGTAGGCGTCATCACCAGGAAAGCAGGACGCACGATGAACACGCAAGATCCGATGGAGCTGGTCAGCAAGGCCGCCATGCTGATGGAACAGTTCGAGCGTCGATGCGCCGAATTGGAGCAACTGCAACGCCGGCTTGCACAGCAGTTGGAGCAAGTGGCCCAGTCGCTGCCATCCGTGGTCACCCGTTCGGCCGAGCAGACCCTGCAGCGCGTGCCCGACACCGTGATTCGAAGCATCCAGCAGGGAATGGACCAACCGGTCGCCGGCTTCGAGAAGCGGCTACAGCAAGTCGGTGGTTTGATCGGCGAGGGCGCGCAGTCGCTGGCCGATCAACTCAAGCGTGTCGAACGCGGGCAGCGCCTGCTGCTATGGAAAGGCGCTGCGGTTGTTCTGGGAAGCCTGCTGCTGTTGCTGGGCGGCGGTGGATGGTTGTTGGGCCAGTACCGCCAGCAGATCCGCGACAATCAGTTGCGCGCGGAGTTGCTGCGCGCCTACAACGCTGCCGACGTGACGTTGTGTGGCGCGCAGTTATGCGCCAATGTGGACACCAAGGGCGCGGCCTATGGTGATCGTCGTCAGTATCGGCTCGTCAAGCCACGCTGAGGTCGCTGGCAACCTGGTATGCATCGCCCGTGACAGCCCCGGGCCGCTGCGACCCGGGAAAATCACATTCTGAAAGGCGTAGAGCGGCATGCGCATGCACCTTGTCAACGGATGGTGGCGCTGTGGACGCCAACCGCCATCAAGAAGCCGGCACCCTCAACGCCCGATACGGCGGGGTGGACATCACCATTTCGGCCAAGGAATAGGCCAGTTCGCGTTCGGCCAGCACGGCGCCGTCGGCACCATGGTCGAGCAGATGCTTGACCTCGGCGTCGCTGTGCGCGCGCGCCAGCAGGGTCAGCGACGGGTTGATCGCGCGCAGCTTGGCCAGCGCTTCGCCCGCTTCCAGCGGCTGCGGGATCGCCAGGATCGCGATCTTGGCATGTTCCGGGCATGCCTCGGCCAGCACCCGGTCGGCGGCGGCGCTGCCACGGATGCCGGGAATCCCGGCCGCATGCGCCTTGGCCACATGATCGCCGTTGTCGTCTATCACCAGCACCGGCACGCCGCGACCGCGCAGCAGTTGCGCCAGCGAACTGCCCACGCGGCCATAGCCGATCACGATCGCATGGCCATCGGCAGGCAATGGCGGGCCTGGCGGCAACTCCGGCTCCACTGCAGCCGGCGCGTCCTGGATCTGCCGCGCCTGCCAGCGGTCCAGCCACGAGAACAGGAACGGGTTGGCCACGATCGACAACAGCGCGCCGGCCAGGATCAGGTCGCGCCCGGTCTCGGGCAGGATCGCCAGCTGCACGCCCAGCCCGGCCAGGATGAAGGAGAACTCGCCGATCTGCGCCAGGCTGGTGGAAATGGTCAGCGCGGTGCCGGTGGGGTGGCCGAAGGCACGCACGATCAGGAACGCCGCCAGCGACTTGCCCACGGTAATGGTCAGGAAGGTCGCCAGCACCTGCCATGGATGCGCGATCAGGATCATCGGATCGAACAACATGCCCACCGACACGAAGAACAGCACCGCGAACGCGTCGCGCAGCGGCAGCGAGTCGCTGGCGGCCTTGTGGCTGAGTTCGGATTCCTTGAGCAGCATGCCGGCGAAGAACGCGCCCAGCGCGAACGACACGCCGAACAGCGTGGCCGAGACGAAGGCCACGCCCAGCGCGATGCCGAGCACGGCCAGGGTGAACAATTCGCGCGAACCGGTGGCCGCCACCTTCTCCAGCGACCACGGAATCACCCGCCGGCCGATCACCAGCATCGCCGCGACGAACGCGACCATCTTGAGCAGGGTCACGCCCAGCGCGGCCAGCAGCGACGGCGATTGCCCATCGTGCGCGGTTGCCGGTGTGGCGCTACCGAGCACATCCGCCAACGCCGGCAACAACACCAACGCCAGCACCATCACCAGGTCTTCGACGATCAGCCAGCCCACTGCGATGCGCCCGCGCTGCGTGTCGAGCAAACGGCGTTCTTCCAGTGCACGCAACAGCACCACGGTACTGGCCACCGACAACGCCAGGCCGAACACCAGCCCGTGGATCAGCGGCCAGCCCATGCTCCAGGCCAGCGCCCAGCCGAGCAGGGTGGCGACCACGATCTGCGCCAGCGCGCCGGGCACCGCGATCCACTTCACTTCCATCAGGTCTTCGAGCGAGAAGTGCAGGCCCACCCCGAACATCAGCAACATCACACCCAGCTCGGACAGCTGGTTGGCCATGGTCTGGTCGGCCACGAAGCCGGGTGTAAACGGCCCGACGCACACGCCGGCCAGCAGGTAGCCGACCAGCGGCGAGAGCTTCACCTTCTGCGCGAGCGTGCCGAGGATGAAGGCGACCGCGAGGCCGACGGCGATGATGTCGATGAGGCTGGTGTCGTGATGCATTCCAATCCGTTGTGAGCGTGTCCGGGAGAACGATGAGGGCGTGCCCAGCCAACGGCACTGCGCCGGGCATCGCCTGCGGGCATTGCGTGGTCATGGCTGGGGTCCGGCGCGAGGGGAACAAGACCGCGTTGCTGGTCCGGTTGGCCGGACGCCCATAGTACACAGCGCATGATTAACGCGATGCGACACGTGGCGCAGAGGCGCAGCCTAGGAGATTGTTTGCGCAATGCGCGCACGCTGGCGACGCAACGGCGGATGTCAGTGCAGCAGCGGGTTGCCGCGCCTGCAGCGCTACAGCGCCAGGCGTATCGAGCGGTGTCGCGAGCCAGCCTGCGTGCAATGCGTACCGCGGAACGACCAGGCACGCTGCGCGTGCGCAGGTGAGACATCCATGTACATGCTGCGGTTGCGCACACGCTCATGGGCGGGCAGTGCATCGGATGCAGCAGTGCACGTTACGGTGGCGAGCGGTTGTCGCAACGCGCGCCGTGCGCGCGTGGCCGGCTGTGCCCGTACATGCGGCACCCGCGGTCAGTCCACGCGATGGATCACGCAACTGCATCGTCGAAGGCAGGTCGATTCAAGTTTGACGACACGGCTTCGCGCCGGGGCGCGGCGTTGGCATGAGCGCGACCGACAATCCGGGCCTTGCGTCGCATACGTGTCGCATTCCTCCCCACGCCCACCTTGTCGCTTCATCCGGCGACCAGGCCCCACGAGCCCAGGCCATGCATCTTCGCGATCTCGCAACCCCCCAGTTTCGCCAGGACCCTTACCCCACCTATGCGCGTCTGCGCGACGCAGGGCCATTGGTGGAAGTGGAGGCGCGCCGGCTGATGAGCGGCCGCTACAGCGTGGTCGAGAGCCTGCTCAGCGACCGACGCGTTGGCCGCGATTATCTGGAGAGCATTCGCCTGCGCTACGGCGACGATGCGCCCCAGATGCCGCTGTTCCAGGGAATGAGCCGCATGTTCCTGCTGGTCAATGCGCCGGCGCATACGCGCTTGCGCGGCCTGATGACCCAGGCCTTCAGCGCGCGGCAGATCGAATCCATGCGCCAGGTGGCCAGCGATACCGCCGCTGGGCTGATCGCCACGTTCCGCGCCAACGGCCACTGCGATCTGCTACAGGATTTTGCATTTCCGCTGCCGGTCAGCATCATCTGCCGCATGCTGGATATCGATCCTGCCGACGCCACCACGGTGGGGCACGCCACCAGCGCGCTGGCCAAGGTGTTCGACGCGATGATGACGGCCGAGGAGCTGGAGGCCACCAGTGCGGCGTATCTGCAGTTGGAGCGCTATTTCCAGCAGGTGATCGAGCAGCGCCGAAGCGCCAATGGCGACGACCTGATTTCGCGCTTCATTCGCGCCGAGGACGATGGCCGCCGCTTGAGTAGCGACGAGATTGTTTCCAATGTGATCCTGCTGTTCTTCGCCGGCCATGAAACCACTTCCAACATGATCTGCAATGCGCTGGTGGCGTTGCACCGGCATCCGGACCAGTTGGCGATGCTCAAACAAAACCCCGCGCTGATGCCCAATGCGGTGCTCGAATGCCTGCGCTACGACAGCTCGGTGCAGATGGCCACGCGCACGGTGCTGCAGGAGTTCGACATCGATGGCGTGACCCTGCGCGAGGGCGACATGGTGTATCTGATGCTCGGTGCCGCCAATCACGACACCCAGCAGTTCACCAACCCGCATCTGCTGGACATCCGCCGGCAACAGGGGCGTGCATTGTCCTTCGGTGGAGGCATCCACCACTGCCTGGGCAACCGGCTGGCCTTGATCGAAATGGAAGCCGCGCTTGCGGCCGTGCTGGAACAGCTGCCGGCATTGCGCCTGGAACAGCTCGATGCGTTGACCTGGAACGACCGCTCCAACCTGCGTGGCGTGGATGCCTTGCTGGCGTCCTGGTGATGCAACGCCTGCGCGGGTCCGCTCGCAACGCAGAGGCATCGCGGGCTGGCGACGGACACGCAGGCAGCGCCGTCGACGGGTGATATCCAGGCCGGCATGCCTGCGCCGATCGCGGTCGATCGGCGCAGGCAGCCAGCGCGCGATCAGAACCGGTAGGTCACCCGGCCATACCAGTAGCGGCCATTGAAGCCGAACGGCGACAGCGACGAGTACTGCAGGCCGCCGGCGCGATCGTCGTAGCCGGTGGTCAGCTGCGCCTTGGTCGGATACTGGTTGGTGAGGTTGTCCGCGCCCACGGTGAAGGTGAAGGCGTTCCAGGTCTGGCTGGCAGCCAGGTTCAGCAACCAGCGCGCGTCGTAGGTCTGGTCCTGGCTGCCATCGGCCGGGTCGCTGATGCGCTTGATGGCGCCGTAGCGGGTGGCATTGAAGTTCAGCGCAAAGCCGCCGATCGACCAATCCGCGCCGGCCATGTACTTGGTGCGCGGCGTGGCATCGGTGAGCAGGCCCTGGCTGGCGCGGCCGAAGTTGGGGTTGGACAACTCCAGGATGGTGGTCTTGTTGTAGTTGGCGCTGGCGCTCAGGTTGAGCTTGCCGTAGCTGCCCAGGTCGGCCTGGTAGCTGTTGATCCAGTCCACGCCGCGGGTGCGGCTGGTGGCGCCGTTGACGAAGAACTGCACCGCCGCCACCTGGCCGATCGGCTGCGCGAGCTGCAGCTGGTCCGAATACAGGATCTGGTCCCAGATGCGGATCTGGTACACGTCCAGGCTGGAGGTGAAGTTGGCGGTGGGCTGCCACACGCCGCCCAGGCCGTAGTTGGTGGATTTTTCCGGGCTCAGCGGGCGGGCGCCCAGGGCGACGGCCACCGGATCGGAGGTGCGGTAGGTGCCCACCTGCACCAGCTCGCCGTCCTGGATCAGGGTCACCACCGAGGCGTAGTTCTGCTGTGCCAGCGACGGCGCGCGGAAGCCGTTGGAGATGGTGGCGCGCAGCGCGAACGTGTCGGTGAAGGCATAGCGCGCCGACAGCTTGCCCGAGCGGGTGGAACCGGCATCGCTGTAGTTTTCGAAGCGGCCGGCAATACCGCCGGAGAGCTTGTCGGTGATGTCCGCTTCCAGGTTGGCGTACACCGCGTTGCTGTGGCGGCCAAACCTGCCCGCCACCGACGGCTCCAGACCGGAGAACACCTGTGCGCCGCCGGGGTAGGGCGCGCCGGTATCGGGATTGATGGTGTTGGGGTCGAAGAAGTACGAGGCCGGCGAGCCGGCGGTGATCTCGTAGCGGTCCTGGCGATGCTCGGCACCGAAGGCGACGTTGACCGGATACGCCAGGCCCCAATCGAAGGACTTGTTGATATCCAGATTGACCACACCTTGTTCGGTCTCGAAGCCGCCGGAATTGAAGCGGGTCGGCGAGCTGCCGGTGGTCCAGTACAGATTGGTGTTGATGCTGTCGAGGATGTTGAAGCTCATGTCGTTCTTGCCATAGGTGGCCGACACGTCCCAGTTCCACTCGCTGGCGGTGGTGCCCTTCAGCCCCAGCACCGCCGAGCGGTCGTTGACCGGGTTGTAGATCTGCGGCAGGAAGCCATTGGGATACACCGCCTGCACGTTGCGGCTGGTGTTGTCGAAGGCGCGGTAATAGCCGTTGGAAGTGACTTCGCGCCGGCTCGCGCTGACATGGCCGTACAGCTCCACGTTCGGCGAGAAGTCGTAGCCGAAGGCCGCCAGCCCCTGGTAGAAGGTCGAATCCGGATCGCCGTGGCGCTGGTAGGGCACGCCGCTGGGATTGGCCGCACCGGCGATGGTGGTGGCGCGGTTGGTGTTCTCGCTGCGGTTGGTGTCCATGGTGTTCTGGTAGTTCCAGGACAGCCGCACCCAGCCCGGCGCCGTGTCGCCACCGGTGCCGCCGAAGGGCAACCCGATCGAGCCGTCGATGCCGTTCTGCGCGCCATCGCCCTTGTCCATCAGGCCGCCGTTGATCGAAACGCTGTTGCTGCCCGCATCGGCGCCATGCTTGAGCACGATGTTGACCACGCCGGCGATGGCATCGGAGCCGTACTGCGCCGAGGCGCCGTCGCGCAGCACTTCGATGCGCGCAATCGCCGACATCGGCAGCGAGTTCAGGTCGGCCGGCGCCGAGCCGCGGCCCACGTACGGGTTGTAGTTGATCAGCGAAGAGGTGTGATAGCGCTTGCCGTCCACCAGCACCAGCACCGCATCCGGCGACAGGCCGCGCAAGGTGGCCGGGCGTGCGGCATCGTTGCCGTCGGAGATGGCCGGGCGCGGGAAGTTCAGCGACGGCAGCAGCTTGCCCAGCGCGGTGGCGATGTCGGTCGCGCCGGTGGCCTGCAGCGATTGCTCGGTGATGATGTCGATCGGCGATTCGGATTCGGCCACGGTGCGGTCGCTGACGCGCGTACCGGTGACGATCAGGGTGTCCAGGGTCTGCTGCGGTTGGGTCGATTGCGACTGCGCACTGGCAGCGAAGCAACAGACGGTGAGTGCGACTGAAATCGCCAGCGAGAGTGCGTTGGAGGTGTGCATGGGGATCAAGGCTCAAAGGGGACGATGGACGCAGCGACGAGGCACGGGTGATGCCGGGGGGGAATGCAACTGCACAGGGGTGATCGGTCAAGCCTGCGCGGCGGATGCTTCCGGGGTACGGAAGCGGCGTGCGCGAAGATGACAGCAATCGGCAAGGCCCGATGCGGCGCCTTGCGCAGTTTGCTGAGCGCATCCTTGCTGGAGCGGTGCAGCGACGCCTCGGTCAGGCAGGCCCGCGCAGGTGCGCGAGCAGCCGGAAAACGTGACGGCGTCAGGAGGAGCTGATGCGTTGCCGCAGCATGCCTGCGCCGGTCGTTGCCGACCGGCGCAGGGGGCTTACCACTTGTAGTTCACGTTGGCGTACACCAGCGCGCCATTGAAGCCGAACGGCGAGGCGCTGCTGTAAGGCAGGTAGGTGCGCGTGCCCAGGCCGGCCTGCTGGCGATCCGGATACTCGTTGAGCACATTGTCGCCGCCGACGGTGAAGTTCCACGCGCCCAGCTTGTAGGATGCGGCCAGATCCAGCGTCCACTTCGCCGCATAGGTCTGGTCGCTGCCGGCATTGGTACCGAAGGTGCTGAACTCGCCCCAGCGCGTGGCGGTGCCGGTGAACGACCAGTTGCCCGGCGACCAGGTCCCGCCCAGGAAGAACTTGTCGCGCGGCGTGCCTTCGGTGATGCGGCCCAGTTCTGCGCGGCCGATGCGCACTGCACCCGGGTCGATGGCTTCCAGCGCAGCCGGGTTGGCGGCGATGCGCTCGACTTCGGTCTTGTTGTAGTTGTAGCCGGTGGTCAGCTCCGCGCTGCCGCCATCCAGCGCCCAGCGGTAGGTGCCAACCGCATCCACGCCCTGGGTCTTGGTATCCACCGCATTGGTGAAGTAGCGCCCACCACCGATACCCGGGAAGCCATTGGCTTGCAGGTAGTTGCGTGCGGCGATCGAGGTGAGGTTCTCAGACAGCACGATGCGGTCGTCGATATCGATCCGGTAGGCATCGATGGTGATGTAGAGGTTGTCGACTGGCTGCAACACCACGCCCAGCCCGTAGTTCTTGGATTCTTCGGCCTTGAGCGGTTCGGCGCCGAGCGCGATCGCGGCCGGATTGTCGGTACGGAAGGTGCCGATCTCGAACGGAATCGCGGTCACCGTGCCGTTGGGCTGCGCCACGTTGAGGAACTGCGTGGCGATCGACTGGAAGTTCTGCTGCTGCAGCGAGGGCGCACGGAAGCCGGTGGAGGCGGTGGCACGCAGCGCCACCTTGTCGGTGAAGGCATAGCGCAGCGAGAGCTTGCCGGTGGCGGTGTCGCCGAAGTCGCTGTACTTCTCGTAGCGCCCGGCAAGACCTGCGGAGAGTTTCTCGGTCAGGTCCGCTTCCAGGTCCACATAGGCCGAGTGGCTGTTGCGGTTGTAGTACCCGGCATCGGAGAGCTTGAAGCCCGGAAACACCTGCGCGCCCGGAATCAATGCGCCATTGGCCGAGGGAATGCCGCCGTTGGCCGAAGACGCGGCATCGCCCGGCGACTGGTTGAACTTCTCGCCACGCCATTCCGCGCCGAAGGCCAGCGTGACCGGGTAGGCCAGGCCCCAATCGAGCGTCTTGGTGAAGTCGGCATTGAGCACGTTCTGCGTCACTTCCAGCGTGCCGGCATGGAAGTCGGTCGGGCTGGCCAGCCCCAGGCTGTTGTTCAAGCTGTTGCGCACATCGAAGGTGAGATTGTTCTGGCCGTAGTTGTAGCTCAGATCGATGTTCAAGCCGCCTTCGGTGGAGGTCTTCAAGCCGCCCACCCACGACACGTCCTTGCTGACGTTGTAGATCTGCGGCAGGAAGCCGTCCGGATAGATTTCCGGGCGGTTGCGGTTGTCGCCGGCAAACCGGAAATAGCCGTTGGACAGCACTTCGCGCCGGCTGACCATGCCGAACGAATAGAAGGTGAGGTAATCGGTGGGGCTGTATTCGCCGTTGAACGAGATGGCGCCCTGGTCGATCTCGGGATCGCCGTAGCGCTGCTCCACGCGGCCGCCGAATGGCAATGCACGGTTGGTCTGGTCCGAATGGCCGGCCTGCGCGGCCAGGTGCACCTTGCCGGTGCCGGCGAAGCTGAAGCCGGCATCGCCGGAGAGCTGGTACTGCTCGCCGTCGCCGGCGCTGTACTTGCCGTAACGGCCATTGAGGTTGCCGCCTTCGCCGCTACCCTTGAGCACGACGTTGATCACGCCGGCAATCGCGTCCGAACCATATTGCGCCGACGCGCCATCGCGCAGCACTTCGATGCGCTCCACCGCCGCGATCGGGATGGTGTTGAGATCGGCCGGCGAGGAACCGCGGCCCTGGGTGTCGTTGAGGTTGATCAGCGCGGTGCTGTGATAGCGCTTGCCGTTGACCAGCACCAGCACCTGATCGGGCGACAGGCCGCGCAGCTGCGCCGGGCGCACCGCGTCCGAGCCGTCGGAGATGGCGGGCCGGGGGAAATTGAGCGAGGGGATCGCGCGTGACAGCGCGGTGGCCAACTCGGTGGTGCCGGTCGATTCCAGTGCCTGTGGCGAGATGATGTCGATCGGCGATGCCGATTCGGCCACGGTGCGATCCGCCACGCGGGTGCCGGTGACGATCAGCGTGTCGAGGGTCTGCTGGGCAGGAGCCTGCGACTGCGCGACTGCGGTTGAAGCGGAAAACGACAAGGCAACGACAACAGCGACTGCGAGTGGACTGGACTTGCAATTCATGCGGTGAAAACTCCGAGTGGGGAACGGATGCAGCGCAGTGGGCCCCCTTCCCAGGCCGCGTCCGTTGCGGCAGCTGCGGTGCGTTCTCAACCATTAACCACGTGTAACCCCATGTCAAATTTTGGTTACGTTGCGCATGCAACCGTCATCGAACGTATGCGTGTGCCAACGTTGTCATCGTGCACCAAAGTGAGGCGTGGATTGCATATCCCCAGCGGGGGCAACGGATTGCGTCGCCCCATTTTGGACATCGATACCAGTTATGAAAGTTGTGCATCAAAACGTGATCTGCACCGCATCGGCGCTGCGTTGCGCAGGACCATGAAAGACCACTTCGATATTGTTGCCATCAGGATCGAGCACGAAAGCGGCGTAATAGCTCGGGAGGTACGGGCGCAGGCCCGGTGCGCCGTTGTCGCGACCGCCGTGTGCCAGCGCAGCCTGATGGAAGGCATGCACCATGGCGACGTCGCGGGCCTGGAAGGCCAGATGATGGCGGCCGGTCAGCACGCCCTGCGCAACGGTGTCGCGGTCGGACACGAACAGTTCGTCGGCCCAGAAGAATCCTTGGCCTTCGCCGCCGATCGGCACGCCCAGCACGTCGAGCACGGCCTGGTAAAAACGCCGGCTTGCCGGCAGGTCCTGCACCACCAGATGCAGATGGTCGATCAGGCGGCCACGGCTCAACTGCGATGCTTCCATCTGCATGCTCCGACAAGGACAGGAACACGCGTGATAACACGGAGCCGGCGCAGGCGTCGTCACGGCATCGGCGTGGTCCGCAGGCTGCGGCTCGGCTGCGCGATGCAGGGTGCAGCGTGGCCTGGCGAGCCCATCATGGCGCCGGCCGCAAGTCGTGCCTGCAGCGCCTGGTTGCCACCTGCCAAGCAGACGGTGCGCATGCAGGACAGTCGTGACCGCCCGCACGCATGGCAGGCGCGCGACACAACGCGAACGCCCCGGGCAAGCCGGGGCGTTTGGCGGAACCAGATTGCCGGCGATGCAACACGCACGCATCGGCTGAAATCCAATGCGCGACCGTCAGGACGGGCGCGGTCGCTATGCAGGGTTTGCAGGCATTGACCGTGCGCGGCCGCTGCGATGCGCCAGCCAGGCACCGAGGAACGACCAGCCTGGCGGCGCGGGACGCGCTTCATGCCCGCACCCCGCTCGAAGCCGCACCCACACCTCACGCATTCGACCGCAGCTGGCCCAAACCGAGGTCGGCACCACCGCCACCGACCTCACGACTGCACCAGCCGCCTGCGCAGCGCCTCTGCAGGGACGCAGCGCTCACCAGCGGTAGTTGATGCGCCCGTACACATACGCACCGTTGAAGCCGAACGGCGACAGGTTGCTGTACGGGAACTGCCCGCTGGTGGAGTTGGCGAAGTTGTTTTCGTCCGGGTATTCGTCCAGCAGGTTGTCTGCGCCCAGGGTGAGCGTCCAGCGGTCCACCTTGTAGCTGGCCGACGCATCCACCACCCACTTGGCGCCGAAGGTCTGGTCGTTGATCGCCGCCGCCGGGCGCGTGCTGTACTTGCCGTAGCGGGTGGCGCCCAGCGCCAGCGTCCAGTGCTCGGAATTCCAGCTGCCGTTGACCAGGAACTTGTCGCGCGGGAAGCCTTCCTCGATGCGGCCGCGCTCGGTGCGGTCGATACGCTCCAGGCTCAAGCCGTTGGCCGACAATGCCGCCGGGTTGGCCGCCACGCTGCGCACCTCAGTTTCGGAGTAGTTGTACCCGGCGGTCAGGTCCACGCTGCTGGCGGCCAGCTGCCAGCGGTAGCTGCCCACCACGTCCACGCCGCGCGTGCGCGTATCCACCGCGTTGGTGAAGTAACGCCCGCCGTTGATGCCGAAGATGCCCTGCGCTTCCAGCAGGCTACGCACGCCGGCACCGGTGAGGTTGGACGACAGCACGATGCGGTCGTCCACATCGATCTGGTACGCATCCACGGTGAGGTAGAGCGCATCGGTGGGCTGCAGCACCAGGCCCAGGCTGTAGGACAGCGAGGTTTCCGCATCCAGCGGTTCGGCACCGAAGGCGCGCGCCACGTTGCTGTCGGCCGGGAAGGTGCGGATCTCGAACGGATTGGGGTTGCCGGCCAGGAAGGTGGTGCTGGTGGACTGGAAATACTGCTGCGCCAGCGACGGCGCGCGGAAGCCCGAAGCCACCGTGCCGCGCAACGCGATCTTGTCGGTGAACGCATAGCGCGCCGACACCTTGCCCGAGGCCTGGCTGCCGAAATCGCTGTAGTCCTCATAGCGCCCGGCAAGCCCGGCGGAGAAGGTGTCGGTGAAGTCGGCTTCGATGTCGGCGTACACCGCGTAGCTGTCGCGCGAATACTGCCCGGACACGCTGGGCGCGAATCCGCCAAAGCCCTGCGCGCCGCCGGCAAGCGTGCCCGCCTGGAAGTAGGAGCCCACTTCGCCCGGCGACTGGTTCCACTTTTCGTTGCGGTACTCGGCACCGAAGGCCACGGTGACCGGATACGCCAGGCCCCAGTCGAAACCGCGCTTGACGTCCAGGTTGACGATGTTCTGCGTGGTCTCCAGCGCGCCATCGTAGAACGAGGTGGGCGAGGTCGGCCCCAGGCTCACGTTGAGCGTATTGCGGGTGTGGAAGTCGATGCGGTTGTAGCCGTAGTTGTAGCTGGCATCCCAGTCCCAACCGCCGGCGGTGGAGCCGCGCACACCGGCAACCAGCGAGCGGTCCTTGGCGTAGCTCTGGATCTCCGGCAAAAAGCCCTGCGGGTAGACCGACAGGAGGTTCTGGCTGCTGCCCGGCGCACGGAAGAACGCGAACGAGGTGATGTCGCGGTTGCTGGCGGTGGCGAAGGCGTAGCCGGTGATGCTGTCGCTGAACTGGTATTCGGTGTTGAGCGAGGCGGCCTGCGCATTGACGTCCGGGTCGCCGATCTTGAATGCCTTCTGGCCCACGGCCGGCTGCGAGACGCTGGGCGCGCCGGCATAGCCGCGTGCGCGGTCGGTGGGGTCCTGCTGGTTGAGCTGGGCGGCCACGTGCAGCCAGCCGCGGTCGCCGCCGTAGGCCACGCCGGTGTCGCCGGACAGCTCGTAGTTGTTGCCGTCGCCGGCCGAATACTGGCCAAAGCCGGCCTGCAGGCTGCCGCCCTTTTCCGCGCCCTTGAGCACGATGTTGACCACGCCGGCGATGGCGTCGGAGCCGTACTGCGCCGAGGCGCCGTCGCGCAGCACTTCCACCCGTGCGATCGCCGCCACCGGAATGGTGTTCAGATCCACCGCGGCGGCGCCGCGGCCGATGGTGCCGTTGAGGTTGAGCAGCGAGGAGGTGTGGCGGCGCTTGCCGTTGACCAGCACCAGCACCTGGTCCGGCGACAGGCCGCGCAGCTGCGCAGGGCGGATCGCGCTGGTGCCGTCGCTCAGGGCAGGGCGCGGGAAGTTCAGCGAGGGCAGGGCGCGCGCCAGTGCGGTGGCCAGCTCGGGGGTGCCGGTGGCCTGCAGGGATTCGGCGCTGATGATGTCGATCGGCGACTGCGATTCGGCCACGGTGCGGTCGGAGACGCGGGTGCCGGTGACGATCACCGTATCCAGGGTGTTGGCGGTGCTGGCCGGCGTGGTGGTGGGCGCAGCGGTCTGGGCCTGGGCGGGAGAGGCAAGCAGTGCAGCGACCACGGCGGTCGCAAGGCAGGACAGGGGGATGTTCATGACAACTCCGGAAACGTGGGTCCGAGCAGGACCAGGCAAGGCTAGGCAGGGGGCGGTCGCGGGAGGGCGAAGATCGCGTCGGCCAACCTGAAGGCGCTAATTATTCGTTAACGCTAGAATGGCGTCGCAGGAATGCTGCTCATCTGCTCATTCCTTTTCGTTCTATCGGACTGTCCATCCATGATTTCCCTGCGCAACTTCTCCATGCGACGCGGCGAGCGTCTGCTGTTGTCCAACGTCGACCTGACCATGCATGCCGGCTACCGCGTCGGCGTGGTGGGCCGCAACGGCACCGGTAAGTCCAGCCTGTTCGCCGCGGTGAAGGGCGAGCTGGAGGCCGACAAGGGCGATGTCGACCTGCCCGGCAAGGTGCGCACGGCCAGCGTCTCGCAGGAAACTCCTTCGCTGCCGGACCCGGCGCTGTCGTTCGTGCTCGGCGGCGATATCGAGGTGTCCGCGGTGCTGCAGGAAGAGGCCGAGGCCACCGCCCGCGAGGACTGGGAAGCGGTCGCCAATGCGCACCAGAAGATGGCCGAGATCGGCGCCTACGATGCCGAGGCGCGCGCCGGCAAGCTGCTGCACGGCCTGGGCTTCCCGGCCGATACGCACCACCGCGCGGTGTCCTCGTTCTCCGGCGGCTGGCGGGTGCGCCTGAACCTGGCGCGCGCGCTGATGATGCCCAGCGACCTGCTGCTGCTCGACGAACCGACCAACCACCTGGACATGGACGCGGTGCTGTGGCTGGAGCAGTGGCTGCTCAAGTACCCGGGCACCTTGCTGTTGATTTCGCACGACCGCGAGTTCCTCGACAACGTGGCCACCCACACCCTGCACCTGCATGGCGGCACCGCCAAGCTGTATGTGGGCGGCTATACCGATTTCGAGCGCCAGCGCATCGAGCATCTGCGCCAGCAGCAGATCGCGCACGACAAGGAACAGGCCGAGCGCGCGCATCTGCAGAGCTTCATCGACCGTTTCAAGGCGCAGGCCAGCAAGGCCACCCAGGCGCAGAGCCGCATGAAGCGGCTGGCAAAGATGGCCGGCACCGAAGCGGTGCGCGCCGAGCGCGAATTCCGCATCCAGTTCGCCCAGCCCAACCGGTTGCCGTTTTCGTTGATCCGTTTGAATCATGTACAGGCCGGCTATCCGGCTCCGGCCTCGCTTCCCCCGCGTGCGGGGGAAGGTGCCCGAAGGGCGGATGGGGGCGACGCTGCCACGGTCATCCTGCACGATGTCGGTTTCGGCCTGGAAGCAGGCGACCGCATCGGGTTGTTGGGTCCCAATGGCGCGGGTAAGTCCACCCTGGTCAAGACCTTGGTGGGCGAACTGGCACCGCTGGCAGGCGAGCGCAGCGCGCATCCGGACCTGCGCATCGGCTACTTCGCCCAGCACACGGTGGAATCGCTGCATGAGGGCCAGTCGCCGATGGACCACTTCCGCGAGCTGTCGCCGGATGGTTCCAATCAGGCATTCCGCGATTTCCTGGGTAAATGGAATTTCGCCGGCGACCGCGCCTTCGAAGTGGTGGATGGCTTCTCCGGCGGCGAGCGCGCGCGCCTGGCACTGGCGCTGATCGCCTGGCAGCAGCCCAACGTGCTGCTGCTGGACGAACCGACCAACCACCTGGATCTGGAAATGCGCGAGGCGCTGGCCGAGGCGCTGAGCGATTTCGAAGGCGCCATCGTGATGGTCTCGCACGACCGCCATCTGATCGGCCTGGTCTGCGACAGTTTCTGGCGCGTGGCCGATGGCGTGGTCGAGCCGTTCGCTGGCGATCTGGACGAATACGCCGCCTGGCTGCGCAGCCGCCCGGCCGCGCAAGGCACCAAGCAGAAGATGGCCGAAGTGGCACCGACCCCGCCGCCGCCGACCAAACCGCTACCGCCGAAGAAAGCCGTCAACCCGCACAAGCTGGCCAGCGCCGAAAAACGCGTCGGCGAGCTGGAAGCGGCGCTGGCGGAGCTGGACCGCGAGCTGGCCAATCCTGGTAACTACGCCGACAGCGACAAGATGGCGGTGCTGGGCCGCGACCGCGAGGCCACCGCACAGCAGCTGGCCGCAGCGGAAGCGGCGTGGATGGAGTTGATCGAGGGCGCGTAAGGCAGGGGGCTAGGTGATGCTGCTGCGTGTTGATTGATCGCGTTTGCTGAAGGTGATCTTCAGTGGTCCGGGGTTTTTGATGTTCTGCATCATGCGTCGACGGAGCAGCGCCCGGACCGAGCATGTGTGCTGCTCGCCGGGTGTGTCTGGAGCCCAGGTGGGTAGGGCAGTCGCCGCCGAAAGCGTTGCGCTTGGCGCCCGCACCCTCATCCGGCGCTACGCGCCACCTTCTCCCCCATGAAGGAGGACAATGTCCCGGCGGGAGAACGGAGCCGCAGCTCTGGTGATGAAAAGCCCCTCTCCCTGCGGGAGAGGGGTTGGGGTGAGGGTAAGGCGGAAGACAGCCATCTTGATGGATGGCCAGATAAGGTGCAGCGCAGCCATCGCAGATGGTGTCGAGCATACGCACGCAGTCAACACGCCACGCATCCAACGTCACTCCAGCGTCTGCTCCACCAACAACCACGCAAGCAACCTCCTCCCAGCCTCACTCTCAGGCCGCGAACGTAGCCGCGTCAGCCAGTAGCGTCCCGCATCGATCGTGATCGGGAACGGGCACACCAGCCGCCCTGCGTCCAGATCCTGGCGAAACATCGGCAGCGGCAGCAACGCCACGCCGGCACCGGCCGCCGCCGCGCTGGCCAGCGTCAACGAGGAATCGAACATCGCCCCGCGCGCGGCGACCTCGGCCACGCCTGCGGCGCGAAACCACTGCGGCCATTCGTCCAGCCGATACGAGCGCAATAACGGCAGCTGCGCCAGATCGGCCGGCGTGCGCAGGCCGCGCGCCATGCTGGGCGCGCACACCGGCGCAAACGGCGCCTCCATCAGCGCATGCGCGATCTGGCCCTGCCAGTCGCCATCGCCGAAACGGATCGCCAGATCCAGCCCTTCGCCGGCCAGATCGACCCGGTTGTTGTGGGTGGACAGGCGCAATTCGATGTCCGGATGCGCGGCATGAAAGGCCGGCAATCGCGGCAGCAGCCAGCCGGTGGCGAAGGTGCCGACCACGCCCACGCTGAGCACCTCGCGATAGCGCCCATCGGCGAAGCGCTCCAGGGTGGTGGCGATGCGGTCGAAGGCCTCGCCCAGTACCGGCGCCAGCGCCGCGCCCTCGTCGGTCAGCGCCACCCCGCGTGGCAGGCGGTGGAACAAGCTGGTGCCCAGCTGTTGCTCCAGCCCCTTGATCTGGTGGCTGAGCGCGGCCTGGCTCACGCACAGCTCGTTCGCCGCACGGGTCAGGTTTTGATGGCGCGCGGCGGCTTCGAACGCGCGCAGGGCATTGAGCGGCAGGCGGGGGCGGGGCATGCAGAGAGATTAGTCCAATTCATGCCTGTGATCGAAAGATCGCGATGGTCGGCCGCGGCGTGCGCATCGATACTGCGGGCTCCCTCAAGGAGGCAAACGTATGTCGAATCGGCGAGAGTTCCTGTACGCAACCGGCGCGGGCATGCTGTTTGCGGCGTCCAGACCCGCGCGGGCACTCAGCCCGGCGGTGAATATGGACGACATGCTGCGGGCGCAATGGGCGGACATCGAACGTGGTACCGGTGGTCGGCTGGGCATCAGCCTGCTCGGCAGCGCCCCCGGCTGGCGCTTCGGGCAGCGCGAGAACGAGCGCTTTCCGATGTGCAGCACCTTCAAATTTGTATTGGCTGCCGCGGTGCTGCAGCGGGTGGATCAGGGCAAGCTCACGCTGGCGCAACCGGTCAAGATCCGTGCCGCGGACATGCTGGAGCATGCCCCGGTCACCAAGGGCCATGTCGGCGGCGCGCTGAGTGTCGGCGAACTGTGCCGGGCCACGATGATCTATAGCGACAACCCTGCCGCCAACCTGTTGTTCCCGCTGGTCGGCGGCCCGCCCGGCGTGACCGCCTTCCTGCGCAGCATCGGCGATGCCAAGACCCGCAGTGACCGCTACGAGCCGGAGATGAACGGGTTCGCCCCTGGCGAGCCGCGCGACACCACCACCCCGGTGGCCATGGCGTCGACGCTGCGCACGCTGCTGCTTGGCGATGCCCTGCAGCCTGCCTCGCGCACGCAGCTGACCGACTGGATGATCGACAACCGCACCGGCGACGACTGCCTGCGTGCGGGGCTCACGGCCGACTGGAAGATCGGCGACAAGACCGGTAGCAACGGCACCGATACCCGCAACGACATCGCCATCCTCTGGCCGCCGAAGGGCCGGCCGCCACTGCTGCTGACGACGTACTTGAACGGCGCCAAGGTCGACGCTGCTGCACGCGATGCGGCGTTGAAGGCGGTGGCGGTCGCGGTGCGGGAATGGTTTGCAAGGTGAGCCTGCCGAAGCGACACGTGGTGATAGCGGCGCATCGATTCGGCAGGCACGATGCGGGCCAGGGAGGTTGCGACGTTCTTCCACGCAGCGGCGTGATGCGCAGCGATGGTTGCCGCCGGCCAGCGGCAACATTCAACCTGGACGGCCACTCAACCCAGCGCGCCGATCACGACAGGCCTGTCCTGCTGCAGCCGCGCCGGCCCACCCATGGCCGGGTCGCTGACGCTGTCGGCGCCGGTTTCGATACGACCAGCCAGGCGCTGGGCTGCGCCGTCGTGGTGCACCCACAGGTCGTACCAGCCACCGGTTGCTGCCGCTTTCCAACGGCGCCGCTCGGTCGCGCCGGGCGCAATGCTCAGACGTTCGCGCGGCTGCGCGGCTGCATACGCGCCTGGTTGCAGCTCCACCTGCACGGCAGCGCCGCCGCCATTGCGCAGCGATAGCAACATGGATGCGGCCTCGTTCGGATCTTGTTCGATCTCAGCCACCAGTAACGCTGCGCTCAGGTCGCCGCGATAGTGACGATGGAATCCGTTCGGGCCGATCAGCCACAGATCGTAGCGGCCATCGTAGGTGGTCCAGTCGCCGTCCAGCGTGGCATCGGCACCCACCGTATAGCGGCGCGGGATCGCCGCCAGGTCGTAGCGGTCGTAGACATGCAGTACCGCCGCCGCGCCGCCGTTGTGCATGTGTAGCCGGACCTCGCCATGCTCTGGCACCTGCGCCAATTGCACGCTCGGGCGATACGGCACGGCGCGCGAACGGCGCACACCAAACGCTTGCGCGGGCGGCTGCAAGGTGGCCGGCAGCGACGGCAGCGTGTGCTCGCGCATAGCCGCTGCACGCGTTGCCGCATCGCCCACATCGGGCAGCGCCGCGACGAATGGGCGCGTATCGGCGCTGCGGAAGTCGAACGCACTGGTCAGGTCGCCACACACCGCACGCCGCCATGGTGTGATCTGCGCTGCGGGCACGCCAAAGCGCCGTTCCAGCAGGCGCAGCACCGAGGTGTGGTCGTACACCTGCGAATCCACCCAGCCGCCACGGCTCCACGGCGAAATCACATACAGCGGCACGCGCGGACCCAGCCCGTACGGGCGGCCGCGCAGCTCAGGCAGATCCACTTTCTGCTCGCCCGGTGCAGGCTGGCGATGGTAGTCGTCGTCGGTGGCGATGCTGGAGGCGCCGGCAAAGCCGCCAGCGGCACGCGGATCCGGCGATGGCGGCGCAGGCGGCGGCATGTGATCGAAGAAGCCATCGTTCTCATCGAACATCAGCAGCAAGGCGGTGCGGCTCCACACCTGCGGATCGGCGGTGAGCGCATCCAGCACGCGCGCGGTATAGGCCGCACCTTGCGCCGGGCTGGACGGGTCCGGATGCTCGCTGCCGGCCGCATCGGCAATGACGAAACTCACCGACGGCAGCCGGCCGGCCATCACGTCCGCGCGCAACTGCGCAACGCCCCGCGTACTGATGCCACGCGCGCGCAGCTGCGCGTGGTGCCCCGGCGCGTTGCGGTAGGCCTGCCGAAACGTCTCGAACCCGGCCAGCGGGTTGTCGGTGAAGTTGTCGGCCATGTCCTGGTAGATCTGCCAGCTCACGCCTGCGCGTTGCAGCTGTTCGACATAGCTGGTCCAGCGATACGGCTCGGCAAAACCGCCCAGTTCCGGAAAGTTGTCGTGCGAGTTGCCGATCACCGGCCCGCCATGACGCGCCTGCGGGTCGTTGCCGCCGGTCCACAGGAACACGCGATTGGAATTGGTGCCGGTCTGGATCGAGGCGTGGTACGCATCGCAGAGGGTGAATGCATCGGCGAGCGCGTATTGGAAGGGAATATCCGCACGCCCGTAGTAGCCCAGCGCGTGATTGTGCTTGGCTGCCGCCCAGCGCCCGAGACGGCCATGGTCCCAGGCCTGCTGCGCATCCGGCCAGCTGTGCGGCGTGCCCTTGACGCGCATGAAGCCGAATTGCGCGGCCGTATCCAATGGAAATGGGGTGAGCCATTGCATGCCGTCTTCGCTGGGCTGCAGCCACACCGTGCGCGAGGACGCACCCGGCAGCGGCGGAGCCGGAACCGGAAAGCGATCGCCGAACCCGCGCACGCCGGGCAGGGCGCCGAAGTAATGATCGAACGCGCGATTTTCCTGCATCAGGATCACCACGTGTTGCAGGTCTTCCAGCGTGCCGCTGCGGCGATCTGGCGCGATGGCTGCGGCCCGCGCGATGCTGGGGAGCAGTGCCGTCGTGCCGGCGCTCAGTCCGGCCTGCAGGACGCGGCGGCGGGGAAGATCGATCATCGTGTCACCTGATTGGCTGAAACTTCACGAGTCCCTTCCACCGCCTGCGGGGGAAGGTGCCCGAAGGGCGGATGGGGGCATGGTCGGCATAAGCAGCTAGCTGCAGGCGTAGGCGCGGGCTTTCTGGACCCCGGTGTCTAAGCCCCGCCGGCGACGCCCTCATCCGGCGCTACGCGCCACCTTCTCCCGCCAGCGGGAGAAGGGAAACGCTGCCTTCCCCCCGCCAGCGGGAGAAGGGAAACGCTGCCATCCACCGCCAGCGGGAGAAGGGAAACGCTGCCATCCACCGCCAGCGGGAGAAGGGAAACGCTGCCATCCACCGCCAGCGGGAGAAGGGAAACGCTGCCTTCCCCCGCTTGCGGGAGAAGGGAAACGCTGCCTTCCCCCCGCTTGCGGGAGAAGGGAAACGCTGCCTTCCCCCCGCTTGCGGGAGAAGGGAAACGCTGCCATCCACCGCCAGCGGGAGAAGGGAAACGCTGCCATCCCCCGCCTGCGGGAGAAGGGAAACGCTGCCTTCCACCGCTTGCGGGGGAAGGTGCCCGAAGGGCGGATGGGGGCGCAGCACCCGCACCTAAAAAATCTCTCACTAGCGTAAGTCAGCAGCAGCGCCCGTGCAGCACGCACCGGTCGATCCGCCGTTACAGATCCAGCGTCAGCGTCAGCCCCACCGTGCGCGGCGCCGCGATGAACGCGCTGTCGCTGCCGTCCACACCTTCCAGATAGCGTTTGTCGGTGAGGTTGCTGACATTGAGCGCCAGCTGCAGGCCCTTCAGCTGCGGCGACAGCTGCGCCAGCTCCAGCCCCAGATTCGCATCGAAGGTGGTCACACCATCGAGTGCGGCGCGGTTGGAGGCATCCAGGTAGCGCTTACCCAGATAACGCCCGGACACACCGAAGCGCCATGCCTGCCCGCGCCAGTCGGCCGACATGACCAAGGTGTTGCGCGGTTGGCCGATCACCTGCGCACCGGGGGTGATCTCCAGCGCGGTATCGCGCGCCGCATCGCCGCTGCCCAGGTAGTCGGCCTTGTTGTAGGTGTAGGCGCCATTGATGCGCCAGCCGTTGTCCCAGCCATAGCCCAGTGCCGCTTCCACGCCGCGCGCGTGCACACCGCCGAAGTTCTCGTACACGCCGTCGGTTTCGCCCAGGTAGTCGATGCCGGTGACGAAGTTGGCCGGCACATACACGATGCGGTTGTCGAAGCGGATGTCGTACAGGGTGATGCTGCCGGTCAACGGCCAGCGGCCCAGACGCAGGCCAAGCTCGATATTGTCGGCGGTTTCCGGCTTCACCCGGCTCAAGGCGACCGGGTCGGTTTCGCCCAGCACGCCGGAGGGAATCGCGGCGAAATTCTGCGAGTAACCGGCAAAGGCTTCCAGCCCCTGTACCGGCGTGGTCCAGGTCAGGCCGGCAGACAGCAGCGGGTCCGAATGCGCATCCGATTCGACGTGCTGCGCATCGCCGATGCGGCGGTCGCGGGTCTGGTCGAGAAAGAATTGCTTCACGCCCACGCGCCAGGCGAAGGCGCCGTACCGCATCACGTCTTCCACGTAATACATCTGCTCGTCGGTCTGGTAGTCGTCCTTGAATTGCACCCAGTACGGCTGATGGTCGAAGGCGATGTTGGTGCCCACGTTGAGCAGGCGGTGCCAGTCGCGGGTGACGCTGCGGTCATAGCGCTCCAGCCACGCGCCGGCGCGCACGGTGTTGTCGATCGGGCCCAGGTCGTGGCGCCATTCCACATCGGCCATGGCGCCGGCGCGGTGGTTGTCGTAGTGGCTGTGGCGATACGACTGCACCGGCACCGAACCGGCCGGATAGCAGGCCGGATTGGATTCGGCCGGCACCGCATCGCTGCCGGCGCAGCCGGCCAGCAGGGTCGCGGCTGCCCCGCCCGGGGTCAGGTAATACAGCTTGCCCAGATCGCTGCCGCCATACACGGTGTTGCCGCCGCGCGCCTCCGATTCGCGCGCACCGACACCATCGTTGGTGACGTCCACCAGATACGGCGGAATCCAGTCGCCACGGCCCTGCATGCGATGTGCATAGCCGGTGAGCGTGGCCTTGATGCCGTTGCCGCCGTCGAAGGCGCCGCGCAGGTAGCCAAACGTGTTCTTGCGCAATGCACGCGAGCCGGAGCGGTAGTTCTGGTCCAGGTAGGGAATGCCGGTGAGCCTGCCTGTCAGCAGGTCGTGTTCGGGATCGCGCGCGAACTGCTCCGGCGTCACGCTGGTGTATTCGGATTCGTCGGCATCGTCGTAGGAGGCGTAGCCGCTGAGCGTCCACATGTCCAGGGCGCTGACGAACTTGCCGGCCAGATGATCGCGGCGGGTGTGGCCGCTACCGTCGATCCAGTCGTCGTTGCGCGCCGACGAGCCGCTGATCCAGGCGCGCGTGGTCCCGCCAAGTACGCCGGTGTCGTAGCGCGCGTAGTACTTGCGCGCCTGGTTGTCGCCGATACCGCCGATCACCCGCACGCGCTGTTCTTCCAGCGGCTCGCCGGTGAGGTAGTTCAACGTGCCGCCCAACGCCTCGTTCGAGCGCGAGGCGATATCCGCGGTGCCCTGGCTCACTTCCACCGTTTCCAGGTCCGGCATGTCGATGAAGCGGTTGGCCTTGGAGCCGCCGCCATAGGCCGAGCCACCGTTGGGCACGCCATCGATGGTGGTGCCGATCTGTTGCGTGTCGCGGTTGCTGACGAAGCCACGCATGCTGATCTGGGTGCCCCAATCCGACGAGCCGAACGCGTCGGCCTCGGTGACCACCACCCCGGGCAACTCGTTGAGCGCGTCGTTGACGCTGCCCAGCACGAATTGCCGGTCCAGCATCTCCTTGCTCACCGTGGTCTTGGAATAGGTCATCGCCTGGCCGACCACCTGCACCTGATCCAGCGTGGCGACCTGCTCGCCACTGCCATTGCCATTGCCGTCTGCAAGCGGTGCAGATGGTGCGGCGCCGTCGGGAACCTGTTGTGCGTATGCGGGAAAGGTCAGCGGAACCAGCAGCAAGGCAAGCGTGGCCGGATGGCGCACGCGCGGGCAGGACATCGAATCCATTGCAATCCAGCAGGCGAAGGAGGGAATGACCGCAGCCTGCCGCGCTTGCGTTGCGTGATGATGACCGCGCTGCCGATGGGCCAGCGTCACACCCGGCTTAAGGAACGCAAACGCCCGGAGAAACCGGGCGTTTGCGTGTGCCTACGCGCGTTGCCGAACGCGTGATGGCGAGTGCCTAGTCGACCGGCTCTGCCACTGCGCTGGCTGCTGCCACCGGTAGGCGCGCATGCGCGCCACGGCTGCGTGCCACCGCCGCCAGGAAGTCGCGTCCCCAGTGATCGATGGTGTAGTACTCCACGCTGTCGTACAGCTGGCGCAGGCGCCCGGCCGCCTCGTCGTCGGGCATCGAGAGCGCCTGCAACAGGCCGGCCGCCAGATCGGCCGGGTCGTGCGGGTTGGTCAGCACCGCGCCTTTGAGTTCTGCTGCAGCACCGGCGAATTCGCTCAGCACCAGCACGCCGCTGCCGCCTTCGATCCCTTGTACCGCCACGAATTCCTTGGCCACCAGATTCAGCCCATCGCGCAGCGGGGTGATCCACATCAGCTGCGCCGCCGCGTAATGCGCCACCACTTGCTCGAACGGCAGCGCCTGGGCGAAGAAGCGCACCGGGGTCCAGTCCAGGCGCGAGAACCGTCCATTGATGCGGCCCACTGCCTGCTCGATCTGCGTTTGCAAGGTGCGATAGACCGTCATCTCGCGTGCGGCCGGCACACACACCATCAACAAGGTCACCTTGCCCAGCAGCTGCGGCTGGCTGTCGAGCAGGCGCTCGAAGGCTTCCAGTTTTGCCAGCGTACCCTTGGTGTAATCCAGCCGCTCCACCGACAACACCAGCTTGCGCGCGCCGATCTCGCGGCGCAGCTTGAAGATGTCGTTGCGCACGTCCGGTTTGCTCAGCGCCGCGCGGATGCGGCGCAGGTCCGTGCCCACCGGATGCGCGCCCAGCGCGACATCGCGATCTGCCACGCGCAGGCAGGTCGTCATGGTGTCCAGGCCCACCGCACAGCCGTAGGTCAGAAAGCGCGGTGCGCAGCTTTCCTGCGCCAGGCGTTCCACCGGCATCACCCCACGTGCCACGTCGACGAAGTTCTCCACCTGCCGTGGAATATGGAAGCCGATGTAGTCGCAGCACATCAGGCTGCCGATGATCTCGCGTCGCCACGGGACCACGTTGAACACATCCGCAGACGGGAAGTAGGTGTGATGGAAGAAGGCGATCTTCAGATCCGGGCGCAACTCCCGTAGGTAGGCCGGCACCATCCACAGGTTGTAGTCGTGGATCCACACCGTGGCGCCCTGCGCCGCCTCGGCCGACGTGGCTTGCGCAAACTTGCGGTTGACGCCGAGAAATACCTGCCAGTCGTCCTCGCGGAAGCGCGCGCGTTCCCAGAACGCATGCAGCATCGGCCAGAATGCTTCCTTGGAAAAACGTTTGTAGAAGATATCCACCTCGTTCTTGCTCAGCGGCACGCGCGCGGCGGTGAGGGTGGGGTAGCGCTGTGCATCCACCTCGGTATGGGTCTGGAAGGGCCTGCGCTTGGGGTCGTCCACGCTCCAGGCCACCCACGAGCCGCGTTGGCCGCCCTCGAAGAAACTCAGCAGCGAGGGAATGATGCCGTTGGGCGAGCGCGGCGCGCGGCGTACCAGTTCGCCGTGTTCGACCACTTCGTCATACGGTAGCCGGTGGTAGACCATCACCAGGTCTGCGCCGCCTTTGCGCGGGACCTGCGCTGCCGGCACATGCGGGTCGTCGTCGGCAAGCAGGCCGAAGTGCGCGATCGCCTCCAGGATGCCCCCACAGCCGGGCGCACTGGCGTGGTAGGTCGCGTCCAAGTGGGCGGTTGCCTGCGTCAACGCCACTTCCGAGTCGCCCACGCAGACGCCGCGGAAGCCGGCCAGATACATGGACAGGTCGTTGAGGGTGTCGCCGGCCACCAGGATGCGCTCGCGCGGCAGTTCCAGCTGGCGCGCCAGTGCGCCCAGGGTGCGGCCCTTGTCGGTATCCGGCGGCAGGATGTCCAGATAGCGGTCGGCCGAATACAGCACATCGCAGCCCAGCGCGCGTGCGGTCTGCTCGATCTGCGCGCGCAGCGGCGCCAGCGTGGCCGGGTCGCAGAAATACGAACAGCGGCGTTCCTGCGGCACGTCCTGGCGCTGCAGCTGCGGGTATGCGCGCATCGCCTGCGCCACCGCCTGCTCGCCGGGCCAGTGCGCGTCGATCATCGATTGCAGGGGCTGCAGCGGTTGCAGTGTGTGTCCGTCCACCACGGTGGCGCCTACATCGCACACCACATAGTCGGGTCGGGGAATGGTGGGGTCGGTGAGCAGGGGCATCACCGCTTCGAGCCCGCGCCCGGTGATGAAGATCAGGCGGATCTCGGGATGCTGGTCGACCAGCCGATACAACTGGTGACGGTGTTCGGCGGAACCGGCCAGGAAGGTGCCATCCAGGTCGGTGGCCAGGATCACGGCAGGATCCGGGCGGGGGTGGGTCAGGGATGAGGTGTTCGGGAGTCGTGTTTGATCGATCAATGTGCTTCCTTTTGGGGAGGGGAGGGTGAATCGGTTTCCGGCATCAGTTCCAGCGCCGACGGGGTGGTACGCAGCATCGGGCGGAACGCAATGGGGTGGGTGCGGCGGCGTGCAAACCGCAATAGCCGCGTCAGCGTGAAGCCGGCCAGCGCCAGCAACATCACCGCGAAATAAACCGGCAACGCAGCCGGGCCGAACTTCTGCATCGCCCCGCCCGCCAACGCCGGGCCGATCGCCGCGCCCACGCCGTGCACCAGCAGCAGGCTGCTGCAGCCTGACAGCAGGTCCTCGCGCGGCAGGTAGTCCAGCATGTGCGCCACCGCGAACGGGTACAGCGAGAACGCCAGTCCGCCATACACGAAGAACAGCACGAACAGCGCCTGCGTCTGCGCCTGCACCATCGGCAGCGCGGCGGCGATGGCGACGCCGGCAGCCAGCACGCTGACCGCGACCAGTCCGATGCGACGGTCATGGCCATCGCTGATGCGCCCGATCGGCCACTGCAGCACCGCCCCGCCCACGATGGCGGTGAGCATGAACATCGCCACGCCGTCGGCATCCAGCCCGATGCGGTCGGCATACACCGGCAGCATGCCCCAGAACGCGCCCATCGCCAGGCCGGACAGGCCGGCGCCAATCGTCGCCACCGGCGCCAGTGCATACAACGTGACCAACCGCAGCCGCGAGACCTGCGGTACCTCGGGCGGGATCAGCCGGGTGGTCATCACCGGCAGGACTGCTGCGCAGAACAGGATTGCCGTCAGCGTGAACATGGCCGGTGCGCCTGCATCGCCGATGGTCAGCAGGATCTGCCCCAGCGCCAGCGCCGACAGGTTGATCGCCATGTACACCGAGAACACCCGGCTGCGCCGACGCGCATCCGGCTCGGCGTTGAGCCAGCTTTCGATCACCGTGTACAGGCCGACCAAGGCGGCGCCGGTGACCAGCCGCAGCACGCCCCAGCCCCACGGGGTGAGCCAGATCGGATGCAGCAGCACCGCAATGGCCGCCAGCGACGCGTAGAACGCGAAGGCGCGGATATGCCCGATGCGCCGGATCAGCGGCGGTGCGAAGAAGGTGCCCAGAAAGAAGCCGGCAAAATAGCCGGACATGATCAGCCCCAATGCGCGTGCATCGAAGCCGGCTTGGCCACCACGTACGGCGAGCAGCGTGCCCAGCAGCCCGCTGCCGGTCAGCAGCAAGGCCACGCCAAGCAGCAGCGCAGTCAACCGCAACACGTATGCGGCCCTCGTGGGGAGAAAGGCGCGTCGGTCACGTCTGCAATTGTACCAGCTTGATTGCAGTGGCCTGTTTCACCCGATGGCGCGCAACGGTGCGCGCCGGTGTGGAACTGGCTCTAGAATCTGCGCCCCCGCGTTACTTTTCGTCGATGTGCCATGCCTATCTATGCCTTCCAGTGCAGCGCCTGCGATCACCAGTTCGATCGGCTGCTGAAAATGTCCGACCCGGTGCCGGAGCGCTGTCCCGCCTGCAGCGCCAACGCCATCAAGCGCCAGGTCACCGCGCCGTCGTTCCGCTTGTCCGGTAGCGGCTGGTACGAGACCGATTTCAAGTCGGCGGGCGAAAAGAAGAAGAACCTCACCGACACCAGTGGCGGCGGCGACGCCAAGCCAGCGGCTGCCAGCGACGGCAAGCCGGCGGCCCCGGCCAAGCCGGCGTCCGACAAGGCGTGATCACGGCAAGGCGCATCCATGCGCCGCTCCGGATCAGCGTGCGTCGAAGCGCGCGCGGCAACCGTCGTTGACCCAGACGGTGGAGCGGCGCGGGTCGTAGCCCCAGGTGCGGCCTTCCTCGCAACGGGTATCGGACAGCTGCCGGGTCAGCACCGGGCGGCCGGCGCGGCCGTTCCAGTCGCAGGTGCGCAGGCGGCGGTCATCGCTGCTGCAGGTCACCGAATAATTGCCCCGGGGGCGGCCGCCGTAGCCGTCATCGCGGTCCCAGCCGCCACCGCGGGCCTGCGCAAACTCGGCCCGGCACCCGTCGTCCACCCAGATCCGGCCGTTTTCCTGGTGCCAGTTGCGGCCCTCCACGCAGGGGGTGCCCGAGAGCTGGCGCACGATCATGGCGCGCCGCCAGCCGGTATTGCAGATCGCCTGGCGCTGGTCGCGGCTTTCGCAGCGCACGGTGCCGGCGGCGGCATTGCCGGGGCGGTCGTCGCCGCCATTCCAGCCGCCACCGCCCCAGCCGCCACGCGCCTCGACGAAGCGGCCGCGGCAGCCGTTGTCCACCCAGATCCGGCCGCGGCCGCTGCCCCAGTTGCGGCCTTCGATGCAGCGGGTACCGGAGATGTTCTCCACCAGCGCGGCACGCCCATGGAACGGGGTATCGCATTCGCGGCGGCGGTTGTCGTTGCTGGAACAGGTGATGCTGGGGCCATTGAAGCCGCGGTCCTGCGCGGCGGCGGGGCGGTTGCCGAGCGCGCCACCAAGGGCGATCAGGCTGAAGCCGGAGATCAGCAGGGCGGTGCGCAGCATCGAGGCGTCCTTGGTGCGGGAGGGGCGTGGCGCCTATTCAGCCGGGCGCCGACTTAAGCGCCGGTGACCGCCGCCGCATTTGCTCCTGCCGGCCGCCGGCCCCAGAATATCCGGCTTTCCGGCGCTGTCCTGCGTCGGGTTTTCAGCGGAGCTTTCGATGCGTACCCACTTCTGCGGCCTGGTCGAGGAGACCATGATCGGCCAAACCGTCACTCTCGCCGGCTGGACCGACGTGGCCCGCAATCTGGGCGGGGTGTGCTTCATCGACCTGCGCGACCACGAAGGCATCGTGCAGGTGACGGTGGAGCCGGCCGAGGGCGACGCCAACTCCGCCGAAGTGTTCAAGGTGGCCGCCAGCCTGGGCTACGAGGACGTGCTGCAGGTCGAAGGCGTGGTGCGTGCGCGTCATGCGGTCAACGACAAGCTGCGCTCCGGCAAGGTGGAAGTGATCGCCACGCGCATCACCATCCTCAACAAGGCCGCGCCGCTGCCGTTCCATGCGCATGAAAACCCGGGTGAGGACACCCGCCTGAAGTACCGCTATCTGGACCTGCGTCGCCCGGAAATGCAGCGCATGCAGCGCACCCGCATCAAGCTGGTGCAGGCGTTGCGCCGGCACCTGGACGCACGCGATTTCCAGGACATCGAAACCCCGATCCTGACCAAGGCCACCCCGGAAGGCGCGCGCGACTTCCTGGTGCCGGCGCGCATGCATCCGGGCGAGTTCTACGCCTTGCCGCAGAGCCCGCAGCTGTTCAAGCAGATCCTGATGGTGGCCGGCTTCGACCGTTACTACCAGATCGCGCGCTGCTTCCGCGACGAAGCACTGCGCGCCGATCGCCAGCTGGAATTCACCCAGCTGGACATGGAGTTTGCCTTCGTGCGCGAGCGCGACGTGCAGGATTTCGTCGAAGACATGATCCGTGCCATCTTCAAGGAAGTGGTGGATGTCGATCTGGCTGCGCAGTTCCCGCGCATGACCTGGGCCGAGGCGATGCGGCGCTATGGCTCGGACAAGCCGGACCTGCGCATCGCGCTGGAACTGGTCGATGTGGCCGAGCTGGTCAAGGCGAGCGAATTCCCGGTGTTCACCGCCGCCGCCAATGATGCCGACGGTCGCGTGGCCGCGCTGCGCATCCCCGGCGGTGCCACGCTGTCGCGCAAGCAGATCGACGAGTATGCCGCGCATGCCGCCAAGTACGGTGCCAAGGGCCTGGCCTACATCAAGCTGTCGGAGACCGGCGAGGTCAGCTCGCCGATCGCCAAGTTCTTCTCCGAAGACGCGTTTGCCGCACTGCTCAAGCACGTGGGTGCAGGCAATGGCGACATCGTGTTCTTCGGTGCCGGCGGCTACACCACCGTGTCCGATTTCATGGGCGCGCTGCGGCTGAAGGCCGGCAAGGAGTTCAACCTGGTCGCCGATGGCTGGGCGCCGCTGTGGGTCACCGATTTCCCGATGTTCGAATGGGACGATCAAGCGCAGCGCTACGTCGCCCTGCATCACCCCTTCACCGCACCGGCGGTGGACGATATTGCCGACCTGCGCGCCAATGCCCGCACCGCGGTGTCGCGTGGCTACGACATGGTGCTCAACGGCAATGAAATCGGCGGCGGCTCGATCCGTATCCACCGCCCGGACATGCAGAGCGCGGTGTTCGAGCTGCTCGGTATCGGCGCCGAAGAAGCACGCGCCAAGTTCGGCTTCCTGCTGGACGCATTGAACTACGGCGCACCGCCGCACGGCGGCATCGCCTTCGGTATCGACCGCATTGCCGCGCTGATGGCCGGCACCGAGTCCATCCGCGACGTGATCCCGTTCCCCAAGACCACCGGCGCCCAGGACCTGATGACCGACGCCCCATCGCCGATCGCCGCCGAGCAACTGGCCGAAGTGCACGTGCAGGTGCGCCCCAAGCAGGCCTGACCTGCACCGGGCCTGGCCACGCCAAGTGCGCGGCCAGGCAGCGCTGCGGGGCCGCACGCAGCCACATCGCGCTCCCAATCGGAGCCGTTTATACCTTTGGTGAGATGTGCGCGCCATGCAAGGCATGGAACGCCGAGCCGCCATGCCACCGCGACCCCGGTCCCCACTGCAGGCAATACCCAAGCCAGCGCCCATCGCAGATCCGGCCCAGCCTCCGCTTCCCGGGCCGCGGCCTTTGCTTTTCGCTCTCCCGGCTCCGGCTCTCGCTCTTGCGAATCCCAACTCCCAACTCCCGACTCCCGAATCCCCACGCTTGCACCACCAACGCCGCATGCGACAAGCTGCCACGTCCATCCGGCACGAGAAGCCCGCATGACCCGCATCCGCCGCGCCACGCCGGACGATGCCGAAGCGTTGTCGCTTCTGGCTGCGCAGACCTTTACCGAAACCTTCGGCCATCTCTACCCGCAGGAAGACCTGCGCGGCTTTCTCGAAGAGACCTATGCGGTGGAGCGCGCGCGCATCGTGCTGGCGCATCCGGACTATGCGATCTGGCTGCTGGAGCTGGATGACCTGCTGGTCGGCCACGCCGCCGCCGGTCCGTGCGGGTTGCCGCATGAGCACGTGCGTCCCGGCGACGGTGAGCTCAAGCGCCTGTATCTGCTGAAGGACTATCAAAGCAGCGGCTGGGGCAGCCGATTGTTCGAAACCGCACTGGAGTGGCTGGAGCGCGACGGCCCGCGCACGCTGTGGATCGGGGTGTGGTCGGAGAACTTCGGCGCCCAGCGCTTCTATGCCCGCTACGGTTTCGAGAAGGTGGGCGAGTACGATTTTCCGGTCGGCAAGATCGTCGACCGCGAGTTCATTTTGCGGCGTGGGCCGATCGCCGCCGCGGGCTGAGTGGGGAGCGGGGATTGGGGGATTCGGGATTCGGGATTGGCGTGGGTCGCCGCCGCGCCACGTCTGTTCACGCGCCAGCGTCGGGCGCTCGTACACTGCAGGTCCTGCGCCGCGTCCGCATTGCCCGACGCCTGCGCGCCACGTTCCGGTGCTGTTAGCCTTTGTCCAGCGCATCTTCGGCCCTTGCGGTCACGCCGCGACGCAGCTCGCGCAGACAATCGACCACCACCACCGCCGATGTGCTGTTGGTGCATGGCATCTGGAACACTGCGCACTGGCTGCTGCCACTGGCCCGCCGGCTGCGTGGCGACGGACTGGCGCCGGCATTGTTCGGCTACGCCAGCGTGCTGGGCGGTCCGGCGCAGGCGGTGCCGCAGCTGATCGCGCGCGTGCGCAGCAGTGGCGCGCAGTTGCTGGTCTGCCACAGCCTGGGCGGCTTGATGGCGTTGCAGGCCTTGTGCGACGCCCCCGACCTGCCGGTGCGCCGCGTGGTCTGCCTGGGCTCGCCGCTGTGCGGCAGCGCTGCCGCGCGCGGGCTGGCCCGGCGCGGTGGCGTCTGGGCCATGGGCCGCAGCGCCGCGTTGCTGCAGCAGGGCTTTGCGCAGTGGGACGGTACGGCCGAGATCGGTCAGGTGGCAGGCTGCATCCCGCGCGGCGTCGGCCGTTGGCTGGCCCCGCTGGACGGCGACTCCGACGGCACCGTGGCGCTGTCCGAAACCCGCCTGCCGGGGCTGCGCGACCACTGCGTGGTGCAGGCCAGCCACAGCGGCCTGCTGCGCTCGCCGGCCGCCGCCGCGCAGGCGCTGGCCTTCCTGCGCCAGGGCCGCTTTCGGCATTGAACATCCGCTGGCGCATGTTGCTGCCCCGGTGAGTGCAAGCAATCAGGTAAAATCCGCGCCCTGTCATCCAAGCCAGTCTGGAACCACTCATGGGTAGAGGCCCCTCCATCGAAGGCCGCAAGAACGCCTCCGACGCCAAACGCGGCAAGATGTTCACCAAGATCATCCGCGAGATCAGCGTGGCCGCCCGCGCAGGCGGCGGCGATCCGTCCAACAACCCGCGCCTGCGCACCGCCATGGACAAGGGCCTGTCGTCCAACATGTCCAAGGACGTGATGGAGCGCGCCATCAAGAAGTCCACCGGCGAGCTGGAAGGGGTGGAATACGAAGAGATCCGCTACGAGGGCTACGCGCCCGGTGGCGTGGCGGTGATCGTGGATTGCCTCACCGACAACCGCGTGCGCACCGTGGCCGACGTGCGCCATGCCTTCAGCAAGTGCGGCGGCAACATGGGCACCGAGGGCTCGGTGGCCTTCATGTTCAAGCGCCTGGGCGTGCTCAGCTTTGCCGCCGGTGCCAATGAAGAGGCGCTCACCGATGCCGCCATCGAAGCCGGCGCCGACGACGTGGTGGTGTACCCGGAAGACGGCGCCATCGACGTGCTGACCGCCCCGGACGCCTTCGCCCAGGTCAGGGACGCCCTGGCCGCGGCCGGCCTGGAGCCCGCGCACGCCGAAATCACCTTCCGCGCCGAAAACGACATCGCCGTGGACGGCGACACCGCCGTGCAGGTGCGCAAGCTGCTGGACATGCTCGAAGACCTGGACGACGTGCAGGATGTGTATTCGAACGTCGATCAAGCGTCCTTGAGCGCGTAATGATTCCTGAGGCAGCTCTTGTCGGGACCCGGGACCCGGGACCGGGGACCCGGAAGAGCGATGGCAACAGCCAAGCCATCGCCGAGCCTGCTGTTACGGGTCCCGGGTCCCCGGTCCCCGGTCCCGGCACCATCCGGATCCTGGGCATCGATCCCGGCTCCCAGCGCACCGGGGTCGGCATCATCGATATCGACGAAGGCGGTCGCAGCCGGCATGTGCACCATGCGCCATTGATGCTGCTGGGCGAGGGCGACTTTTCCCAGCGGCTCAAGCGGCTGCTGCGCGGGCTGGGCGAGTTGATCGAGACCTACCGGCCGGATGAAGTGGCGATCGAAAAGGTCTTCATGGGCAAAAGCGCCGCCTCGGCGCTCAAGCTCGGCCACGCCCGCGGCGCGGCCATCTGCGCGGTGGTCATGCGCGAGCTGCCGGTGCACGAATACGCAGCCACCGAGGTCAAGCTCGCGCTGGTCGGCAAGGGCGGCGCGGACAAGGTGCAGGTGCAGCACATGGTGGGCATCATGCTCAACCTGAAAGGCAAGCTGCAGCCCGACGCCGCCGATGCACTGGCGGTCGCCATCACCCACGCCCACGTCCGCGCCACCGCGCAACGTCTGGGCGTCAACACCCAACAGGCCTGGAGCCGGAAGAAATGAACATCGGGATTCGGGAATCGGGAATCGGGAATCGCAACAGCAGCAGGGTCGGGAGCAGCGCGTGCTCTTACGATTCCCCATTCCCCATTCCCCATTCCCGGCACCGCCAAGGCGGTGCCCAATGATCGGCCGTCTGCGCGGGATCCTGGCCTACAAGCAACCGCCGTGGCTGGTGATCGACGTGGGCGGGGTGGGGTACGAGCTGGAGGCGCCGATGAGCACCTTCTACGACCTGCCCGATGTCGGCCGCGACGTCATCCTGTTCACCCATTACGCGCAGAAGGAAGACAGCGTTGCGCTGTACGGCTTCCTGCGCGAGGGCGAGCGGCGGCTGTTCCGCGACGTACAGAAGGTCACCGGCATCGGTGCCAAGATCGCGCTGGCGGTGCTGTCCGGGGTCAGCGTGGACGAGTTCGCCCGCCTGATCACCAGTGGCGACATCACCGCGCTCACGCGTATTCCGGGCATCGGCAAGAAGACTGCCGAGCGCATGGTGGTGGAGCTGCGCGACCGCGCCGCCGACTTCAGCAGCGGCGCCCCGATCACCGGCCAGCTCGGTCCGGACGCGGTGTCCGAAGCCACCGTCGCCCTGCAGCAACTGGGCTACAAGCCGGCCGAGGCCGCGCGCATGGCACGCGAGGCCGGGGCAGAAGGCGACGACGTCGCCACGGTCATCCGCAAGGCCCTCCAGGCATCGCTGCGTTAAGCAGCCTCGGCCTTTCTTATTCTTCACGCCCTTCGGCGATACCCTGCCCACTCATGTCACAGACCTCCACTCCTGCAGCGGGCCACGGCCACGCGCCCGCCAACGGCCACATGGCCCTGGTCATCGGTGCCATCGGTGTCGTGTTCGGCGATATCGGCACCAGCCCGCTGTACACCCTGAAGGAAGCGTTCTCGCCGCACTACGGGTTGAGCAGCGACCACGACACCGTGCTCGGCGTACTGTCGCTGGCGTTCTGGGCGCTGATGATCACGGTGACGCTCAAGTACGTCACCATCATCATGCGCGCCGACAACGACGGCGAGGGCGGCATCATGGCGCTGATGGCGCTGGCCCAGCGCACCCTCAAGCAGGGGTCGCGCTCGGCGTACGTGGTGGGCATCCTCGGCATCTTCGGCGCCTCGCTGTTCTTCGGCGACGGCGTGATCACCCCGGCCATCTCGGTGATGGGCGCGGTGGAAGGCCTGGAGATCGCAGCGCCCAGCCTGCACCCGTTCATCGTGCCGATCACCGTGGTGGTGCTGCTGCTGGTGTTCATGGCCCAGCGCTTCGGCACCGAAAAGGTCGGCAAGGTGTTCGGGCCGATCACCTGCCTGTGGTTCCTGTCGCTGGGTGCGATCGGTGCCTGGAACATCGTCGACGCGCCGGAGGTGATGAAGGCCTTCAACCCCTGGTGGGCGATCCGTTTCTTCATGGAGCACGGCTGGCACGGCGTTTTCATCCTCGGCGCGGTGGTGCTGGCGGTGACCGGCGGTGAGGCGCTGTATGCGGACATGGGCCATTTCGGCGCGCGCCCGATCCGCCACGGCTGGTACTTCTTCGTGCTGCCGATGCTGCTGCTGAACTACTTGGGGCAGGGCGCGCTGGTGCTCAACCACCCGTCCGCGCTGAAAAACCCGTTCTTCGAGGCGGTGCCGGGCTGGGCGCTGTATCCGATGATCATCCTGGCTACGCTGGCGGCGGTGATCGCCTCGCAGGCGGTGATCACCGGCGCCTATTCGGTGGCGCGCCAGGCCATGCAGCTGGGCTACATCCCGCGCATGCTGGTCAAGCACACCTCGCGCGACACCATCGGCCAGATCTACGTGCCCGGCATCAACTGGTTGCTGATGGTGATGGTGATCGCGCTGGTGCTGGTCTTCCGCAGCTCCACCAATCTGGCGGTGGCCTACGGCATCTCGGTATCGATGACCATGTTGATCGACACCCTGCTGCTGGCGCTGGTGGCGCGCGCGCTGTGGCCGCGTTGGCGCAGCTGGGTGCTGCCGCTGTGCGTGGTGTTCTTCATCATCGAACTGGCCTTCGTGATCGCCAACGGCGCCAAGTTGCTGCAGGGCGCGTGGTTTCCGCTGGCGCTGGGCATCGTGGTGTTCACCCTGATGCGCACCTGGCGCCGCGGCCGTGCGCTGTTGCGCGAAGAAATCCGCAAGGACGGTATCCGCATCGACAGCTTCCTGCCCGGGCTGATGCTGGCGCCGCCGGCGCGCGTGCCCGGCATGGCGGTGTTCCTGACCGCCGATCCGATGGTGGTGCCGCATGCGTTGATGCATAACCTCAAGCACAACAAGGTGCTGCACGAACGCAACATCTTCCTCAACGTGGACACGCTGCCGATTCCCTATGCGCCGGTGGACAAGCGTCTGCAGATCGAATCGATCGGCGATGAGTTCTACCGCGTCTATGTGCGCTTCGGCTTCATGGAAACGCCCGACGTGCCGCTGGCGCTGATGCGCTCCTGCGACCAGGGCGGCATCCATTTCGATCCGATGGACACCACCTTCTTCGCCAGCCGCGAGACCATCGTGGCCAGCGCCAACCGCGGCATGCCGATCTGGCGCGACAAGCTGTTCGCGCTGATGCATCGCAATGCCGCCCCGGCCACCGGCTTCTTCCGCATCCCCGGTAACCGCCTGGTCGAGTTGGGCGCGCAAGTGGAGATCTGAGCGTGGCCGCGCTCAAGTGGATGGTCTACGGGCGCTCGCCGAGCCCGGACACCTTCTGGGATGAGGCACTCAATCTCGGGCGCGTGCCGGCCACCGATGCTGCGATCGCCGCGGCGCAAGCGCGGCTCGGTGTCCGCCTGCCGGACTGGCTGTGGAAGTTGTACGCACGCTACGACGGCGGCGCGGTGCAGATGGCGCGTGGTCGGTCCCTCGAGGAGCCGGCTGACTGGCTCAAGGCCGAATGGCTGATCCCGCGTGCACGCCTGCTTGGCAGCGCGGAGCTGTTTTCCTTCGCCGAGGTGCGTGCTCGCGAGCAGTACCGCGACGACGCGTTTGCCGGTCTCGCTGCCGGTGGCGATGATCGCCATCTGATCGTCATCGCCGCCGATGACCGTTCGCCGAGCCGGGCGCTGTGCCTGGACTATGTGGCATCGGATGCCGAGCCCACCCTGGTCTACGTCGATGCAGGCAACAATCGCAGGCTGGCGGTGTTCGCCAACGTGGACGCGCTGCTGGCGCAACTGGTCGATGTCCACTACTGGTCGCCCGCGTTGCAGGCAAAGCACGATGGAAATGTGGTGCGGTGGCAACCGCAGCCGCCCGCCTTGACCACGTTCTGGAGCGGCCCCGGCCATTGGAGCGAGCATGCAGCCGCTGCGGATGACGATGCGTTCGCCGCGGCCGAGGCACAGTTGGGTGTGCGACTGCCGGAGCTGTTCAAACGTCTGTATGCCGTGCAGGACGGCGGCGACACCGGTTGGTGCTGGGTGCCACGATCCCGCTTTCCGTCCGATCGCTACGTGGATTGGGAATGCGTGCTGGTGGATCGCGATCTGCCGCCGCTGGCGCACATCCGCAGCGTGTTGGATTTTGCCGATGCCTTCGAAGACCGGAATGACTTCAGTGCTGCAGCCTGCTTGCATGCCGGGCTGGATCAGGTGCTGGTGCTGTCGGCCCATAACGTCGACTGCCTGTTGTGCCTGGACTACCGCGCACACGGCCCGCAATGCGAGCCGGAGGTGGTCTATTTCGAGCGTTGGGAGCAGCTGGTGCCCACCTGGCGGGCGCCGAGCTTCGATGCGTTCTTCAGCGTGCTGCGGCAGGCCGAGCTTGATTTCTAGACCCTGGGCCATCGACGCGCGGCATGAGAAGATGGCGGGATGACCGAGCAGCGCATCATCGCCAGCAGCTCCACCCGCGAAGACGATGCCGCCGATGCGAGCATCCGGCCCAAGCGCCTGGCCGATTATCTTGGCCAGCAGCCGGTGCGCGAGCAGATGGAGATCTACATCCAGGCCGCCAAGGCGCGCGGCGAGGCGATGGACCATGTGCTGATCTTCGGGCCACCGGGCCTGGGCAAGACCACGCTCAGCCATGTCATCGCCAACGAGCTGGGCGTCAGCCTGCGTGTGACCTCCGGCCCGGTGATCGAGAAGGCCGGCGATCTGGCGGCGTTGCTGACCAACCTGCAGCCACACGATGTGTTGTTCATCGACGAGATCCATCGCCTGTCGCCGGTGGTGGAGGAAGTGCTGTACCCGGCGATGGAAGATTTCCAGATCGACATCATGATCGGCGACGGCCCCGCGGCGCGCTCGATCAAGATCGATCTGCCGCCGTTCACCCTGATCGGCGCCACCACCCGTGCCGGCCTGCTGACCGCGCCCTTGCGCGACCGCTTCGGCATCGTGCAGCGGCTGGAGTTCTATTCGCCGCAGGAGCTGACCCGTATCGTGATCCGTTCGGCCACCATCCTGGGCATCGATTGCACGGCCGAAGGCGCGGCCGAGATCGCACGCCGCGCGCGCGGCACGCCGCGTATCGCCAATCGCCTGCTGCGCCGGGTGCGCGACTACGCGCAGGTCAAGGCCGCCGGCCATATCGATCTGCCGGTGGCGCAGGCGGCCATGCAGATGCTGAAAGTGGATCCGGAGGGCTTTGACGAGCTCGACCGCCGCATGCTGCGCACCATCGTCGACCACTTCGACGGCGGCCCGGTGGGCGTGGAATCGCTGGCGGCCTCGCTGTCGGAAGAACGCGGCACGCTGGAAGACGTGGTCGAGCCCTACCTGATCCAGCAGGGCTTTCTGATCCGCACCGCGCGCGGCCGCATGGTCACGCCCAAGGCCTATCTGCACCTGGGCCTGAAACCCCCGCGCGACCGAGCCCCGGCCATCGGCGAACCGGGAGACCTGTTTTGATGGCGCTCCGTTGGTCACCAACCAGGGCCGTCCCGACCGAAATTCCGTACCCATGACCATCGAATCTCGACTCCCGAATCCCGAATCCCCGCCTGTATTCAGTTGGCCGACACGCATTTACTGGGAAGATACCGACGCCGGCGGGGTGGTCTACCACGCGCGCTACGTCGCCTTTCTGGAGCGTGCGCGCACCGAATGGATGCGCGCGGCCGGTTACGGGCAGGAGGCGATGCGCCAGCAGCATGGTCTGGTGTTTGCGGTCCGCTCGATGCAACTGGATTTCCTCAAGCCGGCCCGGCTTGACGACGCGCTGTCGGTGTCGGCGGTGTTGTTGAAATGCAAACAGGCCAGCCTGCTGTTCGCGCAGTCGGTGCGCCGCGAGGGCGAAGTGCTGTTGACCGCTCAGGTGCGCATTGCCGCGCTGGGCGCCAGCGACTTCCGCCCCTGCGGCATGGACGACGCGGTGTATGACGTTTTGAAAGCTCTAGAAACCCCAGAATCCGATTACTGAGGAACGAACGGATGTCGATTGCATTGCTCCTGGCCCTGCAGGACACGGTAGTGGAAGCACTACCCCAGGAAGTCACCGCGGCCGCGGCGCAAACCGCCACGGCGGCGCACAACAGCAGCATCAACTATGTGGACCTGATCCTGCGCGCCAGCATCCCGGTCAAGATCATCGTGCTGTTGCTGCTGATCGGCTCGTTCATCAGCTGGGTCATCATTTTTCGCAAGGCGCGCGCCTTCAAGCAGGCCAACCGCGAGGCCGACGAGTTCGAGAACCGCTTCTGGTCCGGCGCGGATCTGGCCAAGCTGTACGCCTCGGCCACCGACCGCAACCGCACCGTGGGCGGTCTGGAATCGATGTTCGAAAGCGGCTTCCGCGAGTTCTCGCGCCTGCGCGATCGCCGTCGCCTGGACGCGCGCGTGCAGTTGGAAGGCGCGCAGCGCGCCATGCGCACCGCTTTTACCCGTGAGGTCGACCAGCTCGAGCGCAATCTCGAATTGCTGGCCAACATCGGCTCCACCGCGCCGTACGTCGGCCTGGTCGGCACCGTGTTCGGCATCATGGTGACCATGCACGACATGGTCAGCAGCGGTGAGCAGGCCGGTATCGCGGCCGTGGCGCCGGGTATCTCCGAAGCGCTGTTCGCCACCGCCATCGGCCTGTTCGTGGCGATTCCGGCGGTGTGGGCCTACAACCGCTTCACCACCCGCGTGGAACGGCTGTCGGTGCGCTACGAAACCTTCGCCGACGAGTTCAGCTCCATCCTGCAGCGCCAGGCCGGCGCGGACGAGTGATGCGCGCTCCCGGCATGCACCCGCATGGTTCGATGCGGGACGTGGCCGGGCGAGCCAGTCGCGTCGATGCACAGCGTCATGTGCGGCTGCCCTTCACCCGGGCGCCGCGCGACTCCGCTGCCGCCCGGCGCCGAGGATTAATTAGGAACGTTTCGCGATGATCTCCGGTATTTCCCGCCGCAAGAAGCGCAAGCTCAAATCCGACATCAACGTCGTGCCGTACATCGACGTGATGCTGGTGCTGCTGATCATCTTCATGGTGACCGCACCGTTGCTGACCCTGAGCACCGACGTCAGCCTGCCCAGCTCGCGCGCCAAGGCGCTGGAGAGCAAGCAGGACCCGGTGGTGGTGGTGGTCGCCGCCGATGGTCAGCTGGCCCTGCAATTGCCCAAGGGCAAGCCGCAGGCAATGGACGTCACTGCGCTGCAGGCGCAACTGGCCGCCATCGTGGCGCAGGACAAGGATGCCCGCGTGGTGGTGGCCGGCGATCGTGCCGCCCCGTACCAGAAGATCATGGACGCCATCGATGTGCTCAAGCAGGCCAAGGTCGAGAAGGTGGGCCTGATCTCCGACTCCGGCGGCACCGCAGGCAGCGATGCACGCTGACGCATTCCCCACCCAAGGTGCGCGCGAGGACGGCTGGCTGCGGCCGGTGGTCCTGGCCTTGGTCGTGCATGTCCTGGTCGCGCTGGTGTTCATCGCCGGCTGGCTGTGGTCGCCGGAACGTTCGGTGGAACCGGCTGCGGGCGACCCCAGCATGGAAGCTTCGCTGGACGTCTCCGCGGCCGAGGCGCGCGTGGCGCGCCAGGCGCTGAAGGCCACCCCGGTGGAGGCGCCGCCGCCGCCGGCGCCGCTGCCCGAGCCTGCGCCGGAAGACAGCGTGCCGCCGCCACAGCCGATTCCCGAGCCGCGTCCGCAGGATGCGCCCACCCCGCAGCAGGCGCAGGCGCAGGAGCGCGTGGCCCAGCCGGACAAGATCGACCAGGACAAGGTCGATGCATTGGCCATTTCCGCTGAAAAGGCCAAGCAGGAACAGGAAGCCAAGCGTCGCCAGGAGCAGATCGACTTGACCGAGCGCAAGCGCCAGGAAGAGGCCGAGCAGAAACTTCGCCTGGCCAAGCAGCAGGAAGAGGCCGACGCCAAGAAGAAGCAGGCCGCCGCGCAGCAGGCAGCCGCCGACGCCGAGCGTGAGAAGAAGATTGCCGAGATCCGCCGCCAGCGCGAGCAGGCCACCAAGGAAGCGGCGCTGGCCGAACAGAAGCTGCGCCAGGTGGCCGCTGCGCGTGCGCAGCAAGCCTCTGCCGCCGCGGCGACCAGCGCGCAGCCGACCGCAGGGCAGGGCGGCACCAGTACCGACCTGTCGGCCAAGTACGCCGCCGCAATCCAGCAGAAGGTGCTGGCGCAGTGGGTGCGTCCGCCCTCCGTGCCGCCCGGCCAGAAGTGCACCATCAACATCCGTCAGCTGCCCGGTGGCAGCGTGATGGAAGCCAAGGTCGCGCCGGGTTGCCCGTATGACGAGGCCGGCCAGCGTTCGATCGAAGCGGCGGTATTGAGCGCGCAGCCGCTGCCGTATCGCGGCTTCGAATCGGTGTTCCAGCGCAATCTGACCTTCGTGTTCACCGCGCAGGATCAGTGATGCCCGCACCCGGCGTCGGCGTGGTGCCGGCTGGCGCCGCAGCACAGGTGTCGGTTGCCGGGAGGTGGCGCTGGCGTTGGGATAGATGCGTCGCCGCCGGCAAGGCGACGCCCAGCCTTTTTCTATTCCATGACGTCGCTGTGCCAAGCTTCTGCTCGCTCCATTTTCACGCTGTCGCGTTCATGATTGCGAGTATGTTCACTCGCTGATTGGTATCCCTTGCCCACTTTTCCTGCCCGATCCGAGCCGTCCATGAAAAAACCGCTGCGTTGGCTAGCTGCCCTGACCGCCCTGTTGTTGCCGCTGAGCGCGCTCGCGCAACAGCAAGGGCTCACCATCGACATCGTGGGCGGTAGCGCCTCGGCGACGCCGATCACTGTCGTCCCCATGCCTTATCAGGGTTCGGGTACTGCGCCACAGACCGATGTGTCTGCCGTCGTCGGCGCCGACCTGGACCGCTCCGGCCAGTTCCGCACGCTGCCTGCCGCGCAGATCGTCGAAAAGCCGACCCGCGGTACCGAGGTGCAGTTCCAGACCTGGCGCACGCTCAAGCAGAACTACATCGTCGTCGGCCGTGTGATGGACGCGGGCGAGGGTGCTTACCGCGTCGAGTACGAGCTGTTCGACGTGGCCAAGGGCGAGCGCCTGCTCGGCCTGGCGATGACCGCGCGTGCCAACGCGATGCGCGATGTCTCGCATCAGATGGCCGACGCGATCTATGAAAAGATCACCGGCGTGCGCGGCGCGTTCTGGACCCGCATCGCCTACGTGACCGCCAGCGGCAAGGGCGGCGCGATGCGCTATGCGCTGATGGTGGCCGACTCGGATGGCTACAACCCGCAGACCATCGTGCGCTCGGCCGAGCCGCTGCTGTCTCCGAACTGGAGCCCGGACGGCAAGAAGCTGGCTTACGTGAGCTTCGAGCGTGGCAACTCCTCGATCTATCTGCAGGACATCGCCACCGGCGCCCGTGAACTGGTGTCCAGTTTCCGTGGCATCAACGGCGCGCCGGCGTTCTCGCCCGATGGTCGTCGCCTGGCGCTGGCCCTGTCGCGCAGCGGCAACCCCGAGATCTATGTGATGGACCTGGGCAGCAAGCAGCTGACCCAGCTGACCAACCACTTCGGCATCGATACCGAGCCGACCTGGGCACCGGATGGCGGCAGCATCTACTTCACCTCCGATCGCGGCGGTCGCCCGCAGATCTACCAGGTGGCTGCCAGCGGCGGCAGCGCCAACCGCGTGACCTTCCAGGGCAACTACAACGCTACCGCCAGCGTGTCGTTCGACGGCAAGAAGATCGCCGTGGCCCAGGGCAGCGGCAACAGCTACCGCATCGCGATGATGGACCGCAGCCTGGGTTCGCCGAGCTGGAGTACGCTCTCGCCGGGGTCGCTGGACGAATCGCCGAGCTTTGCGCCCAACGCCAGCATGGTGCTGTACGCCGCGCGCGAGGGTGGTCGTGGCGTGCTGTACGCGGTGTCTTCCGACGCTCGGGTGCGGCAGCGTCTGGTTCTGGCCGATGGCGATGTGAGAGAACCTGCGTGGGGGCCTTACCGAACCGCGCATTAATGTTAATATTTCGCTGCGTTACACCACTCATCGGCCCAGAGCCTCCATAGGTATCCCATGAACAAGTCCACCCGCGTCTTGCTTGTCTCCCTGTTGTCCGTTGCCGTGCTGGCTGGTTGCTCCAAGAAGGTGAAGGAAACTCCGCCTCCGGCAACCGATACCACCGCCGGTTCCTCCGTGCCCACCGGTCCGTCCACCTCCGGCCTGTACGGCCCGGGCGACCTGGATACCGATGCCTGCCTGCGCCAGCGCGTTGTCTACTTCGATCTGGATCAGGACTCCCTGAAGCCGGAGTTCCAGGCCATCATGGCGTGCCACGCCAAGTACCTGCGTGACCGTCCTTCCTCGCGCATCACCCTGCAGGGCAATGCCGACGAACGTGGTTCGCGCGAGTACAACATGGGTCTGGGCGAGCGTCGCGGCAATGCCGTGTCGTCGGCCCTGCAGGCTGCCGGTGGTTCGGCCAGCCAGCTGACCGTGGTCAGCTACGGTGAAGAACGTCCGGTCTGCACCGAAACCAGCGAAAGCTGCTGGTCGCAGAACCGTCGCGTCGAAATCGTGTACACGGCTCAGTAAGAAGCGATGCGCTTTCGAGTGACATCCCTGTTCGTCGCGGCGGCCCTCGTGGTCGCCGCGCCGGCATACGCCCAGCGAGCCAGTCTCGCTGATCGTGTTGCCGTGCTCGAGCAGCAGCAGGCCAATAGCCAGGCCAACAACGATCTTCTCAATCAGCTGCAGCAGGCGCGTTCGGACCTGCAGGCATTGCGTGCGACCGTTGAACAGCTGCAGCACGACAACGAGCAACTCAAGCAGCAGTCCAAGGACCAGTATCTGGACCTGGACGGACGTCTGAACCGGCTGGAAGGTGCAGGTGGCGCAACGCCGCCGCTGCCTTCTGCCAGCGGCAGCGTCACCCCAGCCCCGGCTCCGGCCGCGCGGCCTGCAGCGGCGGCCACTTCCGAAAAGCCGCCCACTGTTCACGGCGACCCGGGCACCCTGGCCGTCAGCAACGAAGAACGCACGGCCTACAATGTCGCGTTCGATGCCCTGAAGAATGGCAAGTACGACGATGCGTCGCAGCTGTTCCTGAGCTTTCTCGAGCTGTATCCCAACGGCGTCTACACCCCCAATGCCCTGTATTGGCTGGGCGAGAGTTATTACGCCACCCGTAATTTCCAGCTGGCAGAGGCGCAGTTCCGCGACCTGGTCAGCCGCTATCCCACGCATGACAAGGCCGCCGGCGGCCTATTGAAGCTTGGCCTGTCGCAGTACGGTGCGGGCAAGAACAACGAAGCCCAGCAGACCTTGCAGCAGGTGGCAGCGCAGTATCCCGGCACCGACGCCGCACGCGTTGCGCAGGAGCGCCTGCAGTCAATCCGCCTCGGTCAGCAGCTACGCTGAACCCGCGCGCCCGCGCCTTTGGCGCAGCGCATACTTTGCCCATGAATGCCGCCGCCGTCCCCAGCGAGATCGTCCAGTCGCCATTGCCGCGGCTGAAGATCACCGAGATTTTCCTGTCCTTGCAAGGCGAGGCCGAAGCGGCCGGCTGGCCAACGGTGTTCGTGCGCCTGACCGGCTGCCCGTTGCGCTGCACCTATTGCGACACGGCTTACGCCTTCCATGGCGGTCAGTGGCATGACATCGACGCCATCGTTGCCGAGGTTGCCAGCCACGGCGTGCGCCATGTCTGCGTGACCGGTGGCGAACCGCTCGCGCAAAAGCGCTGTCTGGCGTTGCTGCAGCAGCTCTGCGATGCCGGCTTCGACGTCTCGCTGGAAACCTCCGGCGCGCTGGATGTGTCGGGGGTCGATGCGCGCGTGTCGCGGGTCGTGGACATCAAGACCCCCGCGTCGGGCGAGGAGCATCGCAACCGTTGGGACAACCTGCCGCTGCTGACCGCGCGTGACCAGATCAAGTTCGTGATCTGCAGCCGTGCCGATTACGAGTGGGCGCGCACCTGTGTTGCCGAGCACGTGCTGGATCGCCGCTGCACGGTGTGGTTCTCGCCCAGCAAGGGCCAGGTGAGCGCACGCGAACTGGCCGACTGGATCGTCGCCGACCGGCTGCCGGTGCGCTTCCAGATGCAGTTGCACAAGATTCTGTGGAACGACGAACCCGGTCGCTGAGCCACGCCACGCTGCAGCACTCCGGCCCTGCTCGGCTTCGACTTGAGCAGCGCACGATGGTCTGGCCTGTGCGTAGGTACGTCCTGTGCAAACGATGAAACCTCCTGCGCGTGCTCGGCTGCGCTATCGCCTTGCAGACCGACCCTGCTAGCCTTCCGGTTCTGTTGTCATCGCCTGATTCGTCATGAAGAAAGCTGTTGTGTTGTTGTCCGGGGGCATGGACTCTGCCGCCGTCATTGCGCTCGCCCAGGAGCAGGGCTTTGCGGTGCACGCGCTAAGCGTGCGCTACGGTCAGCGGCATACTTCCGAACTGGAGGCCGCCGCACGCGTGGCCGCGGCGCAGGGGGTGGTGGCGCACAAGGTGGTCGACGTGGATCTGCGCAGCATCGGCGGCTCGGCGCTCACCGACGACATCGAGGTGCCAGAGGCCGGCGGCGGCGGAATTCCGGTCACTTACGTGCCGGCGCGCAACACCATCATGCTGTCGCTGGCGCTGGGCTGGGCGGAAGTGGTCGGCGCCAACGACCTGTTCTGTGGCGTCAATGCGGTCGATTATTCGGGTTACCCGGACTGCCGGCCGGAATTCGTGCGTGCCTTCGAGGTGCTGGCCAACCTGGCGACCAAGGCCGGCGTGGAAGGCGCGGGCCTGCGCGTGCATGCGCCGCTGCAGTTCCTCAGCAAGGCCGACATCGTTCGTGAAGGCGTGCGCCTGGGCGTGGATTTCGGCCTGACCGTGTCCTGCTACCGCGCCGATGCCGAAGGACGCGCCTGCGGCCACTGCGACGCCTGCCAATTGCGCGCGGCCGGCTTTGCCGATGCGGGCGTCCCGGACCCCACACACTACGCCATTTCGTCTTGACGCCCGGGTAGGGTAGAATGCGCACCCCGACGCGTAGTCGGGGCAGTGGGCCGTTAGCTCAGTCGGTAGAGCAGAAGACTTTTAATCTTTTGGTCGATGGTTCGAATCCATCACGGCCCACCATATACCGCAAGGCTTTCAGCCTCTGCCATCGCTCCGCAAGCTGACATCGGCTCGGCAATGATTGCGTCGGCCTCGTGCATACGCCGAGCCGGCCATGTGCATATTCACCGTTTGGGCGAGCCAAGCGATGGGGCTGTCTGCACTCGACGCGATGGCGCTCGCATTCCTTGGCCTTGCCGCAGTGCAAGCGCGTCGCAACTGGATCGTCTGTGCGAACCCGCTGCCGTCCAGCTGGTGCCATCGGTCGATCGCAAGCGCGTTGGGGATGCGGGAGCTGAACCCATCAGCCGCGGCAGATCCACCTGCCAGTGACCCGAAAGCCCTTCGTACTGATCTGATGCGCATCGATCCGCCCAAGCTGCACGCTCTTGGTCTGCGGAAACGCGTCCAGGCATTGCGTTGCGCCGTCGGTCCATTGGTGTTTGAACACGTCGCTCCTGCTCGGGCCGCCGCTATCGAATGAAGTCATCTGTTCGGTGCGCGAAACGAAGTGAAGTGTCCTGGCCGACGTCGTGGTGGCAAGGGTGGAAAACAACAGGATTCCACACGCAAGCGTGGTGCGGTGGAAGGCATTTCCAAACGGGAAGCGGGGCGTTTTCATCGGCGTCGATCTGCATCAGAGGAGGGGGGCTGTATTCAAATCGCCGCGAGGCTACGACGCGGATAAGGCGCCTGCGTGACTGTGGGTTTGCGAAACGGATGGGTTATTCCAGCGTTCAGCGGTAATGAACCCGTGGTGGCGCCGAGTGCCCTCTGATTCGACGAATAGAAGGGTGGACGCGCATCGCAAAAACTTCTGAAAGATATGCCTTTTCAGGCAATTATCGGTCTGCGGCGGCATGATCGCGCGTTCACGGCCTTCACTCTATTGTCTGCTCCACCTTCAGGACCACGACGTGTAATGACCGCGCATCAGGAAGACGCCGCAAGGTCGCGGATTTACGAGGCCTTGTTACAGGCAACGCCGGATCTCCTCTACGTGTTCGACACCCAGCACCGCTTCGTCTACGCCAACCAGGCGCTACTGACGATGTGGGGTATGTGCTGGGAGGATGCTGCCGGGAAGACGTGTCTGGAGCTGGGGTACGAGCCCTGGCATGCGGCGATGCACGACGAGGAAATCGAACGAGTGATCGCAACCGGCGAGCCGATCCGCGGCGAGGTGCCGTTTCCGCATACGGTCAAGGGCCTGCGCATCTACGACTACATCTTTACGCCCGTGTTCGGGCCAGATGGCAACGTCGAAGCGATCGCCGGGGCAACGCGCGACATCACCGAGCACACCCAACACGCACAACATCTGCAGCTGCTGATCAACGAGCTCAACCATCGCGTGAAGAATTCGCTGGTGATGGTGCAATCGTTGGCGCGTCAGTCGTTCAACAATGCCGACAGCCTTGCCGATGCGCAGGAGAAGATCGATGCGCGCCTGCTAGCGCTATCGCGTGCGCACGACACCCTGACCCGGGAGAACTGGGTCAGCGCCGATATCCTGGAGCTGACGCGCGATGCGGCAGCGCTTTACGAGTCGCGCGACAGCCGGCGATTCCTCCTGCAAGGTGAGTCCTGCCATCTGGATCCACGACGCGCGCTGGCGCTGTCGATGGCGCTGCACGAGCTGTGCACCAATGCGCTCAAACACGGCGCGTTGTCCTCGTCTGAAGGCAATGTGCAGATCGTCTGGGAGCGCTGCACGCGCGATGGTCAGCAGATGCTGGACCTCACCTGGCAAGAACTCGGTGGCCCGACCGTGCTGCCTCCTGCACGCAAGGGGTTCGGGTCACGGTTGCTGGAGCGCGGCTTGAAGCACGACCTCAAGGGCGAGGTGGAGCTTGCCTTCGACCCCGCCGGTGTCCGTTACCGGGTCTCCATCCCGTTGCCGGTGGTAGCTGCCGAGGTACAGCCGTGAGCATGCGGGTGTTGCTGGTCGAAGACGAATCCTTGGTGGCGATGTTGCTGGAGGATTGCCTGGTCGAACTGGGCTACGACATCGCCGCGACCGTTGGCGATGTCGATGCTGCACTCGCGGTGGTGCAGCAAGGCAACCTGGATCTGGCGGTGCTGGATGTCAATCTGGGAGGCACGCTCTCGTTTCCGATCGCAGAAGCGTTGGATGCGCGCGGCGTGCCCTACCTGTTCGTGACTGGCTACGCGCAGAGCGGAATTCCGGAGAAGTTTCGCCATCGGCATGGGTTGCAGAAGCCGTTTCAGTTCCGCGACCTGCAAAACGCCTTGTCCGCGCTGGAGCGCAAGGCCAGCGCGGACTGACGCCGACGCCAGCAGGGCCCTAGCAGTCGTCCGCGCTGCGGCACGGAATGCGTATCACCGAACGCACTAGCGCGCATGTGCGTGCCCGGCCGCGTCGATGTGCGCCCGTTGGGCCGAAGCGGTGGACGAGGTGCTTATTGCGTCGTCGGCGCACCGAGAGCGACTCAAGAAAAGCAACGGCGTCGGCACGACGCCGATGCCAATGACATTGCGCTAAGCGTCCGGCCGTTATGCGCTGCGGATCTGCTGGAGAGCGGCTGTACCTGCAGAACGCGTGTGGTGCTGCACACGACACGCTGGTGGGCGCATCCGATTGCCTCCGGCCCACCGCCTGACATGCGACGTGCGTAGCGTCATCGGGGCCAGTGCTGGCGCAGTCGACCCGCACGATCAACGCTGTGGCAGCGCCTGGCTGCATAGGGCGGTGCGCTTGCATAAAGTCTTGGCCGCGCGTACTGCATCTGGTGGCCAAGACAGCCCGAGCAGCGGAGCGCGCGCCACGCTGTGGACGGGATCAGCTTTCCAGCGCAGCCAGCACGTCGGCGTGCAGCTGTTGTGCACCGGCTTCGCTGTTGAAACGCGCAAAGACTTCTTCGCCGGAGAGCAGGCCCACCCGCACGGAGTGGCAGTAGGAGCCGAAGCTTTCGCCAGCGTTGAACGGATCGCTGATGACCGAGATATGGGTGAGGCGGACCCGGGTGGTGCCGAACTTGATGAACATCTGCGAGCTCCTGTGTGAGCGCTGAGTTTCCCACTTTGCGGTGCAGGGCAGAAGCGGGGCGATGCAGTCGCTGCGGTGGCGCAGGCTTAGCCGATAGCGCGCTGCGGATCTGTTGGCTTTACTCCGCCGTGTAGCACGCGGTAGGAGACGCGCTGCCTCGCGCATGCGGCGAGCCAGCACGTACACTGCCGGGCCCTGATGCTGAGCTTGCCTGATGTCCGATCCCATCCGTCTGGATAAATGCGTTGCCGCGCAGTTCGGCTGTTCGCGTGGCGAGGCGCAGCAATATATCGAGGGTGGATGGGTCAGCGTGGACGGGGCGGTTGTCGAAGAGCCGCAGGCCCTGGCGACCGCCGTGCAGGTGACGCTGGCGCCGGATGCGGTACTGGAACCCGCCGAGCCTGCGACCTTGTTGTTGCACAAGCCGGCAGGAATGACCGCCGACGCCGCAATGGCGCTGGCCAAGCCGGCAAGCCGCAGCGAGCTGGACAACGCCGAGTTGCGCGTGCTCAAACGGCATTTTCTGCGTCTCAATGCGCCGCTGCCGTTGGAAGACGATGCCAGCGGCCTGCTGGTGTTGAGCCAGGATGGCCGGGTACTGCGCAGATTGACGGCCGATGCCAGCTCGATCGAGCAGGAATTTCTGGTGGAAGTGCGTGGCGAGTTGCGCCCGTATGGCATGGCACGTCTGGCGCAGGGCCTGGTCTATCAGCGGCGCAGCCTGCCGCGGTGCAAGGTGAGCTGGCAGAACGAAGAACGGCTGCGCTTTGCGATCAAGCACGTGCAGCCGGGTCAGCTTCGTTTTATGTGCGGCGAGGTAGGGCTTGAGGTGGTCAGCATGCGCCGGCTACGTATAGGGCGGGTGTCGCTGGGCAAGCTCGCAGTTGGTCAATGGCGCTACCTGCCGGCAGGTGAGCGCTTCTGATCCGGCGCTGTCGGGCGGCGTATCGCAGTCGTGTGCTCGCTGGAGTGCAGCCTGTACGGTGTACGATCCAACGCGTTGCGCGCGGTGCCTGGACGCTTACTTCTTGTTGCGCTTCTTCTTGGCGCGTGTCACCAGCCAGATCACGACGGCAATGATGCCGATGACCAGAATGACGAAGGCTGGTGAGAGGAATGCATTGTCGCCCATGAGAATCTCCTGAAATCGTCTGCAGCCAATCGCTGCACTGACGTTAGCCTAGCGAGCGGCCTGCTTGAACGCGTGAAATGTCTGAACGAAGCAGCGATGCAGTTCGCGTCTGCAACCGGTGGGTGTCGGTCCGCGTTCGATGCCGCGCCTACTGCATGCGTTTGTGCGCTTCGAGTGTCGCGTTCGCATTCAACGGGGGCGAGCTGACATGGAGCCACGGTGCGTGGGTAAGTTTCCCTCACACGTCTTGATCGACGCACTCGCAAGCAGGCACACGGTGCACGGTGTGGGAAGAAGGTGCAGCGATGCTGTCTGACGATGCGCATCGGCCTGCAGGCACCGACCGAGCCCGCGGTGTGGCGGGCGCCAGGGATACGAGTGCGTCGCCATGCCGCCCTTGCAGTGGCTGGCTGGATGCTGCGCATCCAGGCGATCGGCCGATGCGCCGATGTGCGGACAAACACGCACGCAGACATCGTCGGTGACGGCAAGCCAGTGCGGCACTGCAATCACGACCGGCAATGTCCCGGCAGGGGCGTGCTCAGCGCCTCACGAGTCGAGCGGCCCAACAGGCCTCGCGTCCGGTAGTGGCAGTTTAAGTGAGATATGCATCACGTAAATCGGGGGGCGGCTGACAAGCTGTCAGGGCCTTCCCGATAAGCTCATCGGCTGCTCGGCATTACGCGCCAGGGGTGGCAAGCACGCGGCGTTTGGCCATCACGCTGCGAATGGCGGTGAGCAGTTGCTCGGGGGTGTAGGGCTTTTCCAGGAAGGCCACGCCGTCGGGCAGGATTTCTTCGACGTATTCGACCGCCAGCCCGGAGGTCAGCAGTACCGGCAGGTTGTACGGCGCGTGCGCGGTCTTCAGCGCAAGGTCCACGCCAGTCAGCCCGCCGGGAAAGTGGATATCGGAAAACAGCACATCGACGCGCGGGTCGCTTTCGATCAATGTCAGCGCTTCTTCCACCGAGCCTGCGCTGCGGCAGGTAAAGCCGTAACTTTCCAGCACAAGGCAACTGAGTTGTCGGGTGCCGTCGCCATCTTCGACAACGAATACAACCGGCCGTTCCTTGTTCTGTGACATGAGCACGTCTCGTAAGGCAGGCCACATTCTCAGCGATGCAGCAGTGAACCCTTCGTCAACGCAGACGCAGCCGTATGGTCACCAACCGAAGGGGCCGGGACCATAGCCGCCAGGCGCGTAGCGCGGGCCGAATACCGGGCCTTCGCCGCGGCCAACACTGATGCTGACGCCGATCTGGTGTGCCTTGCCGTCGTCGTCGTAATAGGTCTTGCAGGAATTCAGGTTGGCGGCCTGCCAGTTGCTGTTGCCGCCGCGACTGGAATAGCCGATGCCGGTCTCGACGGCGCCGTGCAGCTTGCCCTGGCATTGTTCGGCGCGCTCGGCAGCGATCGACGCCGCGCTCGGACGTGCCAGTGCAGGCCGCGGGCCGCTCTTGTCGCCGTAGAATGTGCCCGGCGGATCGGTGCTGTATTCCGGGTCGGACCGGTACTGCACCGGTGCCTGCGGGACGCTCAGGTCCAGGGCGCGGGCGGATGCCGGCCCGGCACTGCCGTCGCCGTTCTGGGCGAGTGCGCCACCGGCGGCGAATAGAGTGGCCAGGAGAAGCAGGCTGCGTTTCATCGGTTCGACTCTACTCAAGTGACTGGCAGCGCGTGCCAGCTCGCCCTGTGAAACTAGCAACGGCTGATTGAATGTCCGCTGTCGATTCAGGCCAAGCGTGTGCCGGCGCGTGGCGTCCGCTGGCACAGGCTGTTGCATCAGCCTTGCTCGCGCACGATGTCGATCAGCTGCGCGCCATACCGGGCCAGCTTGCCGCCACCGATGCCGCCCACGCGCGACAGCGCATCGATACTGGTCGGCCGCTGCTCGGCGATATTGCGCAGCGTGCTGTCGTGGAAGATGACGAAGGCCGGCACGTTCTGCTCCTTGGCCAGCTCCGCGCGCAATCCGCGCAAGGCGTTGAACAGCGCCAGATCCTGCGGCTGCACCGGCAGGCCGGTGCGCTGGGTGCTGCGCTCGCGCTCGCGGCCAGCGGACGGGTTTTCCCGTCGCATCATCACCTGGCGCTCGCCCTTGAGCACCTGGCGGCTGGCATCGGTCAGGCGCAGACCGCCGTGGCCTTCGCTGTCTACCTCCAGCAGGCTGGCAGCAACCAGTTGGCGGAACACGCTGCGCCAGGTGCGTTCGTCCAGATCGCGGCCAATGCCATAGGTGCTCAGCTGGTCGTGGCCCAGCTGCTTGATGCGCTCGTTCTCGCTGCCACGCAGGATGTCGATCAGGTGGCCCACGCCGAAGCGCTGGCCACTGCGATACACGCAACTCAGTGCCTTCTGCGCCGCCACGGTGGCGTCCCAGGCGGCAGCCGGGGTGAGGCAGTTGTCGCAATTGCCGCAGGGTTTGGGATAGGTCTCGCCGAAGCCGGCCAGCAGCACCTGGCGGCGGCACTGCATGGATTCGCAATAGCCGAGCAGGTGGTCGAGCTTGGCGCGCTCCAGGCGCTTGCGCTCCTCGGCCGCTTCGCCTTGTTCGATCATCTGCTTGAGCAACACCACATCGCCCAGGCCGTAGCAGAGCCAGGCCTCGGCGGCCTCGCCGTCGCGGCCGGCGCGACCGGTTTCCTGGTAATAGCCCTCCAGCGATTTGGGCAGGTCCACGTGCGCCACGAAGCGCACGTCGGGCTTGTCGATGCCCATGCCGAACGCAATCGTGGCGGCCATGATGATGCCGTCCTCGCGCAGGAAGCGGCGCTGGTTCTCGGCGCGCACCTCCGCCGGCAGGCCGGCATGGTAGGGCAGGGCATTGAAGCCTTGCGCGCACAGCTGCTGAGCGGTTTCTTCCACCTTGCGCCGCGACATCGCGTAGACAATGCCGGCACAGCCGCGATGGCGGGTGAGGAACTCCTGGAGCTGTTTGCGCGCGTTGTCCTTCTGTACCACGGTGTAGCGGATGTTGGGGCGGTCGAAGGAGCTGACGAAGTGGCGCGCGTCCACCAGGTCCAGGCGCTCGGCGATCTCGCGCTGCGTGGGCGGGTCGGCGGTGGCCGTCAGCGCCATGCGCGGGATGTGCGGCCAGCGTTCGTGCAGCACGGTGAGCTGGCGGTATTCCGGGCGGAAGTCGTGTCCCCACTGCGAGACGCAGTGGGCCTCGTCTATGGCGAACAGGGCGATGCGGCTGCGCTCCAGCAACGACAGGAAGCGCTGGGTCAGCAGCCGTTCCGGCGCCACGTACAGCAGGTCCAGATCGCCGGACAGCAAGGCGCGTTCGACACGCTGGGCGTTCTCCGCATCCAGGGTGGAATTGAGGAATTCGGCACGCACACCGAGCTGGCGCAGCGCCTCGACCTGATCCTGCATCAATGCGATCAGCGGCGAGACCACGATGCCGATGCCGTCGCGCAGCAAGGCCGGGACCTGGTAGCACAGCGACTTGCCGCCGCCGGTAGGCATCAGCACCAGCGCGTCGTTGCCGGCAGCGACGTGTTCGACAATGGCCTGCTGCGGGCCGCGGAAGGCGTCGTAACCAAAGACGCGGCTGAGCAATTCGTGTGCGGGAGAAGACATCGACCTAGGATACCGCGCGGGTCAAGCCCGGGTGGCTGTCATGCCTGCAGTGTTGCGGACTGGCGAGTCGGGGAACGCCGCGATGCGAGCGTGTGCGCCCAACATTCCCTAGAAAGAGGGCGTCCGGCGTTGCGTCTGAAACCACCCTGGCTCCCGCCGTACCTTCACCCCAACCCCTCTCCCGGCGGGAGAGGGGCGCAAACCCGAAGGGTGAAGCCCCAAGGGTCTACTGCAACAGCGAGCGCAGCATCCAGGCGTACTTTTCGTGGGTCTGCAGGCGCTGGGTCAGCAGGTCCACGGTCGGGTCGTCGCCGGCGTCGTCGGCGGTGCCCAGCACCTTGCGCGCGGTGCGGCAGACCGCTTCGTTGCCGCTGACCAGCTGGCGCACCATCTCGCGCCAGTCGGCGCTGTCGCTCAGGCCCGGCTCTTCCGGGATCGAGGTCAGCGCGACGAATTCGCGGTACGAGCCCGGTGCGTTGTAGCCCAGGGCGCGGATGCGCTCGGCCACTTCGTCCAGCGCAGCCCACTGCTCGGTGTACTGGGTTTCGAACATGGTGTGCAGCGAGTTGAACATCGACCCGGTGACATTCCAATGGAAGTTGTGGGTCTTCAGATACAAGGTGAAGGCGTCAGCCATGTAGCGGGCCAGGCCGTCGGAGATCTGCTTGCGATCGGCGTCCTTGATCCCGATATCGATATGTGGCGCCGATGCGGCAGCGACCGGCAGGGCATCGTTGACGACGACAGGCTTGTTGGCGTTCTTTTTCTTGGACATGGAAGGGTCCTTCTGAGGTTGATGTCTGACAGAACAGTTATGGCGTCACAATAGACAGGCTAAAGGATCAAACGTCATTCAATCTTTCACATTCTTGGATCAATGAGCGCTATCGACACCGATCTTGCCAATACCTTGCGCGAGCGCCGCCGCGCTGTCGATGGCGCGATGAGCCGCGACCGTGGGCGCTTGCTGGGCCTGTGGTCGCGCTGGCAGGGCAAGCCCGGTAATGTGCAGGCGCGCGAGGCCTTCGAGCAAGCACTGGCGGCGTCGCAGGCGCAGCGCCAGGCGCGTGCCGAGCAGCAGCCGGCCATCACCCCGGATGAGCAGTTGCCGATCGCGCGCGAGGCCGAGCGCATCATCGCGTTGATCCGCGACCACCAGGTGGTGGTGATCGCCGGGGAGACCGGTTCGGGCAAGACCACGCAGCTGCCCAAGCTATGCCTGGCCGCCGGGCGCGGTGCGGCCGGCATGATCGGCTGCACCCAGCCGCGCCGGATCGCCGCGCGCGCGGTGGCCGCACGCGTGGCCGACGAGCTGAAGACCCCGCTCGGCACCACGGTGGGTTTCCAGGTGCGCTTCACCGACCGGGTGGGCGAGCATTCCCGCATCAAGTTCATGACCGACGGCATCCTGCTGGCCGAGATCGCCAGCGACCGTTGGTTGTCGGCCTACGACACCATCATCGTGGACGAGGCGCACGAGCGCAGCCTCAACATCGATTTCCTGCTGGGCTATCTCAAGCAACTGCTGAAAAAGCGCCCCGACCTGAAGCTGATCGTCACCTCGGCCACCATCGATACCGGGCGCTTTGCCCAGCATTTCGACAACGCGCCGGTGATCAGCGTGGAAGGCCGGACCTTCCCGGTGGAGGTACGCTACCGGCCGCTCGAAGGCGAGGCGGGCGGCGATGACGACGCTGCCGGGCGCGACGGCGAACGCACCGTCAACGATGCCATCGTGGCGGCGATCGACGAGATCACCCGCCTCGATCCGCGTGGCGACGTGCTGATGTTCCTGCCCGGCGAGCGCGAGATCCGCGATGCGCATCATGCCCTGGAACGGCGCAAGTACCGCGATACCGAAGTGGTGCCGCTGTATGCGCGGCTCTCTGCCGCCGACCAGGACCGGGTGTTCAACCCCGGTCCGCGTCGGCGCCTGGTGCTGGCCACCAACGTGGCGGAGACCTCGCTGACGGTGCCGCGCATCCGCTACGTGGTGGACCTGGGGTTTGCGCGGGTCAAGCGCTACAGCCCGCGGCAGAAGCTGGACCGCCTGCATATCGAGCCGATCTCGCAGGCCAGCGCCAACCAGCGCATGGGCCGTTGCGGGCGGATTGCCGAGGGCATCTGCTACCGGCTGTATGCGGAAGCGGACTTTGCCGCGCGCCCGGCGTTCACCGACCCTGAGATCCGGCGTTCGTCGCTGTCCGGCGTGATCCTGCGCATGCTGCAGCTGGGGTTGGGGCGGGTCGAAGACTTCCCGTTCCTGGAAGCGCCGGACGAGCGTGCGGTGGCCGACGGCTGGCAGCAATTGCTGGAGCTGGGGGCGATCGATGCCGATCGGCGTCTGACTGCCATCGGCCGGCAGATGGCGCGCCTGCCGGTGGACGTCAAGCTGGCACGCATGCTGGTGGCCGCGCAGCAGCACGGCTGCCTGCGCGAGATGATCATCATTGCAGCGTTCCTGGGCATCCAGGACCCGCGCGAGCGTCCGCCCGAAGCACGCGAGGCCGCCGACAACGCGCATGCGCTGTTTGCCGATGCGCGCTCGGAATTCGTCGGCATCCTGCGGCTGTGGGAGGCGTACCGGCAGGCGCATGAAGACCTCACCCAGTCCAAGTTGCGCGACTGGTGTGGCCGGCATTTCCTGGGCTTCTTGCGCATGCGCGAGTGGCGCGAACTGCATCGGCAGCTGCGTCTGCTGTGCGAAGAACTGGGCTGGAGCGAGGAGCCGGCCACGGCCATGCTGGCGCCGCTGCTGGCCGGCGCCAGCGCGCCAGCGCGTGCCGATGGCCACAACGCCAACCGGCCCACGCGCGGGCAGCTGCACCGTGCCGCGCGGCTGGCGCGCGAGGGCAAGGCCGATCCGGCCGCGCCATCCGTGCGGCCTGCAGCGGTGGCGCCCAATCGGCAGGCAGAGGCCGCCGAGGCGTCGGCGCGCACCAGCGAGCGTGAACGTGCTGCTGCGTATCAGGCGCTGCACCGCGCGCTGCTGGCCGGCCTGCCGACGCAGATTGGCCACCGCACCGAAAAAGGCGATTTCCTGGCAGCACGCCAGCGCCGTTTCGTCCCGTTCCCCGGCTCGGCGTTGGCACGCAAGCCGCCGCCGTGGATGCTGGCCGCCACGCTGCTGGATACACAAAAAGTCTGGGGCATGACCAATGCGGCGATCGAGCCGGAGTGGGCCATCGCCGAATTGGGGCATCTGCTGGCGCGCAAGCATTTCGATGCACACTGGTCGCGTGCGCAGGGGCAGGTGGTGGCGTCCGAGCAGATCAGTCTGTTCGGGTTGGTGCTGGCGCCAAAGAAGCCGGTGCACTTCGGCAAGATCGATCCGGTGGCCTCGCATGACCTGTTCGTGCGCCAGGGCCTGGTGACCGGCGAGATCACCACGCGTGCGGCGTTCGTGGCCGACAACCTGCGGGTGCTGGAACAGGCGCGCGAAGAAGAAGCCAAGCTGCGTCGCGCCGGTATCGTGGCCGACGAGGACTGGCAGGCGCGCTGGTATCTGGACCGCATTCCGGCCGAGCTGCATTCGGCCAGCGGGCTGGACGCCTGGTGGAAGACGCTGCCGGCCGACAAGCGCCGCAGCCTGCACTGGAGCTTGAACGATCTGCTGCCCGGCGAAGGCAGCGAGGCCGATCGATTCCCCAAGTACTTCCCGCTGGGCGGTGCGCGGCTGCCGTTGCATTACCGCTTCGAGCCGGGCGCCATCGACGATGGCGTGACGCTGGAAGTGCCGCTGCATCTGCTCAACGCGCTGGATCCGGCGCGTCTGTCGTGGCTGGCGCCGGGTTTCGTCGCCGACAAGGCATCGGCGCTGATCCGCAGCCTGCCCAAGGCGCAACGGCGTAACTTCGTACCGGCGCCGGATTTTGGCCGGGCGTTCTACGAGGCCTATAGCCTGCCGTCGGCCGATGACATGCGCGGCGAGCTGGCGCGCTTCCTGTCCAAGGCCACCGGCGTGCAGGTGGCGGCGCTGGACTTCGATGAGCAAGCGCTGGAGACCCATTTGCTGATGAACCTGCGACTGCGCGACGACGACGGCAAGGTGCTGGCCGAATCGCGCGATCTGGACGGGCTACGCGCGCGCTTTGGCGAACGTGCCGGCCAGGCGTTTGCCGCACGTGCCGGGCGTGCGCTGGCCGCCGAAGGCCTGCGCGACTTTCCGGCGGCGCCGATCCCCGAGCAGGTGGCCGGCGAAGCCGGTGTGCCGGCGTATCCGGCGCTGGTGGATCAGGGCGAGGATGCCGCGCTACGCATCTTTGCCGACCGCAACGAAGCGGCGCAGGCGCATCCGCGCGGCGTGCGGCGGCTGCTGGAAATCGCCCTGGCCGACAAGATCAAACAGGCGCGCAAGCAGCTGCCGGTGTCGCCCAAGACCGGCCTGCTGTATGCGGCGATCGAATCGCAGGAGCGCCTGCGCGGCGATCTGGTCGATGCCGCGCTCAATGCGGTGCTGGCCGAAGGCCTGGGCGCCATCCGCGACCCGGGCGCGTTCGCGCATCGGCGCGACGATGCCGGCAAGCGCCTGTTCGGCGAAGCGATGGAACGCCTGAAACTGGCCGAAAGCATCCTGGGTGCGGTGGCCGAACTCAAGCCACTGCTGGAAGCGCCGCTGATGGGCTGGGCGCGTGGCAACCTGGACGACATGGAGCAACAGTTGCGCGCCCTGGTGCATGCCGGCTTCCTGCGCCAGACCCCGGCGCAGGCCCTGGCCAACTACCCGCGCTATCTCAAGGCGATGATCCTGCGCACCGAACGCGCCAAGCGCGACCCGGCGCGCGACCAGGCACGCATGCTGGAACTCAAGCCGTTCGTGGACGCGCTGGAGGACGCGGCTGCGCGCGGGCTGCAGCAGCGGCCCGATTGGCAGGCACTGCGCTGGGATCTGGAAGAACTGCGGGTGTCGGTATTCGCGCAGGAACTGGGTGCCAAGTCCGGCGTCTCGGCGAAGAAGCTGGCGCAGCGGGTGGCGGCATTGCGCGGCTGATGGTGACGATCGCCGGTGGAGCGCGGCGTACGCCGCTGCGCGCGCCGGCATGCATCGGCCACCCAAGCGGGTGGCGCGATGCGCCGCTGGCGAAACCGTCTTTCAGAACTTCAGGTGCACGGTGGCCATATACCGCCGCCCGCTCTTGTAGCGGCCGGCCAGGTGGTCCTTGTCGCCGAGATACTGCAGGTATTCTTCATCCAGCAGGTTCTGTGCATCCAGCTGCAGCGACCAGTTCGGGCTGAACGCAACACCGAGACTGGCACCGAGCTCGGCATAGTCGTCCACGCTGGCCGGAGCAGCGCCGGCCACATAACCGCCGGCCAGGTAACTGTCGCGCCAGTTGTAGGTCAGCCGTGCGTTGAGCGGGCCTTTCTCGAAGTACGGGCTGAACGCCACGCTGTTGCGCGACTGGTAGGGCAGGGCATCACCGGTGTTGTTCTCGCCGTTGGCGTAGGTGTAGTTGCCGGTCAGACCAAAGCCGCTGTCGCCGAAGGGTTGCTGGAAGGAGAGATTGAAGCCCTTGACCTTGCCCTGGCCGGCGTTGCGCGGCCGCTGGATGCTGTAGTCGCAATAGCCGTCTGCGGTGCAGCCATTGCTGCCCACCAACTGCGCCCAGCTCTGCGGCGCGGTATCGCGCAGTGCGTTGTACTGGCGCTCCACGCTGGCACTGGTGTCGATGTAGTTGTCGATCTTCTTGTAGAACACCGACCAGGCCACCACCGATTGCTGGGCGAAGTAGTACTCGGCCGACAGGTTGAAATTCCACGACTCGTACGGCGACAACTCCGCATTGCCACCACTGCCGGTCAGCGTGGTGTCGTTGAGGAAGGTGTTGTTGACCATCTGTTGTACGGCGCCCAGGCGATCACCTTGGCCGCGGCGAAGCGGAACACCCAATCGTCGCTGGTGTCGTACGACAGGGTCAGCGAGGGCAGCAGGAAATCTTCCTTGCGGGTGCGGGTCTGCCACAGGCTGTCGGCGTTGGCCAGCGAGGGCGTGCCGCTGTAGACGAAGCCGCTGCCCTCGGTCTTGGAATCGACATAGCGCACGCCAAGGTTGCCGCGTAGACCGCCGCCGGAAAAATTCAGTTGCGCGTAGGCGGCATTGTTGGTCTGCTGCAGCGCCCAGGTGTTGTTGAGATAGCTGGCCGGATCGGGTGCGGCATAATCCACCGGACTGTTGCGGATCCAGTTCAATACATTGTTGCGGCCCGCCTGCACATGTCGGCCATGGTCGGGATAGAAACCGTCCAGATCGGTCAGGCCGATGGTGCCCACGTCGGCCAGCGTGCCGGGTGTGACGCCGCCATAGACATTGAGTTCGAAGCGCTCGTCGTGTTTGCCGTGGCGTACGCCCAGCAGCAGCTGGTTGAACACGCTGTCGAACTGCAGATTGACATCCAGCTGGCCGTAGGTGTCCTTGCTTTGCGTGGAGAAGATGCCGTTGTTGCCGAACCAGCCGCCGGCCGAGCCCCAGTTGGCCGGGTCGCGTGCAGCGGCCGGGTCGTCGAAGCGGATGCCTCGGCGCGTGTCCCAGCTGAAACCGCCGTTGTAGAACGGCTCGATGAAGTATTGCGACAGGTCCTTGTTCTCGGACTTGCTTTGGCCGATCTGTCCATTCAGGCCCCAGCCCTCGCCGCGAAACGCGCCGCGCAGGTCCAGGCCCTTGGTGGTGACCTCGGACTCGCGCACGTTGTTGTCGTAGATCACCGTGCCGCCGAGCGGGTCGGCATTGGCGCTGGAATGGCCGCTGGTCACCACGCCATTGCGCACATCGCCCAAGCGGTCCACCGCGGCAACGGTGCCGGGATTCCAGGTCAGAAAGCTGTACATCGACTGGTTGTAGTTGTCGAAACTCTCGTTGATGTACAGGCCGCTCAGAGTGAACTCCAGCGCTTCGCTGGGCTTGAGCTGCAGGTTGACCACGGCGCTGTCGCGCTCGCGGTCCTGCTGGAACCAGGCCGCATTGATCGAGTTGGGCACATCGGCATCGGGCGGCACCGTGCCTGCGGCATTGGCGAAACTGCTGGCCGGTGCGTAGCCGAACACTTCCATGCCGCGGCGGTCCACGCGCTCTTGGTAATGCTGCGCCGACACCGCGATGCCGAAGGTCTGCGCGCTGTTCTTCCAGCTGTAGAGCAATGCCGCGTTGGGCTTGCCCTGGCTGGCCTGGTCGCTGTAGCTGTAGCCGATCGAGGCGGCGACCTCGTTGACCTCCAGATCCAGCGGCTGGCGGGTATGCATCAGCACGGTGCCGCCCAGGCTGCCCTCGGTCAGCCGTGCCTCGGAGGATTTGAGGATTTCCGCCCGTCCCAGGATCTGCGGCGCCAGCAAGGTGTAGTCGAAGCCGCGGCTGGGCTGTTCGCCGTACAGCCAGATCGCCTGCGCCACCGGGTGGCCGTCCAGGAACGACAGATTCAGGCTGGGGTCGGTGCCGTCGATGCTGACCCGCTCGCCCTGGCCGAAGCGTCTGTCCAACGTGACGCCGGGAATTTGCGACAACGCTTCGGCCACGTTGGTGCTGGGGAATTTGCCGATGTCCTCGGCGGTGATCGCCTCGGAGATGCCTGCATTGTTGCGTTTGGTGTCGAGCGATTTTTCCAGGCTGGCACGGATGCCGACCACCTGGACAGCGTCCAGGTCGGTGGCTTGCTGGCCTGCAGCGTCCTGGGCTTGCACGGTGAATGCCAACGACAACGCAATCGCACTGGACAGCAGGGTGGTGCTGTATTTCATGATGTCTCTCCTCATCACGCACAGGGATGGACGGCGGGCTGCTGCTCGCCGGATGCGGGGTCTTGCCGCCGCGCGTTCGAAAAACGCGCGGCCAATCGCTTACGACACGTCAGCGTGATGCTGCAGATACCAATTGGCCGCGCCGAACACGCCCAATTGCCCGTGCTCGACCAATTTGACCGGGATGCGTTCGAGCACCTCGCGCATGCCGCCCTTGTCGAGCAAGCGCGCACGAAACGCGCTGGCCGCCAGGAAGCTGCCGATGGTCGGCAGGATGCCGCCGGCCAGATAGATGCCGCCGGCCGCGCCGTAGGCCAGGGCCATGTCGCCCACGGCATGGCCGAGCAGGGCGCAGAACACCTGCAGCGTTTCGCGTGCGAGCGCATCGTCCTCGTGCAGGGCGGCGTGGGTGATCGCCGCGGGCGATGCGAGCCGCGGGGTGGTGCCATGCAATTGGCAGGCGGCGGTGTAGAGCCGCAGCAGGCCGGGGCCGGACAGGACATGTTCGAGCGGCAGGTAGTGCCGATCGCGCAGCAGAATGTGCAGCAACTGCGCTTCGTGCGCGTGCGTGCTGGCCAGCGCGACCTGGCCGGCTTCGGTGGCCAGCACGATCGGGCGCGGCCTGGCATCGATCCACACCGCCGCCCCCAGCCCGGTGCCCGGCCCGACCACCAGGATGGGACCGGCGGCGCGTGCATGCCGCGGTGTGGGCCCGCTCAGCTGCAGCACCGCACGCGGCTCCATGAGCGGGGCGGCGTAGGCGACCGCTTCGAAATCGTTGACCAGATGCACGCGACGCAGGTCGAGCGCGCTGCGCAGGCGCTTGGGCGAAATGCTCCACGGCAGGTTGTTGCTGATGAAGGTGTCTTCGTCCAGCGCAACCCCGGCACTGGCGATGACCACCGCATCCACGCGGCTCACCTGTGGCAGGAAATCGGCCAGGATGGCGTCCAGGCTGGGGTACTGGGCACAGCGATAGGTGCGGTAATGCGCCAGCTCGATCGCGCCACCGTCGGTCTGCAGCGCATGACCAAGACGCACATGCGTGCCACCGACATCGGCGGCGATGAAGCCGGCTGCAGCAGGAATGGCGGGCAAGACAGAAGCCTGAGCAGAGTGCGAGGTCGCAGCCACGTGCAGTCCTTTGATCCGTCTGATCGGCCCGTGCCGTCAGCGAGTAGGGGCCTGTGTAGGAGTTGGTGACAACGATGTCAATGGTCCAGTCGGGTTGGATCGATCTTGCTGGCGAGCTCAAGTGCCGAATCGGCCCTTTTGACCGGTTGTGTGCGGACTTCGTTGCGCAGGCCGGTCAACATTGTCGAGTTGGTGGATTGCCCGTGGGTGCGACGGTGCGCATCGGCGACTCAGCTGGCTGGCAGAGTGAGGGATTCTCAGGCCCGAAGCAGTGGCGGCCGTGCTGCCGTCGGCGCCACGTCCGCAGGCGGGCGGTCGTGTTCGATGACCAAGGTGTAGATACGCCCTACGTACCAGGGACAACGATCGCGGTTACGCGCCGCAAGGCGCGGCGCTTCGGTCGTCGCGCCAGTGCATGGCGCGTTCCGCTTCTCAGCGTGCTACGTCGCGGCCGGCAACGCCCGGTAGCGTGCTGCAGGCGGCGTTGTCGGTGGGCGGTGCCTGGGTGGGGTATTGCTGCTGACCAAGCACATAGGTCTGGCTGGTGGCGACGAAGCCATCGGCGTAGGTGGCTTCGACGAAGTACGCGCTCCAACCAACTGCCGGAACCTGTATCGGCACCGCCACCTTGCTGCCGCGTGGTAGCGGTAGCGCGGTCGCGCTGTAACGGATGCCGCAGGCATAGCGGAAATCGCGCGCCTGGGGATTGCTGGCACTCCACAGCCGCAGTTGGGCAGGGCGCTCGGAGGAGCGCAGGCGAATCTGCGGTGCCGTTCCTGCCTGCAGTGCACCGCTGAGCTGCGGGAGCGCACGCCGCTGCTGCAATCGCCTGATGAAGGGCACCAGGCTGTCGACCACCGATGCGCGGATGCCGTTATGCGCGCTGTTGGGCACCATGCGCAGGGCCTTGCTGCCAGGCAATGCGTCGTAAAAGAACCGCGTATTGTCCGGCAGGAAGAAATCGTCGCCACTGGCGTTGACGATGTACTTGGGCACCGACAGGCGCTTGCGGTACGGGGAGCGCAGGTAGCTGAGCGGATCCTGCACCTGCACCAGCTGCGCGAACTCCGGCGTCTGCAGCTGCGCGGTGATTCCCTGCCTGGCGTAGGGGGCGAATGCGATCGGCCAATTGCCGCCATAGGTCCGGTACATATGGTCCAGCACGGCCGGCATGTTGAGGATGTCGATCACCAACGGCACCACCGCCTCCACGCGCCGGTCGGCGATGGTGGCATGCCAGCTCGCCCAGCCGCGCTTGGAGGCACCGGCGAGAATGAAACGATGGATCCGCAGCGGCGCCAGCTCGCGCTCGGCCAGCGACATGGTGCGGGCGATCGCCGCCGCCATCGGCACATGCAGCAGCAGGGTCTTGCGCTGCTGCGGCGCTTGCAGGAACTGCGACCAGGTATAGGCAACGCTGTCATCCTCGCGGCGTGGCGTGTCGTCTCCTCGATAGGTCAGCGCCTGATTGGGAATGTCGCTCAGCGCGATCACCACGGTGCGGCTGCGCTGCGCCAGCGCTGCCAGCGCCTCGGGTTGCAGCTCGCTGGCCGGTTGCGCCGCGCTGCCCGCAGCCGCATTGCGGGTGCCATTGGTGGACAGCAGCACCGCGCGGGTGGGTAGCGCATCGGTGGGGACGTAGATCGCCACAGCGTGCTGCCACACCGCCGGGGTGACCAGCGATTCGGGCGACCAGGTCTGCGAGGTCAGCAGATAGTCGCGCCGCTCCACACCGTTCACCGTGCTGGTGGCAACGCGGGTATACACCAGCGGCTGTCGCTCCACTGCGTCGTGATAGCAGACCAGCGCCTTGTCGAATCCGACCTCCGGGCGCGTGCATTGTTCGGCAGCAGTGTCGGCCAGCGCCGATCCGGTGGTGAACAGCAGCAGCGCGAGGGCATAAGGTGTCGTCAGGGACATCGGCGTTCTCCGGATGCAGCGCAGGGTGCTGCGATTGTCAGCAGTCAGGCAGCCACCAGACGTGCGCGGCAGGGCAACAGATGGCTGTGCGGAAGTCTGGCAGACGCGCGCATGCCGCGGTGACCTAGGGCTGCATGGTGGCGGCGCAAGCGAAGCCGCCAGCAATCCAAGACACAGAGTGCGACCGCGATGGCGCATCGGATGTGCGCAGGCGCAGGTTATGCCGTCTGCCGGTGGCCTTGGTCTTTCGGACGCTAGTGCACGCCAGCAGCAACGGCGCGCATATCGCGATGGCAAGGGCTGGCGTGGCCCTGCCCGAGGTCGGCGTGTTGGCGCGGCCAGCGGGCGGCGGCGTCACCACGCGCCTGAGAGCGGCTAACAGAAGGTAGCGGGCAATCGTCAGGTGGTGGTGCGGAGGGCACACGCAGAACCGGAGTGTACGCATGCGGTACACGCCGACTCCGAGCGTGGGCCGTGCCTGCCCGACGGCCGCGCAATCGTTTTGTCAGGGGCGCTTACTTGGTCCGCCGCACCTTGGCTGGGGTGTTATAGCCCTCGATCTGCAGATACCACACGCCGACCAGGCCGGGTTTGATCTTCACCTTCGGCGCGTCCTTGCGTACGCCCGACAGGCTGGCCGCATCGGTCTGTTCCCATTCCTGACCGTTGGCCAGAGTGTAAATACGGCCCTTTGAGAACCCCTTGAATTCGCCCACGAGAGTGCTTTCGATCGGCTCCTTGCTGCCGAAGTCGAAGAAGCCGCGGTTCTTGACGATGACTTCCTGACGGCCGGCTTCCTTGGCCTGTTCGACCACCACCGCGGCTTCCTTGGCAACCTTGCCCTGCAACCAGTCGTTGAGCGCGGTCAGTTCGCTGGCGGTGAGCTTGTCCAGGCCGGCGGCCTTGAACTGCTCGGCGCTCATCTGCGACTGCAGGTCGCCCTGCACGGAGCGCTGGGCCAGCGCCGGTGTGGCGGTCAATGCAAGGGTCAGGCAGACCAGCAGTGGAATGCGGCGCGCGAGCGACATGAGAGCCATCCGTCAGTAAGAGGCCGCTAGTGTAGACGCTGGGCGGGCAGGTGACTGCGGCTGGCAGACTGTCTGGCGGCTGCCGGGTCCTGCCCAGCGCAGCCGCTTGACGAGCGGGCGCCGCGAGTGGGCAGCAGGATGGCCATGCCGAGCCAGAGAATGACCGTGTCGTTGTCTGCCGCGCAGGAACCGATATGCCCGGCAACGCTGGGTGGGAGCTAGTCCGGCGTCACGTCGGCGGTGGAAGGCGCGCGTTCGGCACGTGCCGGGCGGCGGTACACGAAGTCCGGTGCCACGGCCGCAGCTTCGCGCTCGGCAGTGGCGCGCACCTGCGCATGCGCGGGCGAGCGCTCGCACACCGGGTCCAGCGTGGCGGCATCGCCGCTGAGCGCCAGCGCCTGGCAGCGGCAGCCGCCCCAGTCGATCTCGCGTTTGGGGCAGCCCTGGCACACCTCGGGCATCCATGCGGTGCCGCGGAAACGCACGAAGGCCTCGCCGTGGTTCCAGATCTGCGCCAGCGTGCGATCGCGCAGATTGTCGAAGCGCATGCCCTCGATGGTTTCGGCGGCATGGCAGGGCAGCACGTCGCCGCGCGGAGAGATATTGACGAAGCGCTGGCCCCAGCCGCCCATGCAGGGCTTGGGCTGGCGTGCGTAATAGTCGGGGGTGACGAAGTCGATCGCCAGGCGGTCGCCAAGTTCGCGGCGTGCAGTTTCTACCGCAGCAATCGTGCCCATCAATTGTTCACGGCTGGGCATCAGGGCAGCACGGTTGCGCAGCCCCCAGCCGTAGTACTGGGTATGGGCCACCTCGATACGCTCGGCCTGCCATTCCAGCGCCAGCGCAATCATCTGCGGCACCCGTTCGGCGTTGTGCCGGTGCAGCACCGCGTTGAGCGTCAGTGGCAGGCCGCGTGCACGCACGGCGGCTGCGAATTCGCGCTTCTTGGACAGGCTGTTGCGATACCCGGCAATACGATCGGCACCGGCCGGGTCCACGTCCTGCACGCTCAGCTGCACGTGTTCCAGCCCGGCGGCCTGCAACTGGTCCAGCATCGGCTCGCCGCCGGCCACGCCGGAGGTGATCAGGTTGCTGTACAGGCCGAGCGCGCGCGCATGCGCCACCAGCTCCGGCAGGTCCTTGCGCAGCATCGGTTCGCCACCGGAAAAGTGCGCCTGCAGCACGCCCATGTCGGCGGCCTGCTGCAGCAGCGAACGCCAACCCTCGGTATCCATCTCTTCGCGCAGCGCCGCCAGCGCAATCGGGTTGGAGCAGTACGGGCACGCCAATGGGCAGCGGTGGGTCAGCTCCAGCAGCACCGATAGCGGCGGTGGGGGTACGGCATTGCTCATAATCGCAGCAACCGCTTTTGATGCAGGGTGCCGGTGAGTTCGATCACATCTGCCTCAATCTCGGCAGGGTCGGCATCGAATTCTGCCGCCAGCTCCTGCGCAATCTGCGCCAGCGAGCGCGCCCCGTCGAAACGTTGCGCCACCACGACGGCGATCTCGTCCAGTTCGACTACGCGCTCGGGTGCGAGCAGCACCCATTGGTCACGTGCACGGTCGTGTTGCAGGCGCACGCCTGCGCGCAGGGCCGGCTGGCTGTCGCGGCCAATGCTGCTCACGCGGCGACCCGGCTGGCAGCGCGGTCGGGTACGAAGGCGTCCGGCCACACGATCCCCGGTGAGACATAGGCCACGTGCAAGGCGTCCAGTTGCGCCCACAGCACCGAGCACTTGAAGTGCAACGCAGCCTTGACCAGCTCCTGCTTCTCTGCGGTGTTGGCATGTTGCTTGACGTAATCCAGCGCGAAATCCGAGTCGCGCGGTGCCTCGGTCAGGCGATGCTCGAAGTAGGCCAGCGCCTCGGGCGAGACGAAGTCGTAGTGCTTCAGCATGCCGGCCACGCGCTGGCCGATGATAGTGGGGGCGAACAACTCGGTGAGCGAGGAGGCAATCGCTTCGAGCAGGCTCTTTTCGCGCACGAACTGCAGATATGCCTGCACCGCGAAGCGCGTGCCCGGCAGCAGTGCGCGTCCGGATTCCACCAAATGGCGGTCCAGTCCCAGTGCGTCGGTCAGATGCAGCCAGCGCGCGATGCCGCCGTCGGCGGCGCTGTTGCCGTCATGGTCGAGGATGCGCTGGCGCCAGATGCGGCGCAGCGCAGGGTCTTCCATGCGCGCCAGGATCGCCGCGTCCTTCAAGGGAATGCAGCGTTGGTATTCGAAGCGGTTGAGCGCCCAGGCCTGCACCTGGCCGCGATCGAGCTTGCCATCGTGCAGCAGCGCATGGAACGGGTGCTGGTCGTGATACAGGCGCGCGCCGATGGCGCGCAAATCCGCTTCCAGTTGGTCGGGGGGGAGCAGGGCGGTCACAGGGTGATCTCCAGGCCGTCGTGCGCAACCTCCCAGCCGTTGGCGCGCGCGCTGGCGTATTCGGGCGAATGGAGATTGAGCACGGGATTGGTGGTGTTGATGTGGATGAAGATCTTGCGCGCCACATCGAGCGGGGCGAACGCCGCCATGGTGCCGTCCGGGCCATCGATGCTGAGATGGCCCATGCGCTGGCCGGTTTTCTGGCTGACGCCCAGCTGCACCATCTCATCGTCGCGCCACAGCGTGCCGTCGAAGAACACCAGCTCGGCGCCGCGCAGGCGCTCGCGCAATGCGTCGGTCATGGCCGCGCAGCCGGGGATGTAGTGCACGCGGTGGCGGCCATCGTCGATGGTCAGGCCCAGGGTCTCTTCATCGGAGCCGGCCAGGTCGCCGCCACTGCGCGATTCCATGAACAGCGGGACCTTGCCCGGCACCGAAAATGGCGTCAGTTGCAGTCCCAGCAGTGACAACGGCGTGTCCAGCGTGAATGGCTGCCGCGACACGTAGTGCGGATTGAGGGCGTCGAAGATCGGGTTCTGCGCCAGCAGCTCCAGCACGCGGCTGCTGGCATGCAACGAGAACGCCTGGCTCTCGCGCATCGACAGCAGCCCGGCGATATGGTCGATCTCGCCGCTGGTCAGCAGCACCGCCTCGATCGGCGAATGCCGTAGGCCGTGCTGCGGCCAGAGCGCAGGCGTCGCAAGAAGTTGTTGCCGAAAATCGGGTGAGGCATTGATCAGGACCCAGCGCTGGCCATCCGCACTGACGGCGATGCTGGCCTGGGTACGACGCTGGGCACCGTCTGCTTGTTGCCACGCCCGCTGGCTTGCGGGGGTATGGCAATTCCACTGCGGGTGCCCACCGCCGGCTGCCGATCCCAGAACAATGATGCGCATGGAGAGCTGTTACCTATCTGCCGGCCGCAGCCGGTCATGCATCAATGGGAGGGCGGCAGGTGAGCCAAGAAACGGCCGGATCAAAACTCGCCGGAGACGTAGCAATTGATTTCGGCGCCACAATTCACTTCACGAACGACAGGCTTCTTCCAGGTCTTCATCGGCTACCTCGCAGTTGGTGGAAAAACGCCGTCGCTGCGCAATGCGGCGATGACGTGCAGGGAGCATAGGCAGCCGGTTTGCCCGAGTTGTAAAGGGCGCGTAAAAAGCCGCATCCCGTGCCGCGCGGCATGTGTGCCATCGCACCCGTCGTGGCGCGCAGCGGTTGCGAATCAAGCCCTTGGCGGGTGAACCGACCATAAGTGCGCCCAGATGAGCTGCCCGCGCCAGGCTGGAAATTGCGCGTTGTGGAGATGGTGACGCGCACGTTACCGTAGCTGCCAGACTCCAGTCATCGCCTGCCGCCGTGTCCACCGTAGTGACCAGTTCCTCATTCGACCGCCTGCAGGCAGTGCTGCAGCGCCCCGCGCTGGCATCGGTTACTCCCGCATTGCGCCAAGCGCTGGCGCGCGCCTGGCAGGACGCGCCGCCTGCGCCAGCCGACAGCGTGGCGTGGTCGCTGCTTGGCGACACGCTGGATGCGCTGGCACTGCTGGCCGCCGACGAGGCGACGTTGATCGCGGCGTTGCTGTTCGACCTGCCGACACTACGCGGTGCGATGGCCGGCCTGCCCTGGCAGCCGGCCGAACGTCGGGTGGCAGTGGAGGGGCTGCTCGACGGGCTGGATGCGGCCGATCAGGTGTGGGCGCTGCACGCCGGGCGCGAGGCCGGGCGCAACAGCGAGGGATTGCGCCGCCTGCTGCTGTCCATCATCCATGACCTGCGCGTGGTGCCGATCCTGCTGGCACGGCAGCTGGCGCGCATGCGCGTGGCCGACCGCCTCAGCGATGACCAGCGCCGCGCGCTGGCTCAGCTCACCCGCGACATCCATGCACCGCTGGCCAACCGGCTGGGCATCTGGCAGGTGAAATGGGAACTGGAAGACCTGGCGTTCCGGCACCTGGAGCCGGACACCTACCGCCGCATCGCCCGCGAAGTGGACGAGACCCGCATCGCCCGCGAACGCTATATCGAAGCGGTCAAGCGCATGCTTTCCAGCGCGCTGGCGGACCAGGGCCTGCGCGCGGAGGTCAGCGGGCGGCCGAAGCACATCTACAGCATCTGGCGGAAGATGCAGAAAAAGCGCTTGTCGTTCGACCAGCTCTACGACGTGCGCGCGGTGCGGGTGATGGTGGACGATGTGGCCGCCTGCTATGCGGCGCTGGGCGCGGTGCATTCGCTGTGGACGCCGGTGCCCAGCGAGTTCGACGATTACATCGCCCGGCCCAAGGCCAACGACTATCGCTCGCTGCACACCGCCGTGGTCGGCCCGGAAGGGCGCACCATCGAAATCCAGATCCGCACCCACGAGATGCACGCCCAGGCCGAGCTCGGCGTGGCCGCGCACTGGAAGTACAAGGAGGGCGGCAAGGGCGCCGAAAAGGCCTTCGACCGCAAGATCCTGTGGATGCGCCAGCTGCTGGAACAGGTGCAGGAGGGCGACCACGGCGAACTGGCCGGCGCGCTGGATGCCGAGCTGATCGAGGACCGCGTCTATGCGCTGACCCCCAAGGGCGAGGTCATCGATCTGCCGCAGGGCGCCACCCCGCTGGATTTTGCCTACCACGTGCACACCATGGTGGGGCACCGCTGCCGCGGCGCGCGGGTCAACGACCGCATCGTGCCGCTGACCTACCGGCTGCGCAGCGGCGACCGGGTGGAGATCATGACCGCCAAGGAAGCGGACCCGCGCCGCGACTGGTTGCTGGCGTCCAACGGCTTTCTGGCCAGCGGGCGTTCTCGCGACAAGGTGCGTGCCTGGTTCCACAAGCTCGACCGCGCCCGCAATGTGCAGGCCGGCAAGGACTTGCTCGATCGCGAGCTCAAGCGGCTGGGCCTGCAGCACGCCGATTTGAGTGTGGCGACGCGCAAATTCCACGCCGAGAATGCGGACGATCTGTATATCCAGGTGGCGCTGGGCGACACCGGGCCGAACCAGGTCAGCCGTGCGCTGCTGGAAGCCGAGCGCGCCGCCTCGCAGCCGGCGGTGCCGGCACCGCCACGTCCGACCGCGCGCCGCGAGGGCCTGGGCAAGTCCAAGTTCACCGTGCAGGGCGTGGGCAACCTGCTGGTGCAACTGGCGCGGTGCTGCCAGCCGGTGGCCGGCGAGCCGATTGCCGGCTATCTCACCCGCGGCCGCGGCATCACCGTGCACCGCACCGACTGCGTGGCGCTGGCGCGGCTGGCGGCCGCCCACCCGCAACGCGTGTTGCCGGTGGAGTGGGGCAAGGCGGGCAGCGGCTACGAGGTGGATGTGCAGGTGCGCGCAGTGGACCGGCGCTGGTTGCTCAAGGACATCACCAACCTGATCGCGCAGGAAGACGCTCACGTGCTGGAGATCAACAGCGACAACGTGCGCGACACCGGCAGGGCGCAGCTGCGGCTGCGGCTCAAGGTCAGCGACTACGACCAGTTGTCTGCGCTGCTGGGCAAGCTGGATGCCTTGCCCGGGGTCAGCGAAGTGCGAAGACTAGGCTAAGCGGCCCGCAAAACCGCAGTGTTCTGCGTCAAAGTGCCCCCTTCGGCCGATGCTGCCAATACGCATGCGCGGCTTCCACCGCTCATCCGTCCGGCTTGCCCGCGATACGGGCAGCCGCTCACGCTGCAGCTGTGCCTGCCCCGCACTGCAGGCGCCTTGAAAATTCGCCGAAGGAGTTCAAGGCGCCTTCAGCCGTTCGCACGTGCGCGCCTCAACGACTCCCGACTCCCGAACAAACCCACGCCACCTTCGCGCCACCCCGCTACCATGGCAGGGTGAACGCGTCCCCGTCAGGTCGCGCCAAGGATGGACGCAACCGCATGTTTCCGCTGCCGCGCTGGGCCAGGTCGCCCCGCCTCTGGGCGCCGCTGCGCAGCCGCGCGCTCTGGCGCGTGGTGCTGGCGCTATCGCTCTGCCTGCTGATGGGGGTGATCGTGTTGCGCCAGCCGCTCGCCGACTGGCTGTGGCCGGACACCCGGATCCAGCAACTGCTGCAGCGTGGCACTGCCGCATTGGCACGCGGCACGCTCAGTGCTGCCGACGGCAACGGGGCGCGCGAACTGTTTGCCGCCGCACTTGCGCTGGATGGCGACCGCAGCGAGGCCCGCGCCGGGCTGGCGCGTACCGGTGCGGCCGCGGTGGTGCAGGCGCGTGCGGCGATCGCGGCCGGCGATGCGGCCGATGCGCAACGTGCGCTGGCGCTGGCAACCGCGTTGGAGGTGCCGCAGGCGCAGATCGCCCCGGTCGCCCTGCGTCTGCGCGACCTGCAGGCCCGCCGCGCCGGCCTGGATGCCCTGGTCGCCCAAGCAGTCGCCGCCCAGCAACAGGGTCGCCTGGATGGCACGCCCGACAGTGCGTTGCCGCTGTACCAACGCGTCCTCAGCCTGGCACCGGACCGTACCGATGCACTGGAAGGGCGCGAAGATGCCCTGGCCGATCTGCTGGCGCAGGCGCGCCACGCCCTGGCGCGCGATGCGCTTGGCGAGGCCGCCGCGCTGTTGGTGGCGGCCAAGCGCTACGACGCCGGCCACGCCGATGTGCCGTCGACCGAAGGCCATTACCACCGTGCGCTCGAACAGCGGCGGCAGCGTGCCGACACCTTGCTGCGACGGGGGCGCCTGGCACCGGCGGCGCGCGATTTCATGGCGGTGCTGGCGGCCGAGCCGGAAGATGCCGGCGCACGTCGCGGGCTTGAGCAGGTGGCCAGCGAATATGCCGCCCAGGCGGGGCGCCAGGCCGCGGATTTCCATTTTGACGACGCCATGCAGTCGCTGCAGCAGGCGCGGGTGCTGGTGCCGGGCGCCGCCTCCATCGCCCAGGCCGAACAGGCGATCGCGCGCGCCCGCGATGCCCAGCGTGGGCCAGAAACCGGCTTGTCGCGTGGCGTGCGCGAACGCCGGTTGCGCGTGTTGCTGCAACGCGTGGCCGATGCCGAGGCACGACAGCAATGGATGACCCCGCCGGGCGCCAGCGCCTACGACGCCGTGCGCGCCGCACAGGCGCTGGCGCCGCGCGATGCGCGCGTGCTGCAGGCCGCTGCGCGCGTGGCGCCGGCCAGTCGACGCTGTTTCGAAGACGAGCTTCGCGATAACCGCCTGCGCGCGGCGCGCGGCTGCCTGGATGCCTGGCAGGCATTGACGCCCACGGGCGAGGCGCTGGCCGCCGCACGCCGGCGCCTGGCGCAGCGCTGGATTGCCGTTGGCAGCGAACGCCTGGGCCAGGAAGATGCCGCGTTCGCGCGGCGTGCGCAGGACGAGGCACACCAGCTGGACCCGGGACTGCCCGAACTGGCCGAGTTCACGCGACGGGTCAGGGCGGTGACCGAGCAGCGCTGATGGGTGCGAGCGTGGCGAGCACGGTGCCCGGCCTGCGTTCGTCCTTTTTCTCTAAACCCTTTCCCCCAGCAGAGAGGGGCAGGCGGGTTGTTACTCCACCAAGTGAACGGAGATGGCACCTGCGAGCTGTTACCAGCAGGTGCGCGCCCAGATGTGCGATGTTCGCTCGCGACTGCACTCAGAAGCGCGTTGAGAGTCAGCGGCGACGTGCCAACGCCGCCGCATGCCGCTTCACTCGGCGATGCACTGATTCAACAGCGCCGACTCAATCGGCAATGAACAATGCACGCACCGTCTTGCGCGCGGCATCCAGCGAGAAATGCTCGTCCACGTTGCGCAGTCCGTTGTCGGCCAGGCGCTGCCACTGCGTCGCATCCTGGTAAAGGCGCACGATCGCCGCGGCGAAGGCATCGGCGTCGTCGGCCACGCACACATCCTGACCATCGCGCAGGTGCATGCCTTCCACCGCACAGCTCGTGCCGACCACCGGCTGCCCATGTGCCATGCTGAGATTGATCTTGCCCTTGACGCCGGCACCGAAACGCAGCGGCGCCACCGCGATGCGGACGTTGTCCATGAACGGCAGCAGATCCGGCACATGACCATGCAACTGCACGCCGGGACATTCCTCGGCCAGCAGTTTCAGCGCCTCGGGCAGGTCCGCGCCGATGCAGTGGAACACCACATCCGGTAGCTGGGCACGCACCTGCGGGAAGATCGCACTGATGAACCACTGCACCGCATCCACATTGGGCGGGTGACGAAAGCCGCCGACGAAGACCAGGTCGCGGCGTTGCGCGAAGCTGGGGCCGTTGCCGGCCACCTCGTGCAGGTTGGAGAGCAGGGCGGTGCGGATCTGCGGCGCGTCCGCGTGCAACTGCGCCTGTTCCGCAGCGGACACCAGCACGGTGACGTCGGTGGCGGCCATGATCTCCAGTTCGCGCAACCGGGTACGTTCTGCGCTGCGCAGCAGATTGGCATCGCCGGCCAGTTCGGCGCCGCGCCGCTCGCGCAGGTAGTGCAGGTCGACGGTGTCGAACAGCGTGCGCGCCTGCGGAGCATAGTGTCTCAGCAACGGCAGGCAGGCATGCGCAACGTGGTGACGTACCAGCAGCACCACCGCAAACCGCGGGCCATGCGTACGCAGCCAGCTGCCGATGCCGTCCAGAAACGGTGCGTACCAGACTTCCACGCCCAGCTGCTGCAGTGCCTGCGTGTGCCGTCCGGCGTGCTCGCGGCGGGTGGGCACGAACACCACATGCACGCCCTCCTCGCAGAGCAACCGGATCAGGTTGAACTGCCGCAGCGACCCCGAGTCGCGGTCCGGCTGCGGCACGCATTCGTCCAGGATCAACACCTGGCGTTGCCCGCGGTGCAGCTGCGCAGGTCCGGGAACGGTGCCCAGCGGCAAGTGCGCTGCCAAGGTGGACTGCCATTTCTCAGCGAACACACGCTGGTTGCGCACCGGATACGCCTTGACCCCGGTACGCACGTCGGTGCCGTTGCTGGTGCCCTCGTCGTGCACCACCACGCTGGCCGGCTGGACCAGGACCTGGCGGCCGGCGGCGCGTACCGCAAACGCCAGGTCGGTGTCTTCGTAGTAGGCGGGCATGTAGCGGCGATCCAGCCCGCCCAGCGTCTGCAGTAGCGCACGTGGCAGGGCAATCGCCGCGCCCGAGCAGTAATCCATTGCGCGGGCATAGGCGTAGCGCGGGTCGTCGGCCGATTCGAAGCGCCCGTAACTCCAGGCGCTGCCATCGGCGAACACCACGCCGCCCGATTCCTGCAACCGCCCGTCCGGGTAGACCAGTTGGGCGCCGACCAGTCCGGCGCCGGGATGCTGATCGAAGGTGGCGATCAGCCGATCCAGCCAGCCGGGCTGGGGAATGGTGTCGTTGTTGAGCAGCACCACGTAATCGCCGCGCGCCAGCGCGATGCCGTCGTTGCAGGCCGCGATGAAGCCGCCATTGCTGGCGCGCAGGTGATAGTGCAGGCCGGAGATCTGCGGCAGCTGCACTGCGGTGGCATCGCTGCTGCCATCGTCCACCACGATGGTCTCCATCGCCAGCAGTGGCGGATGCGCCGCCAGTGCGCGCAGACAGGCCAGGGTGTGGGCAATGTGGTTGTAGACCGGAATCACCACCGTCACGCGTGGGATTGCGCTGTGCGGCAGCGCGAAGGGGGCAAACGGCGTTGCGTCGGGCAACCACAGCGGGGTGCCCAGTGCGGCCGGAGGTGCCTGCGTGTGCACGCGAATGCGCTGCCAGGTGGCGCGCCAGCCACGCGTGCGCATGCTGGCCACAGAGCGGTGGATCAGGCCGAGCACGCGGTTGAACAGATAGCGCGCATCGGCCAGGGACATCGACATTGCGGTGGAACTCCGGCGTAGAGGACAGGTGGAACGTGGTGGCGCTGACGCACCGGGCGCAGCGGCATGGCGCGGCAGTGTAGCGGGGGAGATCCCGCCGCCTTGCGCCCGGCCCACGCCGGCCCGAGCTCCAGCGCCGGTGCTTTGTTAGCCGCGCTTAAGTCGGAACGGGCAGGCGGACCGCAACCATGACAGCGCTGCGCTAGACTCGCCGCACCCTACATTCTCGCATCCCCGTGCCCCGACGCTACGACAACGACGATTCCGACGATTTCCTGGACGACACCGACGAGCAAGGCTCCCGCTGGCAGCGCAGACTGATCGTCTGGGGATTTGCCGCGATTGCGCTGGCGCTCGGTTTCCTGATCCCGTACACGGTGTATCTGAACAAGCAGGTCAGCCAGCGCTTCGGCGAGCTGCGCTGGCAGATTCCCACCCGCGTGTACGGGCGTCCGTTGGTGCTGGCGCCGGGCAATGCGCTGGATGCGGCCACCCTCAAGACCGAACTGGATGCGGCGTCCTACCGTGACGACGGACAGGCCACGTTGGCCGGCACCTACCAGCAGGATGGCAGCCGCTTCATCATCGCCAGCCGCGGCTATATCGATGTGGACGGGCGCGTGCCCGCACGGCGGATCGAGCTTGCCCTGTCGGGCGGGCGCGTGGCCAGTCTGCGCGATGCCGGCAGCCGCAAGGCGCTGAAGAGCGCGCGGCTGGATCCGGCGCGGATCGCCACGCTGTACGGGCAGAAGCAGGAAGAACGCCGCCTGGTGCGGATGGAGGAAGTGCCGGAGCTGCTGGTCACCGGCCTGCAGGCGGTGGAAGACCGCGACTTCAACAGCCATCACGGTATCGACCTGAGCGGCATGGTGCGTGCGGCCTGGATCATGCTGCGCTCCGGCGGCCAGGTGCGCCAGGGCGCCAGCACGCTGACCCAGCAGCTGGCCCGCAGCGGCCTGCTCGGCATCGGCAAGGAGCAGACGCTCACCCGCAAATTCAACGAGATTCTGTACGCGGTGATCATGGAGGCGCGTTACGACAAGCGCACCATCCTGGAGGCCTATCTCAACCAGGTCTACCTGGGCCAGCGGGGCGGGCAGGCTATCCACGGGGTGTCGTCGGGTGCCGAACTGTGGTTCGGCCGCGATCTCAATTCGATGACCACCGAACAGATCGCGCTATTGATCGGGCTGGTCAAGGGGCCGTCGTACTACGACCCGCGGCGTAACCCGGAACGCGCGCTGGACCGGCGCAACTTCGTGCTGGGCAAGCTGCACGAGAACAAGCTGATCGACGACGCGGAGTACAAGCGCGCACTCGCCGCTCCGCTGGGCGTACCCACCGAGCCCGGCCTGGTCGCGGCCAATCGCTTCCCGGCCTATGTGGATCTGGTGCGACGCCAGCTGGCGCACGACTACCCGGAAGGCGTGCTGCAAGGCGCCGGCATGAGTGTGCTCACCGGTATGTCGCCGTCCGCGCAGGCGTATGCCGAAGGGGCAGTGACCGGCACCATCAAGCGGCTGGACAACAAGAAGCGCCCGCCGCTGCAGGCCGGGCTGGTGCTCACCGACGTGCACAACGGCGATGTGCTGGCCGTGGTCGGTAGCCGCGATGTGGCCAAGCCGGGCTTCAACCGCGCCGTGGAAGCGCAGCGGCCGGTGGGCTCGCTGCTCAAGCCCTTCGTGTACATGCTGGCGCTGGCGTCGCCGGACCGCTGGGCGCTGTCCAGCTGGGTCGACGACTCGCCGGTCACGGTGCAGCTCGGCCGCGGCAAGACCTGGTCGCCTGGCAATTCCGACAACCGCAGTCACGGCACGGTGCGGCTGGTGGATGCGCTGGCGCATTCCTACAACCAGGCCACGGTGCGGGTGGGCATGCAGGTCGGCGCCGACCGTATCGCCCAATTGATCCAGGTGCTGGCCGGCATCAAGGCCGACCCGAATCCGTCGCTGATCCTGGGCGCGACCGACCAGAGCCCGTACGGCATGGCGCAGCTCTACCAGTTCCTGGCGGCCGGCGGCGAGATCCAGCCGCTGCACGCGGTGCGCGGTGTGCTCGATCCGCAGGGCAAGCTGCTCAAGCGCTACGACAAGACTCCGGCACCGGCGCAGGAGGGCGATTCGGTCGCCGCCAACCTGATCAGCATCGGCTTGCAGCAGGTGGTCAGCAACGGAACCGCGCGACAGCTGCTGGGCGATGGCCTGGGTCGTCTGTCGCCGGCCGGCAAGACCGGTACCTCCAACGATGGTCGCGACAGTTGGTACGCCGGCTATACCGGCGACCATCTGGCAGTGATCTGGATGGGCAACGACCAGAACGCCGAGACCGGCCTGTATGGCGCCACCGGCGCGATGCGGGTGTGGTCGAGCATCTTTGCCCGCCTGCCCAGCGCGCCCCTGAAGGTCAGCGGCAAGGGGCTGGATTGGCAATCGGTGGATGCAGCCGGTACCGGCGTGACCGATGCCGGCTGCCCTGGCGCGCGCCAGTTCCCGTTCGTGGTCGGTTTCACGCCTGCCTATGCCCCCTGCACGGGCAACGCGCCGTCGATCGAAGGCGAGCCTGCCGATGCGTCCTCCGCGCCTGCCGAGCAATCCAGCGGCGGCGGCTGGCGGCGTTTCTTCGGCCTGGAGAAGAAGCCGGAAGACCCTGCGCCGGCGCCCGCGTCGGCGCCCCCTGCACATTGATTGGAGCGATTCGATGATCCGACTGCACCGTCCGCTTGTCCTGGCCGCGGCCACCGCGACACTGGCTGCCTGCGTCAGCGCGCCGCCCACGCCGCCGCCCACCCCGGTGGATCCGACCACGCCGACGCAGCGATTGCTGCTGATCGAGCGCGAGGCCGGCGCCGACGACACCGAGCTGTCGGTGCAGCCGCTGCGCGACCCGCAGGTGGACGACCTGCGCGACACCGCCAAGAGCAAGCGCCAGGCCGGCGATCTGACCGGTGCGGCCGCGGCGCTGGATCAGGCGTTGGGGCTGGTGTCCGGCGACCCGGCGATCCTGCAGGAACGTGCCGAAGTGTCCGTGCTGCAGGCCGACTGGCCGGCCGCCGAACGCTTTGCCAGGCAGGCGATCGAGCTGGGTTCCAAGACCGGCCCGCTGTGCCGCCGTCACTGGGCCACCATCGAACAGTCACGCCTGGCACGTGGCGAGAAGGAAAACGCCGCCTCGGCCAAGGCGCAGATCGTCGGTTGCACCGTGCCGGGAATGAAGAGGTACTGAGATCGGCGATCGAGCGACTGCGCTCACCGCCAGGTGGGCACCGTTGAGGCATGCTACGGCCGTGCCCTCAGCATGCTTCGGTGTCTGGAGGGCATCGAAGCCAGGGGAACGCAGCGCTCCGGCTGCGCGATCGGTTTTCAGCGGCTACGGGCGCGGCGCGGCGGTTGCTCCCGCAGTGGCGCGCGTATCCGCAAGCGATCAAGCGCAACCCGGGCAGCATCACCGCACACGCGCTAGGCTGTCGTGCTTTCCAGCCTGCATCCGTCCGGTCCCATGTCCCAACTTGCCACTGCCAGCATCGAGGCGCTCAGCGACGGCGGGGCGCTTGCGCGCCAGCTCGATGCATTCGCGCCGCGCGCTGCGCAGCTGCGCCTGACCGGCGCCATTGCCGAGGCGTTCGAGCAACGCGACGTGCTGCTGGCCGAGGCCGGTACCGGCACCGGCAAGACCTATGCGTATCTGGTACCGGCGCTGCTATCGGGCTTGAAGACCATCGTCTCCACCGGCACGCGCGCGCTGCAGGACCAGCTGTTCCATCGTGATCTGCCGCGCGTGCGCGCCGCGCTGGGCGTGGGCCTGCGCAGCGCGTTGCTGAAGGGCCGCGCAAACTATCTGTGCAAGTACCGCACCCAGCAGGCGCGTGGCGAGCCGCGCCTGGCCACGCCCGAGCAGGTCACCCAGTTCCAGCGCATCGTGGCCTGGAGCGGGCGGACCCAGTACGGCGACATGGCCGAACTGGATGCCCTGCCGGACGATTCGCCACTGCTGCCGATGGTGACCTCCACGGTGGACAACTGCCTGGGCACCGAATGCCCGTTCTATGGCGAGTGCTTCGTGGTGCAGGCACGCCAGCGTGCGCAGGCCGCCGATCTGGTGGTGGTCAATCACCATCTGCTGCTGGCCGATCTGGCGCTCAAGCAGGAAGGCTTCGGCGAGATCCTGCCGGGCGCGCAGGCGTTCGTCATCGACGAAGCGCATCAGTTGCCGGAGCTGGCGGCCAATTTCTTCGGCGAAAGTTTCGGCATGCGCCCGTGGCAGGAACTGGCGCGCGACTGCATGGTGGAAGCGCGCCTGGTCGCCGGCGCGCAGGCCGGCCTGCAGGCGCCGATCCTGGCGCTGGACGATGCGCTGCGCAGCCTGCGCGCCGGCATGGAAGGCCTGCCGCCGCGTGGCACGCAGTGGCGCGCATTGGCCAAGCCGCAAGTGCGCGAAGGCTTCGATGCGGTACTGTCGGCGTTGGCACGGCTGGGCGAGGCCTTGCTGCCATTGCGCGAGGCCTCGCCTGGGTTCGATGGCTGCACTGCGCGTGCGCAGGACGCCCTGAATCGGCTGTCGCGCTGGCTGGGCGAAGACCTGCCGGTGGCGGATTTTGCGCAGGATCCGCCGGAACAGACGGTCGACAACGATGTGCTCTGGTACGAACTGAGCCCGCGCGGATTCCGCTGCCAGCGCACGCCGCTGGACGTGTCCGGACCGTTGCGCGAGCACCGCGAAAAGTCGCAGGCGGCCTGGGTGTTCACCTCCGCCACGCTGGCGGTGGGTGGGCAGTTCGATCACATTGCGCTACGGCTGGGCTTGAGCGACCCGATGACCTTGCTGCAGCCCAGCCCGTTCGACTGGGCGCGCCAGGCGCTGTGCTATCTGCCGCCGAATCTGCCCGACCCGGCCGCGCGCGGCTTCGGCACCGCCTTGATCGCAGCGCTGACACCGGTGCTGGAAGCTTCCAATGGCCGCGCATTCGTGCTGTTCGCCTCGCACCGCGCGCTGCGCGAGGCCGCCGACGCGCTGCGCGGTGCGCCGTGGCCGCTGTTCGTGCAGGGCGAGGCGCCGCGCGCGACGTTGCTGCAACGCTTTCGCGATTCCGGCAACGGCGTGCTGCTGGGGTCTGCCAGTTTCCGCGAGGGCGTGGACGTGGTCGGCGACGCGCTGAGCGTGGTGGTGATCGACAAGCTGCCGTTCGCCGCGCCCGACGACCCGGTGTTCGAAGCGCGGCTGGATGCGATCCGCCGCGAGGGCGGCAATCCGTTCCGCGATGAACAGTTGCCGCAGGCCGTGATCGCGCTGAAGCAGGGCGTGGGCCGGCTGATCCGCAGCGAAACCGATCGTGGCGTGCTGGTGCTGTGCGATCCGCGGCTGATCACCAAGAGCTACGGGCGCACCTTCATGACCTCGCTGCCGCCGTTTGCGCGCACGCGGGAGCTTGCTGATGTGCAGGCGTTTTTCGAGGGGGCGGGACTGGGGGCCGGGGAGCCGGGACTGGGGACCGGGGACCCGGGACCCGGGTAGGGGCAGGACCGAGTGCTCTGGGCGGTCGCCTATGTCGCGCTCCTGTGCAATGGCAACGACGCAGGTGGCACATCCCGGATGCCACCTCGGACCCTCGAACCGATCCGTCGAGCTGCGCCTTCCCGGGTCCCCAGTCCCGGGTCCCCGATCCCGTCTATCTGCCGCCTCGTCCGCTCGAATCGATCAGTTAGACTTTGCGCCTTCCCGGTTCCCCAGTCCCGGGTCCCCGGTCCCGGCTCTCTCCCATGAACATCCTCGCCTTCGAAACCTCCACCGAAGCCTGCTCCGTTGCGCTGCACGTGGATGGACGCGTGATCGAGCGCTTCGAACTGGCACCGCGTCGTCACGCCGAACTGGCCTTGCCCTGGGCCGAGGCGCTGCTGGCCGACGCCGGCATCACCCGTCGTCAGCTCGATGCGATCGCGGTCGGCCGCGGGCCCGGGGCCTTCACCGGCGTGCGGCTGGCGATCGGTATTGCGCAGGGCATCGCGCTGGCCCTGGATCTGCCGGTGCTGGCGGTCTCCACGCTGCAGGTGCTGGCCTTGCGCGCGCCGGCCGAGGCGAGGCATGTGCTGGCCTGCATCGATGCGCGCATGGGCGAGGTCTATGCCGGGGTGTTCGCGCGCAACGAGGAAGGGCTGCTGGAACTTGCCCCGGAGCGCGTGTGCACGCCCGATGCGGTGGCCATGCCCGAGACGGCGCAGCGCGTGGCCGGGGTGGGAACCGGATTTGCGGCCGCCGACGGACTGCTGCAGCAACGCCTTGCCGCGCAGCTGAGCAGCGTCGATGCCAGCGCCTTGCCGCATGCCGCCGATCTGCTCACGCTGGCGGTGCCCGCGCTGCAGCGGGGCGAAGGGCTGGCGCCGGAGCGCGTGGAACCGGCGTACCTGCGCGACAACGTCGCACTGACCCTGGTCGAGCAACAGGCCGCACGCGCAGCGAAGGCGGCGGCCGCCGCGCCATGACCCACGGCGATCTCGAACGCGCGCGGTTTCGCGGCTGCCTGCTAGGTCTGGCAGTCGGCGATGCGCTGGGCACCACGCTGGAATTCCAGGCGCCCGGCAGCTTCACGCCGATCGACGACATGCACGGCGGTGGTCCGTTCGCCCTGCGTGCAGGGCAGTGGACCGACGACACCTCGATGGCGCTGTGCCTGGCGCACAGCCTGCTGCACCGGCAAGGCTTCGATCCCGCCGACCAGATGAATCGCTATTGCAACTGGTATCAGCACGGCTACCTCAGCAGCACCGGCCGCTGTTTCGATATCGGCAACACCGTGCGCCAGGCGCTGGAGCGCTATCTCGATGGCGGCCCCGCCTTCAGCGGCAGCGCCGATCCGCGCGCGGCCGGCAATGGATCCCTGATGCGGTTGGCGTCGGTGGCGATGTACTACGCGCATCGCCCCGGCGAGCTGGGCGAGCGTGCCGCCGACAGCTCGCGCACCACCCATGCCGCCGCCGAAGCACTGGACGCCTGCCGGTTGTTCGCGGCCCAGATGCGGGCCGCCCTGCTCGGCGCAACGCGCGCTCAGGTGCTGCGCACGTCGTGCGAAGCAATGGTCTCCCCGGCCGTGCAGGCCCTGGCCGCGCGCGACCATGCAGCGGTGCCGGCAGCGCAGATCCGCGGCACCGGCTACGTGGTGGATGCGCTATCGGCGGCGCTGTGGTGCTTCGCCACTACCGGCACCTTCGCCGAGGCGGTGCTGCGCGCGGCCAACCTGGGCGACGATGCCGACACCACCGCGGCGATCTGCGGCCAGCTCGCCGGCGCGTTCTATGGTGTGGAGGGCATCCCCGCCGCCTGGCGCGAACGCGTGCAGGACGCAGCCGAGATCATGACGGTGGCCGACCGGTTGCACGCCGCGGCGCAGGTGGCCTGAGATCCTGGCCACCACTGGACGCACAGCGCGCGCCTGGGCGTGTGTCAGCGGTCGTCGTGCAACTCACCATCGGGCAGGAACAGCCAGGTGCGCGTCACCTCGAGGATGTCCACGTCGTCCTTGGTCCTGGGCAGGGGCGGGAACGGCTGTGCCAGCTGCACCACCCGCAACGCGGCGGCGTCCAGCGTCGGGATCCCGCTGGAGACCAGCACGCGGCTGCTTTCCACGCTGCCGTCGCGGCGCACGCCCACGCTGATGACCACCTTGCCGCCCAGCCGGCGGCGGCGGGCATCGTCCGGATAATTCAGGTTGCCCACGCGCTCGGCGCGGTCCACCCAGGCGCGCAGGTAGTTGGCGTAGGCGTATTCGCGGGTACTGGCGGAGACGAACTTGCGATTCGGGCGCTTGGCGTACTGTTCCGAGCGCAGGTGCACCTCGGCCGCCAGCCGGGCCATCTCCGCATCGCGCTGGATGCGTTGCGCATCGGCCGGGGTGAGTGGGTCGGTCTGCGGGGTCGGTTGCGGCGTCGGCACGGCCTGTTCGCCACGGCGGCTGCTCACCACCCGGGTCTGGGTCGGCTGCGGTGCGTTCACGCTGGTGGCGCGTTGCGCCTGCGGCGCCAGGCCGGTGCGGTCCTGCGGCACCACGCCTGGCTGGCTGTCGCGCGGGCGCTGGGCGGTGTCGTGGTCGCCGCCGCCCTGCTGGTTGGCCTGGGCCAGGAAGTCGGCCTGCTTGGGCGTCAGTGGGGTGCTGGTCTGGCTGAAGATCACGTCCAGGGTCGGGACCAGCGGCGCGTCCTCGCTGACCGCAAAGCCCACCCCCAGGATCAGCGCGCCGTGCAGCAACAGCGAGATCACCAGCGTGGTGGTCAGCCGCCGGCGTTCGTCCATCGCTGCAGGCAGGGCCGCGGCCGTGCTCATTGCGCGGCGCCGGCCTCGATCGCATCGAACAGCAGCCCGGCGATGTTCAGCCCGAACTGCGCGTCCAGCTCGCGCACGCAGGTGGGGCTGGTGACGTTGACCTCGGTCAGGTAATCGCCGATCACGTCCAGGCCGACGAAGCGCATGCCGCGGCGGCGCATTTCCGGGCCCACCTGCGCGGCGATCCAGCGGTCGCGTTCGGACAATGGCCGGCCTTCGCCGCGCCCGCCGGCGGCCAGGTTGCCGCGGAATTCGTCGCCCTGCGGAATCCGCGCCAGGCAGTAATCGACCGGCTCGCCGTCCACCAACAGGATGCGCTTGTCGCCGGCAGTGATGTCGGGGATGAAGCGCTGCGCCAGGGTCAGCTTGCGGTTGCCGTCGGTCAGCGTCTCCAGGATCACATTGAGGTTGGGGTCGCCGGTGCCGCTGCGGAAGATCGAACGCCCGCCCATGCCGTCCAGCGGCTTGAGCACGGCCTGGCCATGCTCCAGCACGAACGCCTTGAGCGCGGCAGAGTCGCGGCTGACCAGGGTGGGCGGGCAGCATTGCGGGAACAGCAGCGCGGCCAGCTTCTCGTTGTAGTCGCGCAGGCCCTGCGGGTCGTTGACGATCTGCGCGCCGGCGCGCTGCGCCACGCTCAGCACCTGGGTGTCGTAGATGAACTCCGCGTCAACCGGCGGGTCCTTGCGCATCAGCACTACCTGGCCGGGGCCGAACGCCAGTTCGGCGAACTCGCCCAGGGTGAACCAGCTGGTCTTGTCCTCGCGCACGCTCAGCGGCGCGACCTGCGCCACCGCGCGGCCCTCGCGCAGGCTCAGCCCGCCCGGGCGCACGTAATGCAGGTGGTGCCCACGGCGCTGGGCCTCCAGCAGCATGGCGAAGGTGGTGTCTTTGGCGATCTTGATGGAGGCGATGGGGTCCATCACCACAACGACGTCGAGCGACATGGGCTAAACCTTTCGAACAGGTTGCCGATGGTAACTTCAAGCGGCGGGCGATGGCGCGCCCGGCCGGTTGCGAATGCGCGACTTGCCGGCCGAAACGCACCCGGACGCAGTCGGAACGTCCGCCTGGCGGGGCCCCGGCAACGCGCCCTTGACAGTCGATGCGGGTCTTGGGATATACATGCAGTTTCGTAGCGACGCCGGAAGGGATGAAGCGTTGCGCGCCCGGGGATATTTGCATGAGTGAAAACATTGCTGCGGGTGGGGAACTCGCAGGACTGAAGGTGATGGTGATCGATGATTCGAAAACCATTCGCCGCACCGCCGAAACGCTGTTGAAGCGCGAAGGGTGTGAAGTAGTGACAGCGACGGATGGTTTCGAGGCACTGGCCAAGATTGCGGACCAGCAACCTCAGATCATCTTTGTGGACATCATGATGCCGCGTCTGGATGGGTACCAGACCTGCGCGTTGATCAAGGGCAACCAGCTCTTCAAGTCGACGCCGGTGATCATGTTGTCGTCCAAGGATGGCCTGTTCGACAAGGCACGCGGCCGCATCGTCGGCTCCGAGCAATATCTGACCAAGCCATTCACACGTGAAGAATTACTGAGCGCGATCCGCACGTACGTCCACGCCTGACCAGGGGGAAAGGCAACATGGCTCGAATTATATTGATCGAGGACTCGCCCACCGATCGGGCAGTCTTCAGTCAATGGCTGGAAAAAGCTGGCCATACGGTCGTCGCCACCGACAACGCCGAAGAGGGACTGGAGCTGGTTCGCAGCCAGGCGCCCGATCTGGTGCTGATGGATGTGGTGCTGCCCGGCATGAGCGGCTTCCAGGCAACGCGTGCACTCGCACGCGACCAGGCCACCAAGGACATCCCCGTGCTGCTGGTCAGCACCAAGGGCATGGAAACCGACAAGGCCTGGGGTTTGCGACAAGGTGCCAGCGATTACATCGTCAAGCCGCCGCGCGAAGACGATCTGATTGCACGCATCAAACAACTGGTGCGTTGATGCGCTCTCCATTCGACATTCTCGAAGACTACGAGCGGCGTAGTCTTGCGCACGCCACGCCGCTGCCGGAACGCCAGTTCTCCGCAGACATCTGGCGTGGCGTCGGCTATCGCGTCGGTACCCGGCGGCTGGTCTCGGACTTCCGCGAAGTGGCGGAAATCGTGCCGATGCCGCCGGTGACGCCGGTGCCGGGCGCCCAGCCCTGGTTGCTGGGCGTGGGCAACCTGCGCGGCAACCTGTTCCCGGTGATCGATCTGAAGCAGTTCCTGGAGGGCCGGCGCACGGTGCTGCAGGAAGGCCAGCGGGTGCTGATCATGCGTCAGAGCGGCGGCGACGTCGCGCTGACCATCGACGAGCTCTACGGCCAGCGTAGCTTCGAACAGGCGCAGGCGGTCGAGCCTGGCGAGCTGGCGCAAGGCCGCTACGCGCACTTCATCGACCGTGCCTTCCGCAACGAGACGCAGGACTGGGGCGTGTTCTCCCTGGCGTTGCTGTCGCGCACTCCTGAATTCCGGCAGGCCGCGGCCTGAGCCGCGACCCCGCCACGTCATACAGATCGAGGTCGAACCATGAGTACCGCCCCGGACGCCCGCAAGACCAACAAGCTCGGCAGCGTCAGCACCAGCTTCTGGCTTGGCCTGCTGGTGTTGTCGATGATCGTGTTCGGCGCCAACACCGGCGTCGCCACCTGGCAGGGAAGTCGCCTTGCCGGTGCCGGCACCGGCGCAGCCGACCTGCAGGTACTCTCGCAGCAGCTGGCCAACCAGGGCCGTGAAGCGGTGTCCGGTGACGCCAAGGCCTTTGCCGCCTTCAAGGAGACCAAGGGCCGCATCGACAGCACGGTGAGCGAACTCGATGGCCGCTACGGCCAGGAAGGCTCGGTGGCCAGCGCGATGGCGCAGCTCAAGGCGACCTGGGTGCCGCTCAGCAAGAATGCCGACCAGGTCATCGCCAGCGAACCGGCGGTGCTCGGCCTGGCCGGCAACGCCGAACGCTTCTCCGGCAGCGTGCCGCAGCTGCAGGCGCAGTTGAACGAAGTGGTGCGCGCGATGACGGTCAGCGGCGCGCCCGCCTCGCAGATCTACAACACCCTGCAGCAGGTCGTGGTGGCCGGCACCATGGCGCGCCGGGTGACCGAAATGCGCGCCGGCGGCGCCAATGCCGCCGCCTCCGGCGACGCGCTGGCACGCGACTCGGTGGTGTTCACCCAGATGCTGGAAGGCCTGCGCGCAGGCAACGACGAACTCGGCATCGCCGCGGTGCGCAACCCGGCCGCCCTGGCGGCGCTGGAACAGTCGCAGACGCAGTGGGCGACGATGAAGAAGGACGTCGACGCCATCCTCGCCAGCTCGCGCAACCTGTTCGCGGCGCAGTCCTCGGCCGCGGCGCTGACCGCCGGCTCGGGCAAGATGCTCGACGACAGCAAGAAGCTGTTCGACGCGTTCTCCGCGTTCGGTTCGGTGCGCGACACCCGCCTGTTTCCCAACTTCTGGCTGGGCGTGGTGTCCGGCCTGCTCGCCTTGCTGGCCATCATCGGCTTCGTCTGGAGCTCGGTGCGGGTACGGACCCGCGAGCAGGACGTGCGCTACCAGGCACAGGTGGAATTCAACAGCCGCAACCAGCAGGCGATCATGCGGTTGCTGGACGAAATCAGCTCGCTCGGTGAGGGCGACCTGACCGTGAAAGCCTCGGTGACCGAGGACATGACCGGCGCGATCGCGGACGCGATCAACTACGCCGTGGACGAACTGCGTCACCTGGTGACCACCATCAACGACACCTCCGCCAAGGTGGCCGTGTCGACCCAGGAAACCCAGGCCACGGCCATGCAGCTGGCCGAAGCGGCCGGCCAGCAGGCCAACCAGATCACCACCGCCTCCGAGCGCATCAGCGAAATCGCGGCCAGCATCGAACAGGTGTCGCGCAACTCCACCGAGTCGGCCGAAGTGGCGCAGCGCTCGGTGGTCATCGCCGCCGAGGGTGCCGGCGTGGTGCGCGAGACGATCCAGGGCATGGACCAGATCCGCGACCAGATCCAGGAAACCTCCAAGCGCATCAAGCGCCTGGGCGAGTCTTCGCAGGAGATCGGCTCGATCGTGGAACTGATCAACGACATTTCCGAGCAGACCAATATCCTGGCGCTCAACGCCGCGGTGCAGGCCGCATCCGCAGGCGAGGCCGGTCGCGGTTTCGCGGTGGTGGCCGACGAAGTGCAGCGCCTGGCAGAACGCACCTCCAGTGCGACCCGACGCATCGAAGGCCTGGTGCAGACCATTCAGGCCGATACCAACGAAGCGGTCAGCTCGATGGAGCAGACCACCTCCGAAGTGGTGTCCGGTGCACGCCTGGCCGAAGACGCCGGTACCGCGCTGACTGAAATCGAGCGCGTGTCCAACGCCTTGAACAACCTGATCAAGAACATCTCCATCGCCGCGCACCAGCAGTCGGCTGCAGCGACGGACATCACACAGACCATGGGCGTGATCCGACAGATCACCAGCCAGACATCGCAGGGTGCGGAGCAGACGGCCGAGTCGATCGGCAACCTGGCTCAGCTCGCTGCCGATCTGCGCCGTTCGGTCGCCGACTTCAAGCTGCCGGCGTGACCACGACGCGGAACGGGAAAGGATCAGCAGATGGCGCGTAGTCGCATTACGTCGATACAGGAAGTGACCGGTGGCCGCGCAAGCGGCGTGCCGGCCGTAGTCAGGGGGCTGCAATGAGTGCGCTTCGCGATGCGATGAGCCACGCCGCGCTGGGCTGGGTCAAGCCGGAGCTGGACGAGACCTTGCGCCAGGCGCGCAACGAGATCGAATACTTCGCCGAAGAACCGTCCGACACCAGTCGGATGCGGTTCTGCGCCGGCTACCTGCACCAGGTGCAGGGCACCTTGCGCATGGTCGAGCTGTACGCGCCGGCCATGGTGGCCGAAGAGCTGGAACTGCTGGCCCAGGCCGTGCAGGCCGGCGAGGTGGCCGACCGCGACGAAGCCTGCGCCATGCTGATGCGCGGCACCGTGCTGCTGCCCGATTACCTGGAGCGCCTGCAGAACGGCCATCGCGACATTCCGATCGTGCTGCTGCCGCTGCTCAACGAAATCCGCGCCACGCGTGGCCAGCCGGGTCTGAATGAAAGCGTGTTGTTCGCGTTCGATCCGCAGGCCGGTGTCGCCACCGAAGCCGAGCTGGATCACGCCCGCGGCAGCCTTTCCGGGCGCAATCGCGAGCTGCTCGACACGGTCGGCAGCGCGGTCAAGGAAGAATTGCTGCGCGTCAAGGACGCGCTGGACCTGCACCTGCGCACCGGCGGCGAGATCGCCGAGTTGCAGACCCAGGTCAACGATCTCGGCAGCGTGGCCGACACCCTGGGCATGATGGGCCTGGGCGTGGCACGCAATGTCGTCGTGCAGCAGCGCGATGCGCTGGCGCGCGTGGTCGACGGCCAGGTGCAGATGGACGAAAGCGTGCTGCTGGATATCGCCGGCGCGCTGCTGTACGTGGATGCCTCGCTGGATGATCAGGTCGCCAGCCTCGGCGCCGCCATCGGCGATGGCAACGAAGCCAGCAACAGTGCCACCTCGTCGGAGGTGCGCCGCACCGTGGACGTGCTGGCGCAGGAAGCAATCGCCAATTTCGGCGCGGCGCGCGAGCACTTCGTCGCCTTCATCGAAACCAACTGGGACCACGCGCGCCTGGCCGATGTGCCGCACCTGCTGGGCGAAGTCGGCGGTGCCTTGCGCATCCTCGAACTGCCGCAGGCGGCCGATTACCTGGAAGGCGTGCGTCGCTATGTCGATCTGGAGCTGATCGGCAAGCAGCGTGTGCCCAGCGGCCGCCAGCTGGACACCCTGGCCGATGCGATGGCCAGCCTGGAGTACTACCTGGAAGCCCTGCGCGAGCGCCGTCCCGGCCGCGAGGAGATCCTGGACATCACCCGCAACAGCCTGGAAACGCTGCGTTATTGGCCGCTGCCGTCCGGACAGCCGTCCGAATTGCCGGTGGGGGCCGACCAGCCGGGCAGCGTCGTCGAGCCGCAACCGGTCGCCGTCGGCGGACTGCAGCTTGCCGGCACCCCGGATGCGGCGGCCAACGACGCCGCGCCGGTCGCAGCGCTGGAGTGGACCAACGCCACCGTGGTGGAATCGCCGTTCGCGGCCAGCGCGGTGCACGACACCGGCGCGGCAGCGACCGACACGGTGTTTTCGTTCGACCCGGTTGCCGCCGAGGAAACCGTGTCCGGTCAGGCGCACGTGCCGTTTACGGTGGCGCCGCTGGAGCTGTCCGACGATGGCGCGCAGGCGCCTGGCGGTTGGCAGCTGGAAACCACCGAGCAGGTGGCACCGCTCGCACCTTCCGCGTTCGACCCGGTGTTGGCCGAGCAGGAGGGCCATCTCGCAAACGAGGCCGCGCAGGTCAGCTACACCGTGGACCTGAGCGCCCTGGAACAGGAACACGCCGCTGCGCCGGCGGTGGCCGATGAGGCGCCGCTGCAGATCGAGCAGATCAGCTTGCCGGGCGACGCCGATCAGGCCGACGCGCCGCTGGAGTTCATTGCCGAAAACCAAGCGCGCCGTGCGCAGGTCAGCATCGAAGATGCGTTCTCGCCGCCGCCAGCTCCGCCTGCGCTGCCGCAGGAGCCGGACGGCCCGTTCGTGGACACCGTGCCCGACGCGCCGGACGCACCCGCCGAGGCAGCTGCCGAGCAGACCACGCCGCGCGTGCAGCAGGCCGTGGTCAGCGAGTTCGAGCTGGATGCCGCATCGGCTGCGTTCCTGGCCGATCTCGATGCCGCTGCCGCGCAGTTCGACACCGAGCGGCCGCAGTTCTCGCCGGGCAGTCCCGATACCGCAGCCGACACCGCGCCGGTGCAGGCGCCTGGCGCGTCGGTGCCGGTGGCGGCCGATGCCGGCATCTTCGGCGGCTTCGGCGACAGCGATATCGATGACGACATCCGCGAGGTGTTCCTCGAGGAATTCGACGAGGAACTGGTCAACCTGGGGCAGCTGCTGCCGGTCTGGCGCGCTGCGCCGAACAGCCCGGACAACCTGCGTCCGATCCGCCGCGTCTTCCACACCCTGAAGGGCAGCGGCCGCCTGGTCGGCGCCAGCGTGCTTGGCGAGTTCAGCTGGAAGATCGAAAGCATGCTCAACCGCGTGCTCGACAACTCGCGTCCGCCCAGTCCGGCGGTGGTGGCGATGGTCGAGCTGGCCTACGAGGTGCTGCCGCAATTCAATGCAGCGCTGCGTCACCAGGGCCGCATCCATGCGGATCTGCCGGAAATCCAGGCGATTGCCGAGCGCGTGGCTGCCGGTGAAGAGGTCTATTACGTGCCTGCGGCGGCGACGCCGGCAAGCGCCGAGGTGCCTGCGGCTGCGGCCGTGGCCGGCGCATCTGCCGCCAGCGGCGGAACCCCGGCATCGGTGGACAGCGTGCTGCGCGAAATCCTCGAAGCCGAAGTCGCCACCCATCTGGAAACCGTCAACGCGTGGCTGCAGGCCACCCAGGCGGCGCCGCAGTTGGCGACCGAAGAACTGTTGCGTGCCGTGCACACCATGAGTGGCGCGTTCGCAATGACCGACGTGCCGGAAATCACCCTGGTGACGACCCCGGCCGAGAGCTATGTGAAGCGTCTGCTCGCGGCATCGGCAACGCCGTCGCCCGACGGGATCGATGCGATTGCGGCCATGGCCGCGGCGATCGCCACCACGGTGAGCGCATTGCGCGCCGAGGCTCCGCTGATTCCGTCGTTCGCGCCGTTGACCGAGCGCCTGCGCGCCCTGGTGGACACCCTGCCGGAAGCGCAGTGGCCGCCGCAGGCGTTCCTGGAAGACCTGGACGACGTCGACGCGGCAGGCGAAGAGGCTGTTGCCGGCGACACGACGGTCGAACTGACCGGCGTACAAGACCTGTCGCAGTACCTGGATGCCAGCGCTCTGCCGTCCGACGCCGCCTCGCCGACGCAGCTGGCCGACCACACGCACGACGCCGAGGCCTCTGCGGAGGCGCCGATTGCGGTGGACGAACTGGCCGACGCCGAGGCCGACCAGGACGCCGCCGATGCGTTGCAGGCACCGGCGCCGGACGAGCACGACCCACTGTGGCAGGATCAGCACGCCGCGCACGTCGACACTGCGCAGACGGCAGCCGACGACGCAGCAGCTGTGCAGGGCGACGCCGTGGGCGCCGACCACCACGAGGCTGCGGCGCAGGCCGACGACGCACACGACACGCTGGCCGATGAGCCGGCGGTCGACGCCGATGCCTGGGACGCCACCGAACGGCAGCCTGCCGACGCCGCCGATGCGGCGCTGGCGCACGATGCAGCGCAGGTGCCGGCCGATGCGGCTGACACGCAGGCGCATGCCGTGTCCAATGCGGATGCGTCGTTCGCTGCGCACGACCCAGCAGCGGGCGATCCGGCTGCAGACGGCACGGACTCCGGCGTTTCCACGCAGGACACCGTGGTGGTCGACGAGCTGGCCGACGCGGAAGCCGCGCTTGGTCAGGCGCAGACGCTTGCCAGCGCGGACGACGCCCATGCCGTGGCCGACGACGCAACGGTCGAGAGCATCGACGCGCTGGAAGCGGTGCACACCGATGCCCCGGTGGGCGAGGAGGCACCTGCCGCCATCGCCGAAGACTGGACGCCGGAAACCACGGCGCTGGACAGCGTGTCGACCGATCACGCCCTGTCGCAGACCGATCGAGGCGAGGAGGAACACATCAACGTGTCTTCCGATGCCGATGCCACCGCGCCGGTCCACTCCGAGGACGTCGCCGGGCAGGCAGGCGAAGACGAAGCCGCACCGTCGCACGACGCCGACGCCGACGCACAGCACGCTGCGCAGTCGGATGTGGATGCCGAGGCAGATGCGGAGCAGTCGCAGCCGGAGCAGCCCGCTGCCTGGGACATGCCTTCCGAGACACACGCAGACTCCGGCGAGCACACCGAGACGGCCGAACACACGGCAGTCGAGGATGCGACGCACGGCGAACACGTTGCCGAGATCGAGGCCGAACACGCCGATGCGGCGCAGTCCGCTCAGCAGGACGACGCCGTGCATGCCGATGCGGCGCTGCCCGAGCACACCATCGAATCGGTGCAGGCGTTCGAAATGGCGCATGCGGCCGACCAGGTGGAACAGGCGGGCGATCCGCAATCGGACATCGCGCCCGAGGCGCACGCCGAGCCGGTCGCCGAGACCGACGCGCAGCACGATGGCGAGCCTGCATCCATGGATGCGACGGCCACGACGGACCAGGTCGAGCACTCGGAGCAGGCCGGGCACGCCGATGCTGCCGAACACCAGGCCTCTGCCAGCGAACGTGCGGCCGAGCCGGCCGACACTGCCGCCGCCTTCAGTGCGCCGGTGGAAGACGCCGCGCGTACCGACACCGTCAGCAATGACGTCGGTGCCGCCTTCGATGTGGGCCCGCTCAACTTCGATCAACTCGACGGCGAACTGATCGACATCTTCGTCGAGGAAGGCCGCGACCTGCTCGATCACAGCGATGGCCTGATCGCGCGCATGCGCGAAATGCCGGAAGACCGCGAGGTCCTCAACGGACTGCAGCGCGATCTGCACACGCTCAAGGGCGGTGCGCGCATGGCCGGCATCAATGCCATCGGCGATCTCGGGCATGCGATCGAATCGCTGCTCGAAGCCGTGGCGGCCAACCGCACCGACATCGACCGCGACGACGTCCGTCTGTTCGAGCGTGGCTTCGATCGTCTGCACCAGTTGCTGACCCGTACCGGCATGCACCGCGCGGTGGCCATGCCCACCGACCTGGTGGAAGCCTTCGAAACCCGTACCCGTGGCCGCAATGCCGCAGAGCCCAGCGACGCGGACGTGCGTGCGATCGCCAAGGCGTCGGTGGAACCGGCTCCGCTGTCGGCACCGATTCCGGTCGAAGGCCAGAGCGAAGAAGACTTCCTGCCGCGCGTGCAGCAGGAGCAGGTGCGCGTACGCGCCGATCTGCTCGATCGCCTGGTCAACCATGCCGGCGAAGTGGCGATCTACCGCTCGCGCCTGGAACAGCAGATGGGCGCGTTCCGTGGTGCCATGGGCGAACTGGACCGCACCAACGCCCGTCTGCGCGACCAGTTGCGGCGTCTGGACCTGGAAACCGAAGCGCAGATCGTGGCGCGTTACCAGCGTGAGCAGGACCAGGGCGATCGCACCTTCGATCCGCTGGAACTGGACCGCTTCTCCACGCTGCAGCAGCTCAGCCGCGCCTTGAACGAATCGGCCGCCGACCTGGGCGGCTTGCAGGGCGTGCTGGAAGACCTCTCGCGTCAGTACGACGGCCTGCTGCAACAGCAGTCGCGCGTCAGCTCCGAGCTGCAGGACGGCCTGATGCGCGCGCGCATGGTGCCGTTCGATGGCCTGGTGCCGCGTCTGCGCCGTGTGGTGCGCCAGGCGGCCAGCGACACCGGCAAGCAGGTGCACCTGGTGCTGGAAGGCACCCAGGGCGAACTGGATCGCAACGTGCTCGATCGCATGGTCGCGCCGCTGGAACACATGCTGCGCAACTCGGTCGCGCACGGGCTGGAAACGCCCGAGCAACGCCGCGATGCAGGCAAGCCGGAAGAAGGCAGCATCGCGATCCGTCTGCGCCGCGAAGGCTCGGAAATCGTGCTGGAAGTGGCCGACGACGGCGCCGGGCTGGACCGCGAGGCGATCCGTCGCCGTGGCCAGCAGCGCGGCCTGATCGAAGCGGGCCAGGAGCTGAGCGAGGCCGAACTCGATGGCCTGATCTTCGCCTCCGGCTTCAGCACCTCCGAGCAGGTCAGCCAGCTGGCCGGCCGTGGCGTGGGCATGGACGTGGTGCGCAACGAGGTGCGCCAGCTCGGCGGCTCGGTGGACATCCACTCGGTGCGTGGCCAGGGCGTCACCTTCACCCTGCGCCTGCCGCAGACGCTGGCGGTCACCCAGGCGGTGTTCGTGCGGATCGGCGACACCACCTTTGCGGTGCCGGTGGCATCGGTCAGTGGCATCGGGCGCATCTCGCGCACCCGTTACGAGTCGGGCGAGGGCGGTTACCACTACGCCGGCGAAGAGTACGTGCTGCACGACCTGGGCTCGCTGGTCGGCCAGGCCGCCGCACGTGCCGATGGCCAGGCGCAGGTGCCGTTGCTGCTGGTGCGTGCGGGCGACCTGCGCGCCGCGGTGGCGATCGACCAGGTACTGGGCAACCGCGAAATCGTGGTCAAGCCGGTGGGCCTGCAGATCGCCTCGGTGCCGGGCATCTACGGCGCCACCATCACCGGCGATGGCCGCGTGGTGGTGATCCTGGACGTGGCGCCGCTGGTCCGTCGTTACCTCAGCCAGCCGGCGCGTCCGGCGCTGGACACTCCCGCCGAGGCACAGCGTCAGGTGCCGTTGGTGATGGTGGTGGACGACTCGCTGACCATGCGCAAGGTCACCAGCCGCGTGCTGGAACGCCACAACCTGGACGTCACCACCGCCCGCGACGGTGTCGAGGCACTGGAACTGCTGGAAGAGCGCGTGCCCGACCTGATGCTGCTGGATATCGAAATGCCGCGCATGGACGGCTACGAGCTGGCCACCGCGATGCGTGCCGACCCGCGCTTCAAGGCGGTGCCGATCGTGATGATCACCTCGCGCAGTGGCGAGAAGCATCGCCAGCGCGCCTTCGAGATCGGCGTGCAGCGCTACCTGGGCAAGCCTTACCAAGAGTTGGATCTGATGCGAAACGTGTATGACCTGCTGGGGATCGCCCGTGTCCGAGACTAATGGCGCAATGGGAACTCCGGTCGCCCTGCTGGGCCGGCCCGGACAGGCGCGCGAGCGCCTGCGCGAAGCGCTTGGCCTGGCTGGTGCGCAGGTGGTGCTGGAAGACGAGCCTGCGGCGGTGGACGTGCAGATGCTGCGCGATGCCGAGCCGGTGGCGGTGCTGGTCGCGCTGGAACCGGCGATCGAAGATGCGCTCGAGGCGCTGGAGCCGGCCTTCAACATCCCTGGCGTGACGGTGATCTTCGACGAAGCCGAACTCACGGTGCGCCGCGAGGGCTGGGAAGCGCAACGCTGGGTGCGCCATCTGGCCGCCAAGCTGCATGGGCATGCCGACGTGTTGCCGCCGGGCACCGAAAGCGAGCCCTCGCTGCAGCCCGAGCCCGGCCTGACGCTGGCGCCGCAGCAGCATTCGGACCTGCAGCTGGACCAGCACCTGGAAGCGGCCGCGCATGCCTTCGAGAACATGCCCGGCGATGCGTTGTTTGCGCAGACGGCCGCACATGACGCGCCGGCGGCTACCGACAAGCCCGCTCAGACGCTGGGCGATTCCAGCACCTGGGGCCTGGTGGATGAGGTCGCCGTGGTGGTGCGTCCGCGCACCGAACCGGAGGTGGCTGCGCTGTCCACCGGCGGCTTGTCGCTGGTGGATCTGGAGCCTAGCGGCGAGGTCACCGGCGCGGTGCTGGTGATGGCCGGGATCGGTGGACCGGATGCGATCCGTCGCCTGCTGTCCGCATTGCCACCGCACTTTCCGCGTGCCGTGCTGGTGCGCATGACGCTCGATGGCGGCCAGTACGGCAACCTGGTGCGGCAGATGGGGCGCGTGTCCGCGCTGCCGGTGGAACTGGGCGAAGCCGGGCAGACCGTCGCGCCGGGCAAGGTCTATGTGTTGTCCCACGAGATCGGCCTGCAGCAGCACGCCGGCGCACTGGCCTTCGTGGCGCAGAGCGATCCGGCCGGGTTGATCGCCGCCTTGCCGCCGGCCGACAGCGCCGTGCTGATGCTCAGCGGTGCCAACGAAGCATTGGTGGAAGCCTCGCTGGCGCTGGCCGAGCAGGGCGCCTGGCTGGCGGGTCAGTCCGCCGACGGCTGCTACGACCCGGCTGCGGCAGCGCGGCTGGCGCGACAAGGTATCTTGACCGGCGACCCCGCGCAGTTGGCGCAGGCGTTGGCACAGCGTTGGCCGGCATAAGCCGGGCGCTCCCTCTCAGATCGGAACAGTGCGATGAGCTACGCCAATAACGACGAAATCCGCGGCGTCCTGATTCAGGCGGGCAACGAGCGCGTGCTGCTGCCCAACGCGACGGTGGCCGAGGTGATGTCGCGGGTGGCGGTCGAAGCGCTGCCGGACATGCCGCGCTGGGTGGTCGGGCGCATCGACTGGTACGGCTGGAAGGTGCCGCTGTTGTCGTTCGCACGCCTCAGCGGCCTGGGCGAGGAGCCCACCGCGCTCAACAACAAGGTCATCGTGCTGAAGGCGCTGGGCGGTAATCCCGCACTGCCGTACTTCGCCCTGCTGACGGCCTCGTTCCCGCAGCTGATCTCGGTACCGCGCGACGGACTGCTGGCCGACGCGTCGGAAGACGCGTTGCCGGAAGGTGTGCACATGCGCGTGCTGCTCGGCGAGCAGAGCGCGCTGTTGCCGAACCTGGATGCCATCGAGTGGCAGGTGGCGCAGGCGCTTGCAGCAGCCGACGCCGCCTGAGGGCGGCGAACCCGGTTTCTGCTCTAGCCGTGTCTCACGCAGGCGGCTATCCGCAACAACGCGGTGACGGAGGCAGGCAATGAGCTTGCCGGCGTTTTTGCCGCGGCGGCATGCCGACGGTGTGCTGCTCTGCGACCTCGCCAGTGTCGACCCTACAGCGGTCGCCGACTATCACGCGCGCAACCGCACCCATCTTGCCGATGCGATGCCGCTGCGGCCGGAGGCGTTCTACACCGCAGACGGCTGGCGGCGGCTGTGCATCGCCTATCGCACTTCGGTTCCTGGCGAGCGCGAACTGCAGCTGGTGTTGGTCGCGGCGCAGCAGGTGATTGGTACGGTGGGGTTTACCCAGATCCAGCGCGGTGCGTTCCAGGCCTGCCATCTCGGCTATGGTCTGGATGCCGCGGCACAAGGCCGTGGCCTGATGCAGTGGGCCGCCACGCAGGGCATCGCGTTCGTGTTCGGACCGTTGGGTCTGCACCGGGTGATGGCGCAATACGTGCCGGAGAATGTGCGCAGCGCCCAGGTCCTGGCGCGGCTGGGCTTCCAGATCGAAGGCCGCGCACGGCGTTACCTGCAGTTGAATGGCGTGTGGCGCGACCACGTGCTGAGCAGCCTGTTGCGCGAGGACGGCGAGGCGGGCGAAGGCGGTAACGGCTGAGCCGCTGCAGCTCAGGTGGGCGATTCGGTCGCGTCTGGCCGGCGGTCATTGGCCATCGCAGAGTTGGTGGCGATCGCGGGTGGTGGTGCCGCGTTGCGAGATAAACGCCACCCTCCACGAGGACGTGATTCGGCGTAGATCCGATGCCGGAAGTCGATCCTCGTACCACGATGCATCGATACCGGGGTGTGGCCGCTCAGGTCGTTATGGATGCACGTGGTGCGTGCCTGACCGTCGAGCTCCCGGGCGCCGGGCTCAATCGGTGCTCGGGGCGGCCTGCGTGTCGTTGTAGTTGCCGGTGCCAAAGCCCAGCGTGGACAGCGCCACGCCGAAACGCCGCTTTTCGGCAACCATGCCCTTGAGCGTATCGAAGTCGGTGACGCCGACATTGAAGTCGCCATCGGTGGCCAGCAGGATGCGGTTGATGCCGCCGCGCAGGTAGCTCTGCTGTGCGGCGCGGTAGGCCAGCTCGATGCCGCTGGCACCGGCGGTGCCGCCACCGGATTGCAGGCTGTCGATGGCTTGGACGATGCGTGCCTGCTGGTTGCCCGGCGTCGGCGGCAATACGACCGCGGTGCTGCCTGCGTAGGTGACCAGGGTGATGCGGTCCTGCGCGCGCAGCTGGCGCGTCAACAGCGTGAGCGAGGATTGCAGCAACGGCAGCTTGTCGGGCGCGTCCATCGACCCGGAGACATCGACCAGGAACACCAGGTTGGCCGCCGGCAGCGCGGTGGTCGGGACATCGCGTGCATTGATGCCGATGCGCAGCAGCAGGTGCTTGCCGTTCCAGGGCGCGGGAGCCAGTTCGGTGCGCACCGCGAAGGGCTGGCCATCGCGGGGCGCGGGGTCGTCGTAGCGGAAGTAGTTGATCATCTCTTCCACGCGCACCGCATCCACCGGCGGCAGGCTGCCACTGGTGAGATAGCGCCGCAGGTTGCTGTAGCTGCCGGTATCGACATCGATGCTGAAGGTGGACACCGGGTATTCCGCGGCCTGCACGATCGGGTTGTCGCTGAGGGTCTGGTAGGTCTCGCGGTTCTCGACCGGGGCGGCCGGTGGCGCCGGCATGATCATGCCGCGGCTCTCGGGCAGTGCCATCAGCGCCGCAGCAGGCGCTTGCCGCGCAAGCGCGCTGCTGGGCATCGGTGCCGGCCGCGCGTGCACGGGTGGAGCTGGGGGGACGGGCGTGTACGCGACCGGCGGAGGCGGCATGGCCTGGACAATAGGCGTGTACGCGATCTCGTCGGTGGAAGGTGGCGGCGCCACTGCGTCGGGCGATGCGGGCGGGTCGCTAACGACGGGTGAGGTGGGTTCGTGCGAGCAGGCGCTCAGCAGCAAGGCGAGCGCGAGAAGGCTGTGACGTGGCATGGGAATCCTTTGCGTGGCGAGAACGAATGGGTGAACAACCGGGCAGCCCGAGGTCGCCGTGCACTGCGCCTCTGCAGGTGAAACGGGCCAGGGCGGCAAATGGGGTTAAACGGATGCAGTTTTTTTTCGGCGCCCTGGCGTACGCTGCGGCAACGCAGCCGACCTCGCGCTCCCAACCGTCCCGCGTTCGATCCCTTTCACAACGAAAGAGGATGGCGCGCAGCGCTGGATGGGGCGACGAAGAGGAGCGCGTTGGCTGCCCCATCCCACAGTCCACTGCTGGTTCGGTGCGGCAGCGTCTGTTCTCTGCCATTACGCCAGCCAGCTCCAACCACCCATCGGACACGCTGCGCTCGATCAGGGCTCGGTCCGCCCATGCACTGGTTGTGCGCGGATCCGCACACGACAGCGCTGCATGACGGTTTATCCAGGCGCGTTGCTGCCGCATGATGGGAGGCTGCGGCGCAGTGCGCGGCATCTGTTTCCGTTACGGAGTTCGCCTGGATGATCCAACGTCGTCATTTCCTCAAGAGCGCCACCCTGGGCGCCATCGCTTCCGGCCTGGCCGGATGGGGCGCACGTGCGCAGGCCGCGGCCGCTGGCACCGCGGCGGGCCGCCCTGCGGCGTTGCCCAAAGGTCAGGCACGGGTGATTTCCACCTGGGATTTCGGCGTGGCCGCCAATCAGGCCGCGTGGAAGCTGCTGAGTACCGGTGGCATGGCGCTGGATGCGGTGGAGGCCGGCGTGCGGGTGCCCGAAGCGGACCCGAACAATCCGACGGTGGGCCTGGGCGGGTATCCGGATCGCGATGGGCGGGTGACCCTGGACGCCTGCATCATGGACCACCTGGGCAACTGCGGCGCGGTGGCGTCGCTGGAAGATGTGGTGCATGCCATTTCGGTGGCGCGCGCGGTGATGGAAAAGACCCCGCATGTGATGCTGGTCGGCGATGGCGCGCGGCAGTTCGCGTTGGAGCAGGGCTTTCCGAAAACCAGGTTGCTGACGCCAAGTTCGGAAGCGGCGTGGAAGCAGTGGTTGAAGACCTCGAAGTATTCGCCCGAAGCCAACGTCGAAAACCGCGCCTGGCGCGATGCCAAGTTGCCGGGCGGTAAAGACAACCATGACACCATCGGCATGATCGCGCTGGATGCGCACGGCAATCTGTCCGGCGCGTGCACCACCAGCGGCATGGCATGGAAGATGCACGGGCGGGTCGGCGACAGCCCGATCATCGGCGCTGGCCTGTATGTGGACAACGAGGTGGGCGGCGCGACCTCCACCGGCGTGGGCGAAGAAGTGATCCGCAATGTCGGCAGCTTTGCAGTGGTGGAAATGATGCGCCAGGGCAAGTCGCCCGCCGATGCCTGCCGCGAGGTGGTGATGCGGTTGATCCGCCGCAAGCCGGAACTGACGCGCACGCTGCAGGTGGGATTCCTGGCGATGAACAAGCGTGGCGAGGTGGGTGCGTTCGCGATCCAGAAGGGCTTCAGCTACGCGGTGTGCGATGCGCAGCGGCAGGATCTGCTGGTGCCGGGCGAGAGCCACTACACCAGCGAGCCGGCGGCATGAGTGCATTGGGTCTTGAAGTGGCGGCCGATTCGGTGGCCTCGGCGTTGGCCGCGCAAGCAGGCGGTGCGATGCGCGTTGAGCTGTGCGGCGGGCTGGATGGCGGCGGGCTGACGCCGTCGTTCGGCACGTTGGCGGTGGTGCGTGCGCGTTTGCGGATTCCGCTGTATGTGCTGATCCGCCCGCGCGTGGGCGACTTCGTGTTCAGTGCCGATGAGGTGGAGGCGATGCGCCGCGATGTGCAGCAGTGCGTTGCGCTGGGCTGCGATGGCGTGGTGCTGGGCGCGCTGGATCGTCATGGCCAGGTCGATATGGACACGATGCGCGTGCTGATCGAGGCGGCTGGATCGCTGGGCGTGACTTTTCACCGTGCGATCGACGTCAGTGCCGAGCCTGCGCGCGCGCTGGAAGATGCGATCGCGCTGGGCTGCGAACGCGTGCTGACCTCCGGTGCGCGCGCCAGCGCCATCGAGGGCGTAGACGTCATCGCCGCGCTGGTGCGGCAGGCGGCCGGCCGCATCGGCATCATGCCGGGCGCGGGCGTCTCCGAGCACAACGTCGCCAGCTTGCGCGCCCGGACCGGCGCCTGCGAATTCCATGCGTCTGCTCGGGGGCCGGTGGCTGCGCAGGTGCCTGCGCCGCATGCCTACATCAGCGACCTGGGCGGAGACTACCAGCGCACCGATGCCGCGCGGGTACATCGGATGGTGGACGCGTTGCAGCGAACGTGAAACGCGTACAACGGTGCCTTCGGCCCGTATAGGCGCTGCCGGAGTTGCGCACGCACGCTGACCGCGACGCGTGATGGGCTGCTGTGCCTGTCGCGTTCGCCATCTACTGATGGCCTGAAGGTTCCGGGCTTGTTTGCCGTTCGTCCTCAGAGCCGTCGCTGACCTGCTCGGGAATGTGCAGCGTGAAAGCCGGAAAGCGCGCGCGGTCTTGCGGGTGTGCGTTGACGATCAGCTCCCGGGTCTTCCACATCTGGATCGCCTTGGCCAAGGTCGCTGCGTCGAGCTGGCTGCCTGCGTGATAAACGTACTGCCCGAGAGGATCGACGATGCCCAGGTGCGCGCTCTTCTGCGCCTTCCAGTTGCTGACGTTCGCGTAGTGGCGGCTGAGGCCTTCCTCGCTCGGGTCTTCGACTCTGGGGGATGGGCCTGCCATCTCGATCACCCGCCTCAGGAAATGGGGATCCCTGCTTTCTTCCAGCATTTTCTGCAAGGCCGGAATCTGGCCGAAGGTGGTGGGAGCGTCGGGTGGGCGATTTTCTGGAAGGTAGGATGGGGCACCTTCCAGAAAGGGATTTCTTTCCTCATCAATGACCGTGCTCAGCATGGTCTGTGCGGTGTCTTCAATACGTTCGAGCGCAGCCGTGCGAAGCGGTTCGGCGGTTGTCGCCGACGAGGATGCGCTGGCTTGATTGCCGGCACCAGGTGGCGAGAGATCCGGGGCGGCTGGGCCGGTCTGCTCTGGTTCGGCGGGGCGCGCAATCAGACGAAGACGGTCGAGTTCCGCCTGTAGACGCGGCGGCACCCGGATAGTGCAACTGGCAGGTAATCTTGCAATCGACGAGGGCAGTCTGGAGAGGTTGTCGCAGCCTCGCAGGTCGAGTTCTTCGAGTTGCGTCAGGCGGTGAATGTCCAGCGGCAGGGTGCGCAGGTTGCTGCAGTCTTTCAAATTCAGTCGTTTCAATGCCGCACCGCCGCCAAAAATCGGCGGATAGTTGCTCAGCGCTGTGCAGCCTTCCAAATCGAGTTCTTCCAGCCTTGGCATTCGATGGATGGCCGGGGCAAGGGTGGATAGCGGCGAATTGCGGATCTGTAGCGTTTTCAGGTTTTGCAGGCCGGTAATGGAAGCAGGAAGCGATGTGATCCCGGTCCCCACCAGCTGCAGCTTCTGCAGGTTGACCAACCCCTCGTGCTCGCCGGATGCATTGGTGCTCGCCAGGCGTTCGGGAAGTTCCTTCAATTCCGGGCAGGACAGGATGGAGAGCTCACGCAATCGGCTGAGGCTTGCGATGGACGCAGGTAGCGAATCAAGCGGATTGTGCGCAAGCGTCAGTGTTTCCAGGCCCGAAAATTGCTGCATGGCGTCCGGAAGCTCCATCAGCCCCGCCGCGTTGATCGTCATGTGCTGCAGATGAGAAAGACGGTATGCCTGATCGGGGAATTGCGGAAGGGGAACTGAGTGCAGCTCCAGCGCTACCCGCCCCGGTAGGGTAGCGTCCTCCAGCATGTCGGCTGTTGTCTTGAGCGCCCGGGCCGTTCTTGTTTCGACTTGCGGATCGTTGCGGTTGGCCTGGCGCCATGCGCTGTGCCAGCGACTGCGGTCTGCGTTGTAGTGTCGTTGCCATTGCGCCAGAACGTCGCGGTACGGGCGAAGCGCTGTGGAGCGCTGGAATGGCGAAGCGCCAACGGTCGGTGGCACACGGGGGCGGCCGGACCGGTAGCCAGGCACATGTCTGATCAGGCCGCCGAGTATGCCGGTAGGGCGCTCGGGCGCGGGATGTGCGGGTGGAACATTGCGCGCGGGTGCATTCGCATTGGGTGCATCCTGCCCCGGCAGTCCGATAGGCGTGCCCGGCGGGCGTGGTTGATCGACGCGTGGCATCGCAGTGCTCGTCTTGGCTGTAGCTCACCGACGATGATCGGCATGCATCGCTACTGGCGAATCGGTGGAGGCGAAGCCACCGTCATCATGACGAAGGATCGGCCGCTTGGGCGCATGCCGTTGTGCAGCGCTCAGACTGCGTTGCGGGGGCGGGCGCCTGGCAAGGGCCGCATGCGTCGAGTCGCGTGGGATCGAGCACCACATGCTTGATCCGTCGGCGCTTCCAGGTGTAGCTGATGTGCACCAACCCGTCACGGGTCTGGATCGCGGCCGGATATGAAAATTCGTCCTTGGCGCTGTCTTCCAGCGTGAGCACTCGCTGCCAGTGCAGGCCGTCATCCGATAATGCGACCGCCAGCGTGCCGCGTCCCTCCCACCAGTTGTTGCCGGCGATGGCGGGGTTGTAGACCAGCAAGGCGCGGCCGTCGCGCAGCATCACCGCGTCGGTGCCGGAATTGGGGTTCTGCACATCCAGCAGTTGCATCGGCTGCCAATGCAGGCCGCCATCGTCGGAGAAGGTGCTGAAGAGTGTGTTCTGCCGGCTGCGGCCCAACGCCTGCAGACGACCATTCGGATACAGCAGCAGGCTGGGCTGGATCGCGCCGATCACGCTCGGCTGGTTGAGCGGCATGCCGCGCTGCCAGTGCGCGCCGTCGTCGTCGCTCCATTCCAGATGCGCGCGCCAGCCACGGTCTTCGCTGCTGCTGGGTGCCAGGATGCGGCCGCTCGGCAACTGCAGCGGCTTGTTCTTGATCGGGCCAAGGATGCCGTCCGGCAAGCGCTGCGGCGCCGACCACGTCGCGCCGTCGTCCATCGAGGTGAGCCGCAGCCCCCACCACTGCCGCGGGTTGGGGCCGAGTTTGTAGTACAGCTGTACCGGCCCGGTGGACGGTTGGAACAGCACCGGATTCCAGGCCGGCACATCGGTCCCTTGCTCGCCGGCGTGCGCGCCGTCGGCGATGCGTTGCGGTGTCTGCCACTGTTGCGGACCACGCCGTGCGAGCCAGATACCGACGTCGGGCGCGCCTTCGCGCGTACCGCCGAACCAGGCGGCCAGCAGCTGCCCATCGCGTGTTTCCAGCAGGGTGGAGGCGTGGGCCTGCGGCGTGGGGGCAGGGTCGGCGATGAACTCGCTACGCACGATGGGCGAGGCCGGAGAGACAGGAGAGCGTGCCTGCGCGCTGCAGGCAGCAAGACTGGCAACAAGGCAGGTCAACAAGGCAGGTCAACAAGCGCGTGGAAAACATCGGGGGCCAGTGCGGTGTGGATTCAATAGAGACCCGTTTATCATCTATTGAATACCTGTGCCTTGGTCATCCTACGCATAGGCGGCGGTGGGCGCCGATCACGCACGGCAAGGCAACCGGTCGGGCGCACCACCCATACGGTGTGGGGCGTGACGCAGGGTTTCAGCATGGCCACCGGTGCGGGCGCACAGCTGACACAGACCACCGGGGCCGACCCCGCGACCTGCCAGCAGACGGTAGGCGGGTCGTTCCAGTTGGGCAGCAGATAAGGATCGATGATGGCCGAGCGCGCTCGCTACCGCTGTACATCGTTCGCTGTGCTCAGGCCGCGTTGTCGTCGCGGACCTGCGGCGGCAACAGCGTCTGCGGCTTCTTTGCCGATTCGGTCTGGCACAGGAAGGCCATCCGGTGCGCCGCCTCGGTGCTGTCCATGGGCTTGCCGTGGACCTGCTCGGCGAACGCGTGCTGGGTGTGTTCCGCATCGGCGGGAATGGGGTCTTGCGTAACGGTGGACGAGGACATGCAACGCTCCTGGAACCTGCAATCAAGCCGTCTACGTCGCAAGCAAGCGCATCCGTAACGGGGTCAGCCGGTGATCTTGCCTGGAATCTGGTCCGCCCGATACATCCACGGTAGCGGGCGGTGCGGCGGCACCGGCCGTTCTGATAGCGGCGGCACGCGGCGCGGCTGAAGGGTCGGCGACGGAGATCTGCCTTGGGCGGCGACAGGCCCTGGCTTTCTATCGGCAGGCGCTGGGGGCACTCCCAACTGGTGCATCGCCACACTCCGGTGAACCCTCAGCTTGCGGTGGAACCGCCTTCACTGACGTAGTGCAAGCTCCGCCAGACCATCCAGGCGACGCTTCACATTCCGCCAGTCGGGCATATGGGCGTCGAGCAGTCGATAGAAGCCCTTGCCATGGTTGTGAAGCTTCAGGTGACACAGCTCGTGGAGGATGACGTAATCGATGCACACCGTGGGGACACGGATCAGTGCCAGATTCAGGCTGATCCTGCCCAGAGGCGAGCAACTGCCCCATTGCCGCTGCATCTCTCGCAATGCGAGGGGCGGTGGCTGCCTGAGCCAGCGTAGATGCGCGGCCATGTCGGCGACGCGCTGCGGCAACACCTGTCTGGCACGCTCGCGCTGCCAACGGTCCAGCGCGGCGCCTACCGCCTCAGGCGCCCGGCTGGTGACGCGTATTTCGATATAGCCGCCACGTAGGCGCACGCCGTCCTGCTCTGCGTCAGGGATCACCTTCAGCCGATAGCGTCTGCCCAGATGCAGCACGGTTTCGCCACTGACGTAGGCGTAGGGCGTGACGTGCCGCAGGCGACTTTCGATCGCGGTCAGGTGCAGGTGAATCCAGCGCGCACGCCGGGTGAGGGCCTGTCGTATCTGTGCGTCGGTTGCCTGCAGCGGCGCATCCAGCCGCACGCGACCATCCGGCTCCACATGGATCGCCACGCGCGTGATGGGTCGGGTGGGGGAACGGTGGATCTGGCAGCGAATCAGGCGCTCGCCATAGGTCACCACCATGTGGGCTTGTGGGGCGGCAGCTGTCACGCGCGGCTGCGCCCGATGCGCACGATGTGGATCACCTGGTCCACGATGGCCTTGGCGTGATCCAGCCCAAGCAGATCGAACATCGCCGGAAGCAGCGTCTGACGAATCTGGGACTCGATGCTGTGCGGGTTTAACGAATGTTCTGCCACCGCATTGCGCACCACCTCGTCGATGGTGATGGCCAGCGTCACCAGCGCCGTCATCCGTTCAGCGCTATTGGCCTCCATGGCTTGTTCGCCCAGGGTGAGACGAATGGCACCGAAATACGCACTGGCCTGCGGCTTGTCGGCGAGCGCTGCAGGAATTCCAGGGGTCTGTTCGCTTTGCAGGCGCTGCTCGAATGCGCGCAGCACCGCATACTGTTTCAACGGATGGTCGAACATCGCCTCTGCCTCGGCGATGGCCTGCCGCAGCAGCTCGCCGAAGACCTTTTGCGCGTAGGGATCGCCGGCCAGGTCCTGTTCGATGGTCTTGCGTAGCCGGGTCTGGATCAGATCCGCTTCGTTACGGGTCTTTTCCTCCGACCAGGTGTGCGGGTCCTGCGCCTGTCCCAGTTCGTGCACCACATAGGCGCCTTCCGGTTCACGGACCTCACGCCCGATCACCTGTTGGTCCACCAGCTTGCGGATCTGTTCTTCGTACACGCTGTAGTCCACCGTTTCCATCGCATCCTGGCGGGCCGTTAGCCGCAGGCCAGAGAAAAAGCGCAGATCCTGTTTGTAGCGATCGATCAGTGCGTCGGGAAAGGCGGTGTCTTCGAAGAAGCTGCGCGAGGACAAGGCGGTCTGCAGGCACAGGCCGAACGCAGTCAGTGCCGCATAGAAGTCCTCGCGCACGGCCTGGCGTTCGTCGTAGTCCTCGCCATCGGCGCCCCGCACGAAGTGCGGGATCAGCCGTTGCCGGAACTGTTCAAGGTCGCGGCGGTTGGTGATGCCGTCGAAGAACGCCCATAGCCGCGCATGCAGGGAGGGCAGGCGTTTGTACTCGCTGCTGACCGCGTGATACAGCCCCTCCAGGTCGGCTACGTCGAAGCCGGCCTGGGTGCGTGTCTCCAGATCCCGGTAGGCGCGCACGGCGGTATCCAGCTCCGGCAGGATGCCGCGGTAATCCACCAGCAGGCCGTGGCGCTTGGCATCGTGCAGGCGGTTCACCCGTGCTACCGCCTGGATCAGGTTATGGCCCTTCAGCGGTTTGTCGATGTACAGCACGCCATTGCGCGGCTCGTCGAAGCCGGTGAGCAGCTTGTCCACCACGATCAGCAGATCCGGCGCGCCCTCCCCGCCGAAGGCGTGCACCGTTTCGCGCTCGTAGTCTTCCGGGCTGATGCGCGCATCGGTCATCGTCTGCTTCCACCATTTATGGATGTCTGGCGCATTGTCTTCGTCCACCGTACTGTTGCCCTCGCGGGTGTCGGGTGGGGAGATCACCACGGCGCTGCTGGCCAGGCCGGTCTGGTCCAATGCGCGTTTGTAGCGGATCGCATCGCGCTTGCTGTCGGTGGCGACCTGGCCCTTCAACCCAAGCGGTTTGACGTGTTCCTGGTAGTGGGCGGCGATGTCCCAGGCGATGAGTTCGATGCGGTTTTCGGCGCCATACACCGCGCGCTTGCTGGCGAACTTTTTCTTCAGATCACTGCTCTGCGCCTCGGACAGCCCGGCGGTGATCTTGTCGAACCAGCGGTTCACCGCCGCTTCGTTGACATCCAGTTCCGGCACGCGTTCTTCGTACAGCAACGGCGCCACGGTCTGGTCTTCCACCGCGCGCTGCATCGAGTAGGCGTGCAGGATCGGGCCGAACTTGTTGGCGGTCTTTTCGTCCTTCAGCAGCGGGGTGCCGGTGAAGGCCAGATAGGCCGCATTGGGCAGCGCCTTGCGCATGCGTTCGTGGGTTTCGCCGCCGTGGCTGCGGTGGCCTTCGTCCACCAGCACAATCAGATCGGGCGAGGGGTTGCGGCACTCGGGCAGCTTGGCGGCGGTGGTGAACTTCTGCACCAGCGAGAAGGTGATGCGCTCAGTGCCCTGGCCGATGCGCTGGGCCAGGTCGCGGCCGGTGGTGGCCTTGCTGCGTTCGCCGTCCTTGCGGGTGGCGACCGCCGAGCCGAACGCGCCGCCACTGAGGAAATTGCGCGCCAGCTGGGTTTCCAGGTCGGTGCGGTCGGTGACCACCAGCACCCGGCATTCCTGCAGGGCCTCATCCAGCAGCAGCGCCTTGGTCAGGAACACCATGGTGAAGCTCTTGCCCGAGCCGGTGGTGTGCCAGAGCACACCACCCTCGCGGCCGCCATCGGGCCGAAACTTGCGCAGTTGTGCCAGCAATGCACGGATACCGAAGAACTGCTGGTAGCGCGCCACCAGCTTGCCCACCTTGCGGTCGAACAGCACGAAGTTGCGCAGAAACTCCAGTAACCGGGCTGGCGTGAGCACGCCGGCCAGCAGCCGGTCCTGCTCGGTGGGCAGCATCGGGTGCGCCCACAGCGCCTGGCAGTAGGCGCGCAGCGGTGCCGGCTTGCCGGCCAGCAGCGCATCGCGCGTGGCCGCGGGCAAGGCAGCGTTCTTGAGGCGATGCACAGATACTTCGTCGAACTGCTCATCGCGCCAGCGCGCCCAGAATTTGGCCGGGGTCTGGGTGGTGCCATAGCGCGCCTCGGTCAGGCTGAGCGCCAGCAGCAGCTGCGCGTAAGCGAACAGCTGCGGGATCTCCTCACTGCGCTGGTTGCGCAACTGCTGGCTGATGGCCTCGTCCACCATCGATTTGCCGGCATGCCCGGCAGCCGGGCGCTTGGCCTCGATCACCACCAGCGGCAGGCCGTTGACGTAGCCCACGATGTCCGGCGTGCGCGTGTGCGTGCCCTGCGCGGACAGCACCTCACACTCTTCGGTGATGTCCCAGCGGTTGGCAGCCGCATCGGCCCAGTCGATCACTGCGATGGTGGGCTGGTGCTTCTTGCCGTCGGGCATGAACTCGGTGACGGTGATGCCCAGCGCAAGTAACTGATACAGCCGCTCGTTGGCTGCCAGCAACCCATCGCCCAGCGGCAATGCCGACAGCTCGCGCACGATCTGGTCGATGGCGCCGGGCGAAAGCGGATACTCCTGGCCCTTGTAGGTGTAGCGCCGCGTTTGCAGTACCTCCAGCAGCCGCGGCACCAGCAGCACTTCGCGGGTGCTTCCGCGCAGCGCCAGGCACTGCGCGGCGCTGAGGTAGTGCCAGCCCAGGTTGCACAGCAGGTGCAGGGCGGGCAGCTGCGCGCTGGCCTGTTCGCGGGTGTCGGGGGCGCTGTGGCTCATGCGGCGCTCGCCTCCTCGGTGGGCAGGCGCACGCGGCGTTTGCCGGTGAGGAGTTGGGCCATGAGGGCGGATTTTTCGTCACGTAGCAGCTTTAGCTGGGCCTGGATCAATTGCACTTCCTTGCCTGCTTGGAATAGCACATGCGCGATCGCCTCTTGCTCCTTCACTGGCGGAAGCGGAACACGAATGCGCTGGAAATCCTTCCAGCGCAGGCTGCCGCGACGGTCCACGGATGCATTGATTGCTGAGGCAAAGATCTGCCGGTAGTGTTCGGTCTTCAGGAGCGCGAACAGATACGAGTCCACAACCCGCTCACTCGTCCTGAAGATGGTGTACATCGGGCTGACCAAGCCGGCGCCGTACAGGTCTTGATAGCCGATTGAGCCTTCATCGATATGATTGGTCGCATAGACAAATCCGCCCCTTGGGACCACCTTGTACGTGGACGTGTCTGCACTGAAGACCTGCTTCTTGAAATAGGTCAACGAATCAACCAGGCCATGGTGCTTGGTGCAGGACAGGACCGGGTGTGGCGCTGATGAACCTAATTTTTCGGAGATTTCTGAGGCTATCTCGCTGATCTGCAGGTAGTCCCAATCTCCCGGGATCGGTCCATACGGTGTGTTTTTTTGGTGTCCTTTCGCATTGAACTCCTCAAGGCGCGACTTGCCAGTCAGCACTTGCTGCGCAAGTAGCGCTTGTTGGGTACGGCAATTGATTAGCAGTTGCTCGGTGGTGGCGATCGCCTGGTCCCACGTGGAGATGATGCGGGCGATGCGATGCTGCTCGGCAATGGGAGGCAGCAGTACCGGAAATGCCTTCAACTGCGAAGAGTTGATGCTTGCGAGGTTGGTGCTGCGTTTGGCGCAACCCAGGAAATAAGTGCGTCCGTATTCGCTCCCAGACAGCGCGGATAAGAATAGGGGGTTGATCAGCTCGCGCTGCGCACGGACCGCGAAGACATGGTTTTGATGCAGGCAAGGGGCGAGCGCCCCATTCCAGACGGCACCTCGCCCCAGTTTGTCGAAGTCGCCGCCCTCGGTCATCAGGATGTCGCCCGCCTGGAGCGAGTAGCGATCGATCTGATGCCTTTCCACGGCAATCGTCTTTACCTCGCTTAGGTCGATGAAGCCATCCTGCACGTTCGCCACGCGAAGATAAGGAAGCTCCACCGGGTCAGTCAGACCAGTTTTCCCTTTCGCCACTCCAGTGCGCACATCCGCAACTTCATGAAGCGGTCGGCGGCTCCAGCCTTCAGGTAGCATCTGGCCCTTCCTTGCAGCTGTTCTGAGTAGCCACGTTGAATGCGATCTGACATGCAGGCGAGAAGTCCAATGCGAGGTTACCGGTTATGCGGGGGAGACATGTTTTTTGCATCACCTTACTATTCTCATTCGGAAGCACGTTTGCCTCCCTTCCGAGCCAGCTTCTCCACCGACTTCAGCGCTCTGATATCTTCTTCGTCTGCTGCCAATGCTTCCGCCTTGCGCCGCTTCGCATCGAACACCGCATAGCGCTCATGCGCGATTTGCTGCATCCTCTCGTGGCTGACAGTGCCGGCATCCTTCAACAACGGCCGTTCGTTGAATTCGACGAAGCGGTCCACGTACTGGCGCCAGTCGTCCATGCGCAGGTCCTGGCGCTGGCTGGCGCGGTCCTCGGCGTAATCCAGGAACATCGCGGTGATGCGATTGAGCTGAGTGATTTCCTCGGCGTGCAGGTAGTTCTTGGCCACGATGACATCGGTCTTGCGCACGCGTCCGGCCTTCCAGCCGGTCAGCGCCATATTGGGCTGGTCGGGGTCGGCGCGCTCCACGATCAGTTGCGCGGCGGTCTTCTGGGTGACGGCGTAAAGCATCTTGTTCTGCACCACGGCAAAGAATTGGCCGGTGGCAGTGTCATCGTCGCGGTAATCGACCGACAGGGCGAACAGGTCGCGGATCTTCTGGTAGAAGCGCCTCTCCGAGGTGCGGATCTCGCGGATGCGCTCCAGCAGCTCGTCGAAGTGGTCCCAGCCGGCCGGATCCTTCAAGCGCTCGTCGTCCATCACGAAGCCCTTGACCAGGTACTCGCGCAGGTGGGTGGTGGCCCACTGGCGGAACTGGGTGCCGCGCGGGGATTTCACCCGGTAGCCGATAGCCAGGATCATGTCCAGGTTGTAGAGCCTGGTGCGGTAGCGCTTGCCGTCGGCGGCAGTTGTCAAGTCTTCCTTGACAACTGTAGACTCCGCTAACTCATTGTCTGAAATGACATTTTTGACATGCAGGCTGATATTTTGCTTGGTCGTCTGGAACAGCTCTGCTAGCTCAAGTTGGCTGAGCCAGACGCTGCCGTTCTCCGCGCGCAGATAGAAGCGGGCGGCGCCATCGTCTGTGGCGTAAAGCACCAGTTCGCCATGCGACGCAGATGAGCGGCCTGCGGCAGGGGCTTGCGGAGTCGTCGGCAGTTCAGGCGGCGTGCGCTTATTCATAGCCCAGTTCCTTCAGATACCCAGCCATCTGCTCCTCCAGCCTGGCCAGTTCGGCCTTGAGCTGCTCGCGCTCGCGGCGCACCGCCATCAGGTCGATCTCGGCCTGTTCCTCGAAGGTATCCACGTAGCGGGGAATGTTGAGGTTGTAGTCGTTGCCGGCGATCTCGGCCGGGCTGGCCAGGTAGGCGTACTTGTCCACGCTCTGGCGCGCCTGCACGGTGTCCAGGATGCGCTGTAGATCGCTTTCGCGCAGCAGATTCTGGTTCTTGCCGTCCTGGTACTGCCGGCTGGCATCGATGAACAGCACGTTCTTGTCTTTTTTCTTGGTGCGGAACACCAACACCACCGCCGGGATGCCGGTGCCGTAGAACAGCTTTTCCGGTAGGCCGATCACCACGTCCAGCAGGTCTTCGTCGATGAGCTTCTGGCGGATGCGGCCTTCGGCGGCGCCGCGGAACAGCACGCCATGCGGCACCACCACGGCCATGCGGCCGCTGCGCGGCTTCATGGTGGCAATCATGTGCAGGATGAAGGCGTAATCGCCCTTGGTGCGTGGCGGCAGGCCGCGGCGGAAGCGGTCGTGCGGGTCGTTGTCGGCGCTGTCATGGCCCCATTTCTCCAGCGAGAACGGCGGGTTGGCGACGACGATGTCGAAGTCCTTGAGGTGGTTGCCGGCCAGCAGCTTGGGGTTGCGGATGGTGTCGCCCCATTCGATGCGGTGGTTGTCTTCGCCATGCAGGAACATGTTCATTTTGGCCAGTGCCCAGGTACTGCCGATGGCTTCCTGGCCGTACAGCGCGTACTTGCCGGTGCCGGTGCGCTCGCGGATCAGGCGGCCGCACTTGAGCAGCAACGAGCCGGAGCCGCAGGTGGGGTCGCAGATCTCGTCGCCTGGTTGCGGGTCCATCAGGCGCGCCATCAACGCTGAGACTTCCGGCGGGGTATAGAACTCACCGGCCTTCTTGCCGCTGCTGGAGGCAAAGTTCTTGATCAGGTACTCGTAGGCGTTGCCGATGATGTCCAGCTGGCCAATGCGCGAGGGGCGCAGGTTCAGCGCGGGCTTGGCGAAGTCTTCCAGCAGGTGGCGCAGCAGGTCGTTCTTCTGCTGTTCTTCGCCGAGTTTATTGGCGTTGAAGCTGATGTCCTGGAATACGTCGCGCAGCTTGCCCAGGTTGGCGTCTTCGATGGCGTGCAGGGCGGTGTCGATGCGCTCGCCATTGCCGGGACGGTGGCGCTGGTCGTACAAGGTGTAGAAGTTGGCACTGTGCGGCAGCACGAAGCGCTCGCTCTTGAGCAGTTCTTCGATCAGGCCGGGCTTGTTGCCGTGTTTGGTCTTGTAGTCGTCATAGTGGTCCTGCCAGACGTCGGAGACGTACTTCAGGAACAGCATGGTCAGCACGTAGTCCTTGTAGACGCTGGGATCCACGGTGCCGCGGAAGGTGTCGCAGGCGCCCCAGACGGCGGCGTTGATGGTGTCCTGGGCGATATCGGTCTTGCTCATGAAAATTCCAAAGGCTTAGGCGAGTAGGCGCTCGGCGAAGATCGCCAGCTCGGTGGTGCGGTTGTCGATCAGTGCGTGGAGGGTGGCGCGCTCGGCCTGTGCGGCCCGCTCCAGCGCAATGGCCGCGTGTTGCAGTTGCAGTGGGGGTAGGCGGATTGGGACCATGTCCAACACTGTGCGGCGGATGCTCAGCTGGCTGCTGCCCTCCGCCGACTGACGCAGATAGCGTTGTGCCGGCGGCTGATTGAGTTGCCATGCGAGGAAGGCAGGTAACAGCCGCTGCGGTGCCTTCACACGGATGACATAGATGTGCGGGGAACACAGCGTGCGTGGCGGCGGTGCCTGTGCCAGCGCTGCGAAGGTGCTGGCCCCTCTGGCGATGAACACGATGTCCTGATCCAGCAGCCAGTCGGGTTGTTTGCGGCCTTCCACCTCTGTTGCGACAAGCGCGTCGTAGGTGTAGAGCCCGGCACGTGCGACGTCCCTGATCTGGACAACGCGCACGCTGCCCCCGGCAACCTCAGGAATCGACCCGCGAAACGGGTGACCCATGCGGACGTCCGCATGCCTGGCAAGCGTGGAAGTGAGTGCATGATCGACCATGAAGCGAACGATGAAGTGCCGTCAGTCGTTTGTCAATAAAATTATGCTTCATTGAATTTGATGCAATAAAAATGGATGTGGGGCGGTCCATTGCCTGCTAACCTCATGCTCAAGCAGAGGGGTCTGCTGATGAGAGGCCATGCGATGGAACGTGATAACGGTATGAAGCAATCTTTTGACGGTGATGGCTCTGTACGGGGGTATTACCTGCCCGAGCATGCGCAGGACCGCCTGCGGAAGCTTGGCGAGCACATGCGTTTTCTCGCGCGGATTGCGCAGCCGCGCACGCGTGAAGAGGAGCAGGCTCCGCAACCGGCGATTCGGATGGACGAACTGGCGCTCTGTATGGAGTTGCTGGCAGAACAGGTGCGTCTGATTCTGGAGGAGACGCGCTGGCCGGCGACGTTGCACGCACCTGTTTGAGAGAGGCGGCGGGTGAATTTGTCAGCGCTGATGCGTGTCGATCCGTATGCACCTGTGCAGTGCGTGATGCATTCGCAGCTAGCCCTTGGCCGGCAGCAATTGCCGGCGCGCCATCCATGGATTGGGGAGCGCAAACAGTGTCAGTACCTGCGTGGTGCTCTTCACCAGGCCACGATTGTAATGACCCACTGACACGCTGCTCACGTGTTAGCTTTCAGAGAAGCTATCGATAGCGGACCTTGACGTCACCAACCCGGCGATCGATCACCTGAAACGGATGTTCCACTTTCGCCCGCGGGTTGGCCTTGGTGTGCTCCCAGGGCTTGGCCCACTGCGATTGGCGCCGAGGCATGCGGCAACCCGCGCACTGCGTGACTGGGTCGGCGCGATAAAGTGGAGTTCTTGCGCTCAGTGCGTCGTTCGCTGCCGACGATTGGGTTTCAACGGATTTTCAGGAGCAAGTTATCGAGTCAATTTTTCAAAGGTTGCATGGACACCTTCCTGGAGCCGCAGCGCGGCATCCTTGATGAATGGGTCCGCCAGCAAATCCTCTGCCGTGGCACGATCTTGGCCAATCATGCGGTTAAAAAAAGCGACGATCTCTTGCTTGCGTTCAGAGGGCAGATGTTGCAGCTCATCCATCAATGGAAAGTCTTCCTTTGACTTTGCCAGGGAAATGCCCAAATAGCCCATGTGGTAATCCGGGCGTTTGATGAAATGCACTAGGAGTTGGGCAGCGCTGTAAACGTCCCGTCGATGACTTGCTTGCAAATTCATCTCGATATAGCCGGGTGTGCCTATGCTGGCGGACTCACCCTCTTCTCCACCCAGCCCCATATCGATTAGCCGGAACATTTTATTGGACCGGTCGTACATGACGTTGTTGTGTGAAACGTCCTGGTGCACGATTCCTATTTCTTCACAGCGGGACAAGGCAATCAAGACATCTCTCATCAGCTGCTTTGTCATGTCAAGGTACTCCGGCGCAGTGATCGTCCGCTGCTGCAATGCCGGGCGCGCGAGCTCGACCAGCTTGCCGACAGTGGTGCCGTGGATTTTTTCCAGCAATACGCCCAATACGTTGTCGATCTGCGCCAGACCGTAGGCACGCATGACGCGAGTCCCCTCATCCAGTGACACGGTCATGTGATATTCCCTGTATATGTTGGCTTTGTGCAACGAGAGGGAAGTTTTTGGATCGGACGCATTTTCCTGGAAGCCCTTGTCATACAGAGTGGTCGGGATCGGATCTTGGGGATCTGGGTTCAACATTGCCTTGAAGACAAAGTCCCGCCCACAATTTTCCCCGGATCGCCAGAAATCCTCGGCCAGACGGACAGCATAGGCTCTCCCGGAAGCGCCTTTGCCGATCGGCTGCATGTTCTTGAGGCTTTGGTCATTGCCGGCGTGCGTTGACTCAAGCCGTAGAGGGAGAAAGCCGTTCTCGATTTCCGGCGCGCCAGGCTTCAACGATGACAATCGCCTGATCAGTTCTGAACGCCGAGAATTGGTGGTGAGGTCCCTTATTGTGCGCGGACTGAGCGAAACACTCTGTTGACGATAACGCCTGTCACGTGCCTGTATTCTCTCGTTTCGCAGGATGCCGGAGGCACTCGAAGGAGACGGTGACAGGGCGGCAGAGCCAGGTGTAGGCGGGTCGAGTAGCGATCCCAGTAGCGGCAAATGGGCGTACGGCGTCGATGTGCGGCTGGAATTGGAGCCTGGCGTTGTCGGTGTGCTGCTGTCCATGGACAGCGAGCGTGAAAGCGAACGTGGCACTATGACTCTAGGAGGTCTGTGATCTACGTTCAGACTCAACTTTGGGATAGAGGAATCTTTGCTTCCGCTTACCCTTCTTTTTTTCAGCGGCCTGAGCGGGTGATCCTGGCCAGGGGCGGCTGGCTCATGGTGTTCGGATGCTGGATGCGTTGATGTCTCGGATTGATCGCCATCCGCTTGCATGCCATGTGGTACAGCCGGGTGAGTGTCCGAGATCTTCATGGTGACAGAAACGTGCCGTAATCGTTGGAATGAGTGGCTGGTGAATCGTAAGCAGTTGTCAGGCCAGGCATGACGACATAGCTGCAATCTCGACCGGACCATCGGGCGGACTCTTGCGCAACCTTCTACCCAGGCATGCAGTGCACGCGGAACCTTGATACGAGGTCGTGTGAGGCAATGCGAAGTGATGTGCAATTGTGGTAATGCGCGCACTAAAAATGCGTGATTAAAGCAACGAACAGACGATGCTTCTCAGGCGAACTCCTCAACAGCTCAGCCAGATCCGAATGCGCCTTACTCTGCGATTCGTTCACGGGAAATTGAATTCGTCGATCAGCTGGTCCCTGTGGGCAGGAGGCGTAGCCTCCCCGCGTCACGTATGAGGAGTCTGAAGCTATGCGCATCCAGCCACACATCAGCCGTCATGTTGGTTCGTCTTTTTCGCCCGCTCCAGAGGCACCTGTTTCAGTTGAAGATCTCCCCGCTCCCAATGGCTGGCCCATGGGGCTGGGATCGTTAAGACAACGTTTGCATAGGAAAAATTCCTCTTCCGTGCACGCGTCCGGGAGGCACACCGGCGGAGACGTCATGGCCGAAATTCAGGAAGCAGAGGCAGTGTACGATGCATTCGTGGTGGCCAAGTATCTTGCCGATCCACTGCATGGCACTGCAGACAATACGGCGGAACTGATCGCTGAATTGCCCAACTCGGGCGAACCGGAACATTCTCCGGAAGCCGACCAACCTGCGCATTCCCACGAGCACACGCCGGGCGATCACACGGCACTGCCGGCAGACCATCAGACTCAGCCTGGTAACGGCGCGGAGCACCCTATGGATGCGCATCCGATCGAGCCTGAAGCGCACGAGAGCATCATGCACACCCTGGCTGAAGAGGGGGCGCCCGGAGGCGTTGCCGATCTGGCAATGAGCTTGGGCATCAGTGGTGCCATGCTGCCGCTCTCTGGCCTTGCGATCTATGCCGCTTACAAGGAAACCCGCGAAGTGACTGAACAACGCGGTGCGCTGCGGCAACGCAAACGTCAACTGGAGTCGGAGAGGGCGTTGCTGCGACCTGCGTTTGGGAGCGGCCCATTGGGTGCAGTTGCAGGCGCTCAGATCCATGCCTTGAGCGAAGCGATCGATACCGTCGCTTACCAACAGCAGCGCAACGCACGTGATGGCGCCATCGCGATGACCTCAATGGCGTCTGCAGGCGTGATCTTTACCAAGGCCACGACAGAGCTCGGCATCCAGGGCGGGCTGGCACTCGGGGCCAAGAACGCAAATGCTGCTGGCTTGATCGGCCACAGCACCGCCGCCGCAGGCGCCGCGTCGGCGGCCGGTATTGCCGGCACATTCGTGTTGGCTCCGCTGGCAAGCGTCGCTGCCACCGCACTGGGCGGTACGTTCCTGCACCAGTCACGCAAGGAAAAAAAACGCGTGGTTGCCGATGTGGCGCGTGTGGAAGACTTCCTGCAACACCTGGAACCGGGCGAGCTCAGCCCAGGCGCGCAACGCTACCAGCACTTCTTGAGCATCAAGCTGGCCCAGCGCAGCGGATTCGCCGGCAGCTTCAACAACTGGAACAAGGGCTTTGTCGTTGGCGGCGTCACCTACACGGCCAGCACCTTGACCAAAGCCGGAGTCAGTACCGCAGTCTTGCTTGGTGCAGCCACCGTGGCCGGGCCCGTGGGCACGGGTTTGGTGGTCGGTGCCGGTCTGCTGGGTGCGGTGACAATGGGGGTTGGTGGACACCAGTTCCTGCTGGCGCATGGCAAGCAAAAACGCTATCGCAAGTACGAGACTGCAGACCTTCCCGGCGTGGATCGGGCATCGCTTGCCGTGGCCGACCTGCTGCCCGCGACCGAGGCGGGCCTCGCTGCTGTAGCGGGTGGAGAGGACCCGTATGGCGCACCGCCCGTCAGTGACCGTACCCGGGAAGAAGCCTCGGATACCGTCGTAACCACCGATGCTGGCGACCCGCAGGTGTCTGACCACGTCATGCCCGACTCAGCCGGGCACGCAGTGACTGCCCAGTCGGTAGCGAAGAGCCGGATATCGCCTGCAGCCGACGACGCGTCGTCGGTGATGGACGCAACTGCTGCCGTTTCGCAGCATGGATTTGAATTGCGCAGCGCCCTGTACGCCTGTATCGACGGTCAGGAAAAAGCACGGGAAGAGCTCTTGCAGGCCTGCGCCAGCGATATGAACAAACGCTATCGGGCAGTGCCTCGCTCTACCGATCAGAGCCCAGCAACGGGTCAGGCGGCTCACCCGTCCTCGCTTGCGAAGCGAGCCAAGGCAGCGTTTTTTGCAGGGGCGACCTACGGGCGAGCAGTGCTCACCGGCAAACCTCGCGTGGCTGGCGAAAAAGCAGCGCGAAGCTATGCAAAACATACCGATACGTTGACCGAAACAGCGTTGGGTCAGTGGCTGCAAACGCCAGGCTCGGTCAAGCCGCAGATTGCGTACATGCAATCCTGCCTTGAGTTACAAAAGAAATATCTAGAAGCAAAGCTACGGTTGCGGGTGGAACTGCCGGCGGTGGATGCTGCAGGTGGTGCAATCCACCACACGCAAACCATAGCCACCACGGCTAGGCAGGCGCAGGAACGCCTGTCCACGCAACTGCATGAAGCGCGTGAGCGCGAAGAATTTCAGTTGCGATCCGTCAGCCTGATGTTGGAAGAACTGGACATGGCAAACAAGGAACTGGCAAGCGCGGACATTAGAGAAATCCGCCGAGCAGAAAATAGGATGCAGGGGTTGCAACAGCGCCTGATCGGTGCGTTGACCGCAAACGCGATCACGCCGCAGCCAGGAAGTGCGGGCTTTGCGCATTTCTGCATGAAGCAGGCCAGGCGGCACACTACCGACGTACGCGGTACGTTGCTGGCCACCGAAATGCAGGCCGCGCGCATTCGTGAAGAGGCTGAGGCAGCGGCAACGGCGTCATTCAGCTCTTGAGCGATCAGCAGCCGTGGCGTCGTTGCCAGTGGGATGCACCTGGCGCCACGGCCGGGGGGGGCTGACAAAACGTGGCGAGCAGTCTTCAGTGTATGCGGGCGGGCGCTCATAGCCGCAGCGTAGGAGCGGTAGGTACCGATTCGTAGCGAACGCCATGCCCGCCTGACGATGAGCGCGGTGGTTTCCTGGCCGATGTTATTTCGTCGGCGTGATCCACACCTGCTGCTGCAGGCCGCGCACGCTCGGCTTGGCGGTGTTGTCCAGGTCGAACACCACCACGGTGTTGTCGCCCTTGCGCTGGAACGGCGCTGGGAAATACAGCGCGGTCTGCGGCCCGATGGACCAGTGGCGGCCCAGGTTGACGCCATTGACCCAGGCGATGCCCTTGCCGAAGGCGCGCATGTCCAGATAGGTGTCGGTGGGGGTGCCGATGCGCAGGTTGCCGCGGTGGAAGGCGGGGCCTTGCACCGGCTTGCGGGTCCAGCCGCGCAGGCTGTCGGGTGAGCGCATCGGCAGCGGGAAGGCCTGCCAGCCGGTGAGTTGTTGGTTGTCCAGCAGTACCGGGTCGACCAGGCCGGCACGGCCGTCGGCCATGCGCGGGCCGTAGTTGATGCGGCCGCTGTTTTCGACCAGGACATCCAGCGTGTGCTGGCCAGCCGGAATGTCCACCTCGGTGGAGACCTGCTGCAGCCGGCGTTCGACGCTGCCGACCGGCGTTTGATCGACATAGACGCGTGCTACGTCGCGCACCTCGCCCAGATACAGCGCCCCCTTGCGCGGGCCGGTGATGGTGGTGCGGTAGAGGATGTAGCCGTAGTCCTGGCCGAAGTGTTCCATCGGCTGCGGGGTGTCGATGGCGATCGGCGCGGGCAGGTTGTCCCATAGCGATGCCGATTCGCGCAGTTGGGTGTCCGGCAGTGCGGCCATCGCAATCGGTGCCGGCAGCGCGGGCGGTTGCACGCCGGTGACGCGGGCGATGGCATCGCGCATCAGTGCGAACTTGGGCGTGGGGCGGCCGGCTTCGTCGAGGATGGCGTCGTAGTCGTAGCTGGTGGTCTGCGGCGCGTAATGGTCGCTGGGATTGCCCTGGAAGTTGGCACCATTCATGAAGCCGAAACTGGTGCCGCCGATGAACATGTAGAGGTTGGCCGAATGTCCCTGGCGCAGGATCCACTCCAGTTCTTCGGTCTGTTGCTTGGCATCGGTGCTGGCGTGCGGCGTGCCCCAATGATCGAACCAGCCGGCCCAGTATTCGCCGACCATGCGCGGTTGCTCGGGGCGGAACTTGATCAGTTTGTCGAACGCGCTCTTCGCCTCGCCTGGCGCGAAATTCACCACTGCCAGGGTGTCGGGCAGGGTGCCATTGACGAGCATGTCCGCACCGTCCGAGGTGAACAGCAAGGCCTTGTCGAAGCCGGCCTTGACGAACATGGCGCGGTTGTCGGCCATGTAGGCGTGGTCGTCATCGTAGGAGCCGTATTCGTTCTCCACCTGCACTGCGATGATCGGGCCGCCATTGTGGTTGAGCAGCGGTTGCACCTGTTTTGCCACCGCGTCCAGATAGGCCTGGCTGGCGGCCAGAAAGCGCGGGTCGCGGCTGCGCACGCGGATGTTGTCCTTGCCGAACAGCCAGGCCGGATACCCGCCGGCTTCCCATTCGGCGCAGGCGTAGGGGCCCGGGCGCAGGATGACGTTGAGGCCTTGTGCGGCGGCTTCCCTGACGAAGGCGGCGACGTCGTTGTTGGCGGAGAAATCGAACTGGCCTTGCTGCGGTTCGACCAGATTCCAGAACACGTAGGTTTCCACCGTGTTCAAGCCGAGTGCGCGTGCTTTCTGCAGGCGATCCTTCCAGTAAGCGCGCGGAATGCGCTGGAAATGGATGGCCCCGGACAGGATCTGGTACGGCTTGCCATCGCGCACGAACTGCGTGCCCTGGGTGGCGAAGGCGGGCCAGGACTCGGGCGTAGCAGCGGCGGCGGGCAGCGCGAGCGCCAGGGCCAGGACCAGGGGAGCAAGAGTGGTACGCAGCATGGAGGTCTCGATGTAGGTGGGGCCGGTGGTGCGGGTGGATGGGGGCGCTGGTGTTTGCGTTCTGCCCTCATCCGCCCTGCGGGCACCTTCTCCCGCTTGCGGGAGAAGGAAGAGCAATTCCCGCTTGCGGGAGAAGGAAAGAGCAATTCCCGCTTGCGGGAGAAGGATGAGCAATACCCGCTTGCGGGAGAAGGAAGAGCAATGCCGCTTGCGGAGAAGGAAGAGCAATACCGCTTGCGGGTGCGTTCGGCAGCGGTGCACTTGCGTTACGCGAACGACGGTGGCAGATCCTTCTTGTCTGCGCCGAAGGCCGGGTTCGGCTTGGGGCCCATCGCAAATTCCAGCGTGCCGCCGGCAGCCAGCTCGGTGTGACGCAGCCAGGCGCGGGTAAGCGATTTGCCGTTGAAGGTCAGCGCTTGCACATAGACGTTCTGCGCGCTGTTGTCCTTGGCCACGATGCGCAGGCTGCGGCCGTTGCCCACGTCCAGCGTGGCGCGTTTGAACAACGGGCTGCCGAGCACGTAGTTGCCGCTGACCGGGTCCACCGCATACAGGCCCAGCGCGCTGAGCACGAACCACGCGCTCATCTGCCCGCAGTCTTCATTGCCGGACAGCCCGTTGCGCGCGTCGTGGTATTGCTCGCGCAGCAAGCGGCGCACCATCGCCTGGGTTTTATACGGTTGGCCTGCGTAGGCGAACAGATACGCCACGTGATGGCTGGGCTCGTTGCCGTGCGCGTACTGGCCGACCAGGCCGTCGATATCCGGCGGCGCATCGGCCGGCAGGTCGGAGCTGGTGGAAAACAGCTCGTCCAGTTTGGCGACGAAACCCTCGCGGCCGCCGTACAAGTCCATGTAGCCGTACAGGTCGTGCTGATTGAGGAAGGTGGCCTGCCAGGCATTGGATTCGGTGAAATCGCGCCACTTGGCCATATGCCCCATGCCGCGCGGGTCGAACGGTGTGGCCCAGCTGCCATCGGCAAGCCGCGCCTGCACGAAGCCACTGTCGCGGTTGAACACGTTGCGGTAGTTGCGCGAGCGTGCGCGCAATGCGCGTGCATCCTCAGTGGCACCGGCGGCCTGTGCTAGGTGCGCGCAGGCCCAGTCGTCGTAGGCGTATTCGAGGGTGCGGCTGACCGCTTCGTCCACCTTGTCGGCGGGGATGTAGCCGAGCGTGCGGTAATACCCCAGGCCATGGGTGGTGTCGTCCATGGCGCGTTTGCGGTACGCCGGCCACGCGGCCTTGTAGTCGATGCCGGTAAAGCCCTTGGCGTGCGCTTCGGCCAGCACCACCGCGGAGTGGTAGCCGATCATGCAGCCGGTTTCCACGCCTTGCAGCGGCCAGATGCCTACGCCGTCCGGGCATTCGTTGGCCCCGCGTACCAGGCATTGCACCAGATCAGGCACGCGCTCGGGCTGCACCAGGGTGAGCAGCGGATGCGCGGCGCGGTAGGTGTCCCACAGCGAGTAGGTGCTGTAGTTGTGGTAGCCCTTCGGCGCGGTGTGGATCTGCAGGTCCATGCCGCGGTAGCGGTTGTCCACGTCGCTGAACAACGTTGGCGCCAGCAGGCTGTGATACAGCCCGGTGTAGAAGATGCGCCGTTGTGCTTCGTCGTCGGTGTCGATGCGGACGCGGGCCAGTTCCTTTTCCCAGGCGGCCACCGCCTGTGCATGCACGCGCGTGAAGTCGAAGTCCGGCAGTTCGGCGTCCAGGTTGGCCAGCGCGTTGTCGGCGCTGACCGCGGAGATGCCGACCTTGATCAGCAATGGCGCCTGGGAGGCATCGGGGAAGTGCAGCGCGGCCTTGAGGTGGGTGCCGTCGCGGCTGTGCGTGCCGGCGGGCAGCGCTTGATCTTCGTCGTACAGCTGCACGCTGGCGAATGGCCGCGACAGGCGCATGGCGAAGTAGATGTAGCGCCCCTTGGCCCATTGATAGACACGACGGCCGCCAGTCAGTGTTTGCGTGTCGACCACGCGCAGCTGTGCATCGCTGACGCGGGTTGCGATGCCGGGCTTGTCCTGCATGCCGTGGCACAGGTCCAGCAGCACATGCGCCGGCTTGCCCTTGGGGAAGTGGTAGCGGTGCAGGCCGGCGCGCGCGGTGGCGGTGAGCTCGGCATGCACGCCGCTGTCCTTCAGACGCACGCGGTAATAGCCGGGCGAGGCGGCTTCATCGCTATGGTCGTAACGCGAGCGGTAGCCGGCATCCGGGTTGTCGAGCGGGCCGGGCACCAGTTTGACCTCGCCGGTGGCCGGCACCAGCAGGAAATCCAACATGTCGCCGATCCCGGTGCCGGACAGATGGGTGTGCGAGAAACCCATGATCGAACCATCGGACTCGTGATAGCCCGAGCACGAATCCCACACCGCGTTGTAGGTGTCCGGGCTCAGTTGCACCATGCCGAACGGCAACGTCGCGCCGGGGAACGTGTGGCCATGACCGCCGGTACCGATGAAGACATCCACATGCCGGGTGAGATCGGCGCGCGTGCGCGCATCGGCCGGTAGCGCGTAATTGCCAGCGCGCGCACGCGCCAGGCAGGGCAGGCCCACGCTGCTAAACAATGCTGCGGCGATGGCGCCTTGGAGAAAACCGCGTCGTGTTGCCATGTGTCTGGTCTCGGAGTTTGCGGGCCGATGCCGGGGCACCCATATCCGCCCTTCGGGCACCTTCTCCCGGCGGGAGAAGGGAAGATCAAGTGCTGTGTCGTTCCGCCGGGAAAGAGAGGATCCGGCGTTTCGGACAATCAGCTACTACGCAGCAGTTGGGGTTTGCGTTGGGACAGGTCGATGATCAATTCGCCGAACAAGGTGTTGGCCCAGGCAAACCAGTCACGGGTAAAGGTGCTCGGGTTGTCCTTGTGGAAGGCCTCGTGCATGAAGCCGGTGCCGGCGTGGGTGGTCTTGAGCCACTGCAGGCATTGGCGCAGTTGCGCGTCGTCGTCGCTGACCAGCGCGTACTGAATGATCGACATCGGCCAGATGGTGCCTATGCCGCTGTGCGGGCTGCCCACGCCCTCGGCAGCGGTGCCGCGCGAGAAATACGGGTTGCGCTCGCTCCACGCCAGCTGGCGGGTGCGCAGGAACACCGGGTCGGCGCGGTCGCAGCAGCCCAGGTAGGCCAGGCTGAGCAGGCCCGGCGCGTTGGCGTCGTCGATAAACAACTGGTTGCCGAAGCCATCCACTTCGAACGCCCAATACGCTTGGCCATCGCTGTCGCGTTGCTGGCCGAACTGGCGCGTGGCGGTTTCCACTTCATCGGCCAGTGCGGTGCATTCGGCGGCAAACCCTGCGTCGCGATGCAAGGCGGTGGTCATCGTGGCCAGCTGCCGCAGCGAGGCCACCGCAAACAGGTTGGCCGGCACGAACAGCGGGAAGACGCAGGCATCGTCGGACGGGCGGAACATCGAATGGATCATGCCGTTGGGTTTGGTCGGCTGGCCGTAGCCTTCCAGCACCAGGGTTTCGGTGGCCAGCGGCGAGGGGCGCTGGAACACGTACGGGCCGCGGTTGTCCTTGCGCTGCTGCTCGCGGAAGGTGCGTACCACCACGTGCATCGCCTCGCGCCAGTCATCGTCGAACGGTGCGGTATCGCCGGTGGCGCGCCAGTATTCGTGCGCGATGCGGATCGGATAGCACAGCGAGTCGATTTCCCACTTGCGCTCGCCCACGCCGGGTTTCATTTCGGTGATGTCGTTGAGCGACCACTTCAGGCGCTGGGTCTGGCCATCGGGCAGGAACGCGTTGGCGTACGGATCGAGTCTGATGCAGGCGGCCTGGCGCTGGATCAGGCCATGGAACATGCGCCGCAAGGCGGGGTCACGCTTGGCCAGCGGCACGTAGGGGTGCACCTGGGCGGAGGAATCGCGCAGCCACATCGCATGGATGTCGCCGGTGATGACGAAGGTGTCCGGCTTGCCGTTGCGGGTGCCGGTCTCCACCGTGGTGTCCAGCGTGTTGGGATAGCAGTTCTCGAACAGCCAGGCCAGTTCGGGGTCGGCGATGCGCGCGCTGATCTGCGCGATCTGCTGCTCGACCGCCTTGCTGACAAAGCGGCGCTGCGCCCTGGGCGGACGCTTGCTGACGAAGCCACCGACGCCGCGGGTGCCAGGGGTGGATGCCGCCGCAAAGGCGGGCAGGGCGCTGGCGAGCATGCTGGCGCCCGCGCCGGCACCGAGCAGTTGAAGGATGTCGCGACGGGTGTGCATGACCTCAAGACTCCGTGGGTTTACTTGGCAATCGCACGCGTGAAGATCGGCGCCGGACGCCGCGGGAGCGCAACGGTGGCGATGAGACCTATGCATGACCAATTCCGGATGACCATACAACGTGTGCAACGCAGATGCATAGTGCGCCCGCACAATCCGGTGCGGTCTCGCTCCTGCTTCGGCAGGTTGCATATGCCGACCATGCACAGCTGGACATGCGCGCGCATGGCACAGGCGATCCACCCCGGCGAGGTCGATGCGCGCTCGCCTGCCAGGCGTTCGGAGTCGGCCGCTGCCTCACTGGGCTTGGTCGAGCGGTGCGCATCGCTGCCGATGTCTGCTGGCGGTGGTGGCCGCGTCGATCATTTCGGTAGCGGCGAACGCCCCTGGATCGTCAACGCCGCTGCGGCGCCGGGCGCGCCAGTGCCGGGCTGCCCGCCGCCAACGAACAACGTGTAGTCGCCGGCTTCCACCGCGCGCTGGCCGCTGCGGTCCACATCGCTCAAGGCGCGTGCATCCAGCTGGAAGGTCAGCTCACGCGCTTGGCCCGGTTTGAGATGCACGCGCCGGAATCCGACCAGGCTGCGCAACGGCGACTGCGGGCGGTCCGGGTATTGCAGATACACCTGCGCCACCTCATCGCCGGCACGCGTGCCGGTATTGCGCACGGTGGTGGTCACCTGCAGCGTGGTGCCGGCCCGCAGCGTGGTGCTGGACAACTGCGGCGCGTCGTAGGCAAAACTGGTGTAACTGAGGCCATAGCCGAACGGAAACAGCGGCTCGCCCTTGAAGTAACGATAGGTGCGGCCCTTCATGTCGTAGCTGACGTACGGCGGCAGGTCCTTGGTGGAGCGGTAGAACGTCACTGGCAGGCGCCCGCCGGGGTTGTCATCGCCAGCCAGCGCACGCGCGATGGCGGTGCCGCCGGACTGGCCCGGGTACCACGCCGCCACGATCGCATCGGCGTGCTGCTTGGCCCAGTTCATCGCCACCGCGCTGCCGCTCATCAACACCACCACCAGCGGTTTGCCGGAGGCCTTTGCCCGTTCGAGCAGCGCTTGCTGCGGGGCGGGCAGGGCGATGTCGTTGCGGTCGCCGCCGTCGAAGCCGGGCACATCAATCCGCAACTCTTCGCCTTCCACATCCGGCGACAGCCCGACGAAGGCCACCACCGCATCGGCCTGCGCCACTGCCTGCTCGGCCTCGGCCAGTTGCGCGGCGGCCGGTGCCAGCCATTCCAGGCGCACCCCCTGGTCCTGGCCGCGGTGTTCCATCTCCAGGCGGATCTTGCGCGGGCGCGTATCGTCGAAGTGCAGCACGGTTTCCACGTTGCGGCCATCGGCGTTGTGCATGCCGGCCGGCACGTGCTTGTCTTCGGCGTTGCCGGCAACCACCAGCTTGTCGTCGATGTACAGCCGCACCGGGTCGTGTCCGGTGCAGTCGAAGCAGCGCGCCACGCGCACTGCCAACGTGTAGTCGCCGGGGCCTGGCGGCAGCAGTTCGCCACTCCAGCGCACTGCGTAGCGATCGGCCGGCACGCCCTTTGCCGGGGCGACTTGGTCCCAGTTGAAGCTCACCACGCGGTCTTGCCGCACCACGCGCGCCGCGCCGGTCATGTCCACGTTGTCGAAATATTCGCCACGCAGTCCCGGCTTGCCGTCGCTGCGCAGGGCGGTCTCCGGAATCATGCCCGGCACGCCGGCGGCTAGCGGCGCGCCCTGTGCGTAGCGCACCTGCTGCGCGCCGAAACGCGTGCGCAGGCCCAGCAGCGGGGTCACAGGCTGCGCGGAGGTGCCCTGGTAGTTGGCCTCCAGCGCGGCCAATGCATCGGCGTTGGGGCCGAGTACCGCCAGCCGCGTACCGGCCTTCAGCGGCAGCGTGGCATCGGCGTTCTTCAGCAGCACGATCGATTCTGCGGCAGCCTGCAGGGCCAATGCACGGTTGGCGCGGGTGTCGATGTCCTTGGCGCCCAGCCGCGCGTACGGGTCCTTGCGTGGGGCTTCCAGTTCGCCCAGGCGGTAGCGGGCGGCGAACAGCCGCACCAGCGATTGATCGAGCAGGGCTTCGTCCACTTCGCCGCGTTCGATCGCCGTGCCGAGGTCGCGATAGGCATGCCCGCAATTGAGATCGTGACCGGCCTTGAGTGCGGCGGCCGACGAGCCGGCATTGTCGGGGCGGAAATAGTGGAACTGGGTCATATCGTCCACCGCATCGCAGTCGGACACCACAAAGCCCTTGAAGCCCCAATCGCCACGCACGCGGCCATTGAGCAGCCAGTCGGCCGCGCACGCCGGGGTGCCGTGCAGCGAGTTGTAGGCGCACATCACCGAGCCGGCCTGTCCCTCGACCAGCGCAGCGCGGAACGCGGGCGTATAGGTCGCTTCCACGTCGCGTGGCGACACATCCACGTCGAAACCATGCCGGCCCGGCTCCGGGCCGCTGTGCACGGCGATGTGCTTGGGCGTGGCGATCGTGCGTGGGTGGCTCAGGTCCTCGCCCTGCAGGCCGCGAATGAAACCCACTGCGAGCTGCCCGGTGAGAAACGGGTCTTCGCCGTAGGTTTCCATGCCGCGGCCCCAGCGCGGGTCGCGGAAGATGTTGATGTTGGGCGACCAGATGGTCAGCCCGGCGTAACGAGGGTGGTCCTTGCCGGGAGCGCCGGCCTGGTTGAACTTGGCACGCGCCTCGGTGGAGACGACGGTGCCCACCTGCTGCATCAGTGTGGGGTTCCAGCTTGCCGCCAGGCCAATGGCCTGCGGAAACACCGTGGCGTAGCCATTGCGCGCGATGCCGTGCAGGCCTTCGCTCCACCATTCGTAGGCGGGAATGCCCAGGCGCGGAATCGCCGGCGCATCGTTCATCGCCTGGGCGAGCTTTTCCTCGCGGCTCATCTGCGCCACCAGCGCGGCGGCGCGCTGTTCGGGCGTGCCGCTGCGGTCGGCGGCCGCGGCGAGGGCGATACAGGGCAGGCCAAGGCTCAGGCCCAGTGCCAGGGCAAGACGCGAGACAAACACGGATGACATCGATTCACTCCTGCGCAGCGGAAAGATCCGCCAGGTGTTGTTCTGGTGTTGCCGCAGCGGCTGCGGCGAGGTTGGGTTGCTGTGCGGCGGTGTCCTGCGCGCCATTGGTGTAATGAGTGTTGCTGGTCCTGCGGCGGGCCCTCATCCGCCCCTGCGGGGCACCTTCTCCCGCCAGCGGGAGAAGGACACCCAATGCGGGACGAAGCCGTGCGAACGAGAACAAGGGCACGCATGTGGCAAATGGCTCGCATGCGGGAGAGGCCAGGCATGCGGGAGAGGGTAGGCATGCGGGAGAGGGCAGGCATGGCCGGATATCACGTCCTTCTCCCGCCTGGCGGGAGAAGGTGCCCGAAGGGCGGATGAGGGCCTTTCTGCCGCTCATTTCGCCGCCGCTGCCTCCGGCTCCGGCGGAGCGCCTGCCAGCGTCGCTCCCAAATCGCGCACCTGCAGCGCAGACTGCACCTGCGCCATCGGCAGCTTGCTGGACACGTGCAGCGTCAGCGGTTCGCCCGGCAGCAGGTCGAAGGAGTTATCGGCCACGGTCACCTCCAGGTCGCCGAACGACAGCCACACCTCGCGCGCCAGCGTATTGCTGGTCAGGGTCAGCGCATAGCCATCGCCATCGGCGCGCCACTGGCTGTCGATCGTTGCGGTTGGCAACGCGAGCTGCTTGGCCGGTGCGAAGAACACCACTTCACGCGACAGCCGCGTGTCGCCCTCCAGCAACTCGAACACCGCATAGCTGCGCTTGGGGTCGGCCTTGCCCAGCAATTGCGCATCGCTGAAGTTGCCCACCTGCAGGCTGCTGAGCGGCTTGACCGTGGCCTTCTGCTCACGCTTGCTCAGCACCTTGCCGTCCATGCCCATCACCTGCATGCGCCAGCGTGCATTCAAGGCGGTGGTGCGATCGGAGACCAGCGAGACCTCGGTCTGGCCCTTGTCGTTGCGCAGCGCGGCGATCATTTCCGGTGCATAGAAGCGGCGCGCGTGATACTGCAGCGCCTTCCAGCGGCCGTAGTAATCCACGCTGGACCACGACGCGCCCGGCCACACATCGTTGAGCTGCCAGTACAGCGAGCCCATCGACTGCGGACGCGAGGCGCGCAGGTGCGAGGCGGCCAGGTTGATGCCTTCGGCCTGCATCAACTGGCTCAGGTAGACGAAGCTCTCGAAATCCTTGGGCTCGCCGAATTCGCGGCGGATGTACAGCATCAGCCGCTTGTTGCCATTGCCCTTGTCGAACTTCTGGTGCGCGCGCATCACCGGCGATTCCGGGTCCATGTCGGCCGCGTCGGCGAACACGCGCACGGTGCGCATGTCCGGGAACGACTGCAGGCCGTATTCGGACATGAAGCGCGGGGTGACGTTGAGGTATTCGGTGACCGGCAGGGCCGGGCCGCCCCACACCTTCCAGTAGTGCATGTCGCCGTCATTGGCCTGGTCGGCGGCGCCATCGAAATTGGTGCCCGGCGAGGTGGCCCAGTACGGCACGTCGCTGTCGTAGGTGGCCACCACTTCGCGGAACACGGTGCCGAACAAGGTGGTCATGCCGCGCTCGATGCGGCTGCGTTCTTCCGGGTCCAGCGATTGCTTGAACTTGACCCGGTCGCCCCAGTTTTCCCAGCCGGTCTGCACTTCGTTGTTGCCACACCAGAGCACCACGCTGGGGTGATCGCGCAGCCGCTTGACCTGTTCGATCGCCTCCTGCCGCGTGTTCTCGCGGAATTCCACGTCATACGGCGGCACTGCGCCGCCGAACATGAAGTCCTGCCAGATCATGATGCCCAGCTCGTCGGCAACCTCGTAGAAGTGGTCGTCCTGGTAATGCCCGCCGCCCCACATGCGCAGCATGTTCATGTTGGCATCGCGCGCATCCTGCAAGGTGCTGCGCATGCGCTCGGCGGTGACGCGCGAGGGGAAGGCATCCAGCGGAATCAGGTTGGCGCCCTTGGCGAAGATCGGGATGCCGTTGATCACGATCTCCATGCTCTTGCCCCAGGTGTCTTTTTCGCGCCGCAGTTCCACCGAACGCAGGCCGGTGACGCGCTTGATCTGCTGGCTGTCGCCATCGGCATCGCGCACGCTGGCGACAAAGGTGTAGCGGTCCTGCGCGCCATAGCCGGCCGGAAACCAGCGCTTGGGCTTGGCGATGCGCACGGCCAGGTCGATGCGGTTCTGGCCCGGGTCGACCACCGCGTCCTGGGTAAATTGGCCCACCTTCTGCCCATCCGGGCCCAGCACCTCCAGCGTCACCTGCACCGGCCCGCTGCGCCCGGCCTGCAGTTCCAGCTGCGCCTGCAACTGCGCAGCGTCCGCGTCGACGCGTTGCTGGGCGATATGCAGCCCGTCCACACGCAGCGCATCCCAGGCTTCCACGCGCACATCCTTCCAGATGCCGGCATTGACCATGCGCGGGCCCCAGTCCCAGCCGTAGCTATACGGCGCCTTGCGCACATAGGTGGAGCTGTGGCGGCCATCGGGCTCATCGCCGAATGCCGAATCGTAGGCGCCCGGCAGCGCATACGGCTGCTTGGCCAGCCACGGCTGGATCTTCTTGATCGGCGAAAGGAAGGTGATTTCCAGCACATTGTCGCCGCGCTTGAGCAGCGGCTTGGCGTCCACCCGCCATTGCCGGAACATGTTGTCGGCGCTGAGCAGCGTCTTGCCGTTGAGGGTGACCTCGGCCAGCGTGTCCAGGCCATCGAACACCAGCTCCACGTGCTCGCGCTTGAGTGTGGCCGCATCCACGTTGAAGCGGGTCTGGTACTGCCAGTCGCTTAAGCCCGCCCACTGGATCTTGCCCTCGTTGTCGCGCAGGAACGGGTCCGGCACCACCTTGGCGGCGATCAGGTCGGTCTGCACCACGCCCGGCACCTGCGCCGGCATCCAGCTCGCGGCCTTGGGATAGGTCTTGGCCTGTTCCTGCCCCGGCACCAGGCGCACCTGCCAGCCGCTGTCCAGATTCACTGCCGTCGGCGGTGCCGCCCAGGCCTGCGAAAGTGCAAAGGTCAGGGCAAGCCCGAGACGTGCGGGTGTGAGCAGGGACAGTGCGGGGGCAGTGCGGTGCGACAGGGGCATGGGTGAGTCTCCTTGGATGGGTCAGCGCGTGGCGGCGGGGGGCGCCTGCGCGGTGGTTTCAATCAGTTGGACGGCGCCGATGGCATACAACGGGCCGCGAATCGGCGCGGTGAAGCGCAGGCACAGATCGTGGGTGCCGGTGCGTGCGGGCAGCGGCGTTTCCAGGGTGAATTGTTCGCCCAGGGTGTCGCTCCTGGGCAGCTGCACGCTGGCGATCAGTTCGCCGTCGCAGCCCTGGCGCACTTCCAGCTCGCCGCCGCGGGTCCTGGCCGGGTACTGCACTACCTTGGATTGCTCATGCGCCAGACCGAAGTTGTTGGGCAGGCGCGCGGCCTCGATGCGGATCGCACCGACGCCATCCAGCCGTGCCTGCGGATACAGCCGGCAGGCATGGAACAGATCGACGTTGTAGACCGGCGTGTCGGCGCCGGTCATTTCCGGCAACAACGGCAGGCGCAGGCCGAGCGCGCCCTGCGCCACGCAATCGCGCAGGCCTTGCGTGTCCACGTGCAACAGCGAGGCGCGGTCGAAGGTGCGGCTGCGCGTGGCGGCAAGCGGCACGCCGTTGGCGGCGAATGCGGTGGCCTTGACCGTGGTCGGCAGGGTGATCGTAAACGGCGCCTCGTAGCGCGGCGATGCCGGCGTGGGATCGCTGCCGTCGGTAGTGTAGTGCAGCATGCCCGCCCCAGCCTGCGTGCTCAGCGCCACCTTGGCCGGGCCGCCGGCGAGTACCGGGTTGGGGCCAGTTTCCAGGGCGATATCGGCGGCGAAGGCGCCATCGCTGTAATCGATGCCCAGTGCCTTGTAGCGCTGCAGCTGTGCCGGCATGCGTGCCAGAAAGCTGTTCCAGTTGCGTGCCGCCGGCGGCGACCAGGTCACTTCCGCCACCGCAGACAACCGCGGGAACAGCGCGTGGTCCACATGCCAGCGCGAGGGAATGTATTCGGACCACAACGCACCCTGCGCGCCCAGCACGTGCCGGGCCTGATCGGCGCTGAGCTCGGCTGGTACCGGGTCGAAGGCGTAGACCTTGGACAACGGCAACACGGTCAAGCGACCGTTCGGTTCGTCGCTGCGGCTGGTCTGCAGGTTGTCCAGATACAGCCAGTCGCCCGGCGCGAGCACCACATCGTGGCCTTGCCTTGCTGCAGTCACGGCACCTTCGACGCCACGCCAGGACATCACCGACGCACTGGCCGGCACGCCGCCTTCCAGAATCTCGTCCCAGCCGATCATGCGCCGGCCGTGCGCGGTCAGATACTGCGCCAGTTGTTCGTTGAACCAGCCTTGCATCGCATGCGCGTCCTTGACGCCCAGCTTGCGCATCTGCGCGCGTACCGCAGGCGAGGCTTCCCATTGATCCTTGACCGCCTCATCGCCACCGATGTGGATATAAGTGGACGGGAACAAGGTCAGCACTTCGTCCAGCACGTTGGTGATGAAGCTCAGGCTGCGCTCGCTGGTGTTGAACAGATACGGGTTGACGCCCCAGTCCACACCCACCTGGGTGCGCACGCCAGGCACGCCCACCTCTTCGGGATAGGCAGCAACGGCTGCCTGCGCATGGCCGGGCATGTCCAGCTCGGGCAGCACGGTGATGTGCAGGCGCGCCGCATACGCGACGATTTCGCTGATTTGCTCCTGCGTATAAAAACCACCGGAGCGCTCCGGCGTGCCGTGTCTGCCGGCACCCGGCGGAGTGCGCCAGGCACCGACCTCGGTGAGCTTGGGATAGCGCTTGATCTCGATGCGCCAACCCTGGTCGTCGGTCAGATGCCAATGCAGCACGTTGAGCTTGTGCAGAGCCATCGTATCGAGCACATGCTTGACGGTGTCCACGTCGTGGAAGTGGCGGGCCACGTCCAGATGCTGGCCGCGCCAGCCAAAGCGCGGCCAGTCGACAATACTGACGCCGGGCACGGCCACCGCGCCCTTGCGCGCATCCGGGGTCATCAACTGCCAGGCACTGATTGCGCCATAGAACAGCCCGGCACCGTCGCGCGCAGCGATGCGGATGCCTTTGGCAGTCACGTCCAGGCTGTAGCCTTCCTTCTGCCTCACCGGTGCCTGCGCGTGACGTTCCAGGCGGATGCTGGCCGGCGAAGGCGTGGCCTCGGCACGCACTTCCAACCTCAGCCCGCGGGTGCGCTTGAGCAGGCCGGCCAGATACTCCGCACTGCGCCGCGCATCGGCGTCGCCGGCTTCGATCGAAATCACGGTGCCGGTGTCGATGGTGAAACGACCGGCCGCAGGCGTCGCCTGGACCGGTGCTGGAATCAGGGGGAGTGGTGCATCGGTCGATGGTGCGGCCGCTACGGCGCCTGCACGTGCCACCGCCGGTGCAGTGCCGGCTTCGCGTTTGCCGCAGCCGGCCAGCATCAGCGCGACCAGCGACAACGCAAGCAGGCGCGACGGCAGCCTGCCTGCTGACAGCATGCCCAATGACCGCGTGCGCGATGCAGACATGCTCGATAAGGGCGTACTCGATAAGGGTGTGCCCGATGGCGACGTGTCCAGCCACAGCACTCTCGACAATGGTGTGTGTGGAGTCCGGCTGGTGTTGACCATCATGCATTCACATCCCGATATGGCGGAGAGCGGGGCACTGCGACAAGACACCGACGCAGCGGGGTAGGGCAGACGCATCGTGCAGTGCCACACGCCAGCGATGCCTGGCCGCTGCCACGCTGCGACTCACACATGTGGCGACAATGGCGGCAGCCCCTTTGCAGTGTACGAGTGGCGATCGATGATTTCGAGCGCATGCCGCATCCCTCGCCGCATCGGGTGCACATGGCGGTCTGCTCTTGCATCGCACAACGCACGGTAACAAAGCCGCCACGCTTCACGCAGGGACTGGCGCACGCTTCAACGCGCTACGCCAGTCGGGTGTGTGAGTCAGCGTTGCGCGACCGGCAATTCGTCCCACACTTTCGGATCTTCGGCACCCAGCACCCAGCAGCTGAAGCCTTCCAGACCGTACTGCTTGGCCATGTCGTAGCGTGCCTTGAAGCTGCGCGCATCCGGACGGAACACCCACTCGCGCATATCGTCGCGGTAGAAGTAGAACCACGATTCCTGCTCCACCGGATCCCACTGCACGGTGGCGTTCTGTTCGATCGCCAGCGGGAAGGATTCGTCGGCGTCGATATACGTCGCGGAAATATTCGACGCCTCGGTGCCGTCTTCCTTCACCGGGTTGCCGGTGTACCAGCGGTAGCCGTAAGTGGCGATGCCCAGCGACAGCTTTTCCTTCGGTACCTGGGTGATCGCGTAATCCAGGTGCTTCTTCATCCACACCATGCCGTCCACCGGGCCGGGCGTGGTCCAGCGGGTGTGCTGGTCGTAGGTCATGATGCTGATCAGGTCTGCGGCCTGGCCCAGCGCCTTCAGGTCGTACGCGCCGCGCCAGTATTCCCACATCCACTTGGAGAACTGGCCGCCTTCGGCATGGCCCGGTGCATTGGGCACCACCGCCACCGACATCTTGAAGCCGGCCTTGTGCAGCGCATCGGCGGTCTGCTTGACCATCAAGGTGTAGGCATCGCGGTCGGTCCAGGCGATGTTCTCGAAGTCGAACTGGAAGCCGTAGTACTTGTGCTGCTTGCCGTGGATCAGCAGCGATTCGATCATGCGCTTCTTGGCCGCTTCATCGTGCATCAGCTTGTGGAAGCCGTCGCGGCCGGTGGTCATCGACAGGATCGGCATCACCCGCAGCTTCTTCTGCTTGGCGATGTCGTACAGGTACATATTGGGCGTGCCGTTGACCAGGCCGTTCTGATCCACGCCGTACCAGGTGGGCACCACCACATCGATCTTGTCGACATTGGCAATGAACGAGTTGGTCGATTTCTGCGTGTTCATCAGATAGAACAACGCCGTGGGGTTTTTGGCCAGGGCCGGGGCGCAGGTCAGTGCCAGCGCAAGCAACATCCAGGTCAATCGCTTACTCATGAAAGACAACATCCGTCAGGGAGTGGGGGAAGAAAGGTCGATGCGGAACACATACGCGCTCTCGCCGACCGGCTTTACGGGAAGGCGCAGATGCAGGCCATCGGCGCGTTGTTCGAACGGAATCTTCTTGCCGTTGGCCAGCAAGGTCACGCCGCGCACGCCATCGGCGGGTGTGAGTGAACGGATCACCGCTTCGCCATTGCTCGGCCAGCCGAGCTCGATCGCATACAACGCGCCATCGCGGGTGGTGAAGCGGAAATCCTCTGCCGTGTACGGCTTGGTCTTGACGTCCTGGAAGGTGCCGCCCACCACTTCGGTCGGGCCCTCGCCATACACGCGCCACGGCGTGCTGTCGTAGATCGCGCCGCCGTTGGTCTTGAGCCAACGACCGATCGCCAGCAGGATGCCGCGCTCGGTGTCGGGGATCGAGCCGTCGGCACGCGGGCCGATGTTGAGCATCAGGTTGCCGTTCTTGGCCACCACGTCGGCCAGCATGTGGATGATGAAGGTGGGCGACTTGTAGGTGTCGTTTTCGATGTAACCCCACGATGCATTGCTCACCGAGGTATCGGTCTGCCAATGCGTGGGATGGATGCCGGTCAGCTGGCCGCGCTCGATATCCAGCGTGCCGGCGCCTTCAGGAAACGCGCCCAGCTTGTAGTTCACCACCACGCCGCGGTCGGCGTCGGTACGCGCTGCGCCCTGGTTGTAGTAATACGCCAGCATCGTCGGCAGGCTGCGCCGGAAGGTGGGGTGGGCAATCCACCAATCGAAATAGATCAGGTCCGGCTGATAGGTATCGATCAACTCGGTGGTACGCGCCAGCCAGTCGTCCAGCCAGGCCTGCGAAACCGGCGTCCAGTCGTTGGCCACGTCGGCGTCGTCCTTGCCCGGCAACCGCACCTGCGCCGGGCCGTACAGCGCCGCATAGCGCGGGTCGTTGACGTCGGAGTCGAAGGTGCGCCCGCCATCGAAGAACCAGTTGTGCTCGGCGCGGTGCGAGGACAGGCCGAAGTGCAGGCCTTGTGCGCGGATGGCGGTGGACAGCTCGCCCAGCAGGTCGCGCTTGGGCCCCATCTTCATCGCGGTCCAGTCCGACAACTTGGAGTCGTACAGCGCAAATCCGTCATGGTGCTCGGCCACCGGCACCACGTAACGTGCGCCAGACTCACGGAACAGCTTGGCCCAGCCATTGGGGTCGAACCTGGGTGCGGTGAACTTGGGAATCAGATCCTTGTAACCACTGGTCGCCTGCGGGCCATAGGTCGCCACGTGATGGGCGAACTCCTTGGAACCTTGCAGATACATGTTGCGCGAATACCACTCGCTGCCGAACGCCGGCACCGAGAACACGCCCCAATGGATGAAGATGCCGAACTTGGCGTTGTCGTACCACGCCGGCGATCGATACGCCTTCAGCGCGGCCCAGTCGGGGCGGAACGGACCCTTGCGTGCGCCGGCTTCGGCCTCGCGCACCAGGCGCTCGCGTTCGGGCGCGTACTTGGCGGTGGCATCGAGCCACTGCTGGTCGATGGCTTCGGGACTGAGCGTGGTGGCGGTCGGTGCGGTGGGCGATTGCGCGCTGAGCGTGGCAGCAGGCAATGCGAGCAGCAGGCCGAGCGCGAGCATTCGCGTTCTGGATGCAGCTCCGGCGTGGCGGCGGGATGGAGCCGCAAACACGCGGCTATCGGTCGTCATGGGAACTGCACTCCTGTTGAGCAAGACGCGCCGGCGATGCTGCAACCGTGCGTGGATGGCAAAAGCGGGCCTGGCCATGCTCCCTCGATCGCGAAGGGGCGTGGCCAGTACCACTCCCTGGTACAACATCGAGCGGTACGCTGCATGCAACGCACCGCTCAAAAAAAGCGCGCCACCGTGGAGGGTCGGTGGCGCGCTAGTGCTACATCAGAACTTGAAGTTCAGCTGGGCCTGGTAGCCGCGGCCGTTCTTGTAGAACGCCGTGGGGGTATCGCGCGTGTTGCTGAAGACCCGGTAGGTGGAATCCAGCAGGTTGGTCGCGCCGACGGTGATGCCCATGTAGTCGGTGATCTGGTAGGACGCGTTCAGATCCAGCTGCTTGTAGGCATCGGCAAAGTCACGCGATTCCAGGCGGCCGATCTGGGTGAAGTACTTGGAGCGGTAGCTGTAGTTCACACGCACGGTCCAGTCGCCGTGTTCCCAGTACGGGATCACGTTGTAGGTGTCGCGCGACAGGTACGGCAGGTTCAGACCGGAGCTGGAGTCGGACTCGGCGAACGTGTAGTTGGCCTGCAAGCCAAAGCCAAGGCCGAAGGTCTGCTGGTAGTTGACCGCCACGCCCTTGACCTTGGCGTCGGACACGTTCACCGGCGTGGTCACCTGGTACAGGCCAGCAATGGCCGGCGGTGCCGGGTTCAGCTGCTGCGGAGTCGTGGCGCTGACGATGTAGGAGCTGATGTCGCGATAGAACACCTCACCGGACAACATGCTGGACGGCGCGAAGTACCACTCGGCAGCCAGATCGTAGTTGGTGGATTCGTACGGCTTCAGATCCGGGTTGCCGCCGTTGGCGGTCAGATCGCCGGTGCCGCTGTTGATGGTGAAGGTACCGGCCAGGTCGGCGTAGCGCGGACGTGCGATGACCTTGGCCGCCGAGAAGCGCAGCACGGCGTCGTCGGTGATGTCGTAGGCGATGTTGAAGCTCGGCAGCGCCTTGCGGTAGTCGTTGGTCTCGGCAACGCGCTGGAAGCTGGTGCCGCCGTCGTTGCTCTGCCAGAACTGCGATTTGTCGGTGGTCTCGACCAGACGCACGCCGACATTACCGCGCCACTGGCCCGACTCGAAGTTCAACTGCGTGTAGATGTTCTGGGTGATTTCCTTGACATCGAACGAGGCGCCGAAGTCGGTGCGGTATGCGCCCTGCGGCTGCGACAGCAGGTAGCTGCGCACGGCACCAAGGTTGGCGGTCGGCCAGGTGGTCAGGTCGCCGCTGGCGCCCAGACCATCGTACAGGCTGCTCGGCGTGGTGCCCGGATTGAACTGCGTCAGCGATACCGGGTCGGTGGTGTTGATGCGGTTACCGCGCGCGTCCACACCGTTATTGTGGTTGATGTACTTGTAGCCGAACTGCAGCTTGGTGAACGGGCCCCATTCCAGATCGCGCGAAGCGTCCCACTGGAAGTACTTCTCATCGTCCTTGCTCTTCTGATAAGCGATGCCGCCGGCCTGCATGATGCCGGTGGTGGTGCCCGGGATATTGCCTTCCTGGCCCGGTGCAAGACCTGCAGGGTTGCCCGGCAATGCCCAGTTGGAAGCGCCGCCGTTGTCGTAGTTCACCGAGGTGTTGCGGCCGTCGAATGCGTAGTTGTACCCGCCGTCCTGCATCAGGAACTTCATCAGATACTCGGGGTCCTTGCCACCGGTTGCCTCGGTGTAGCCACCTTGAGTGGTGAACACCCACTTTTCGCCGGACCAGTCGTGACGCAGGTTCAGGCTCTTGGTGGTGACGGTGCTCTCGCGATAATTCGCGTCCAGCTGCGCATACGGCTGACCGGCGGCGCCATCGCCGACGGTGGCCGAGGTCACCACGCCGTTCTGTACGTTTGCCTGGGTGATTTTCTGGCGGTCGTCATTACATGCCGGGCACACGTAGCGCGCCTGGCTGAAGTTGTTGTATTTGCCCTTGATGTACAGGCCGGTCAGGTTGAACTCGTTCTGCTCGTCGGGCTTCCACTGCAACGCGCCCTGCAGGCCACTGCGCTCACGGGTCTGCTGGAAGAACGCGCTGCTGATGCCGGCGGGCACGCGTGCGGTAGCCACATCGCTGCCGTCGCCGGTGATGGTCGCGGTCGGCGGAATGCCTTCGCCGGTGGTATAGCCGAAGTATTCGATACCGGCGCGTGCCAGGTCCTGCTTGTCATGCGTGGCGGAGATCAACGCGCCGAAGGTTTCGTCGTCGTTCTTCCAGCTCCACAGCGCCGAGCCGCGCGGATTGCCTTCTTCGGAGCGGTCGTTGTAGTTGTAGCCGATCGAGCCGCGGATGGTGTTCTTGGGCAGGTCCAGCGGCTTGCGGGTGTGCACGATCACGGTGCCGCCGATCGAGCCTTCATCGATGCGCGCTTCCGGGGTCTTGTAGACCTCCATCAGGCCGATGATTTCCGGCGACAGCAAGGTGTAGTTGAAGGTACGGCCGCTGGTATCGGTCGGATTGCCGCCCCAGTCGCCCGAGGCGATGGTCTGGCCGTTGAGCAGCACGCGGTTCAACGCCGGGTCGGTGCCGTTGATGCTGACCTTTTCGCCTTCGCCGAACTGGCGGTCGACGCTGATGCCCGGCAGATGCGACAGCGATTCGGCCGCATTGATGTCCGGGAACTTGCCGATGTCTTCGGCGCTGATCGCATCGACGATGGAGTTGGCCGAGCGCTTGACCGCCTGGCTCTTTTCCAGCGACGCGCGGTAGCCGGTGACGGTGATGGTGTCCAGTTCGGTGGTCGCCGACGGCGTGGCGGCAGGAGCCTGTTGTTCTTGTCCGGCAGCCATTGCAGAGCCGGAGCAGTACAGAGCGGCGGTGATACAGAGTGCTAACGTCGTGGTGCGGCTGTGCATGGCTAAACCTCGTTGGTTAGTGCTGTGAGCGCGCCGCCTTCGGAAAGGCGTCACGCGCTCGGCGTGGCCGGCAAAACAACACGCCCTGACCGTCGCGGTGATCGAGCGCCGCATCCGCAGGTACGGCGGGTCGCGTCGATTCGCGTGGTAGAGGAGGTGTCCCCCGTGTGGTGAAGCGGTGGAGCGAATGCGACATCAGCGAGTCGAACGTCCGATGACGCACTCCTCACGAATCTGGAACCGGCAGGCGAGGGAAGAGCCGTTCTTCAGTACCGAACAGTCCATGGCCCCTCCTGCCAGAACCCCGATTTGGATCGAGTCTCGCGTAGCGCTGACAGCGTTGTCAACACGTCGTCACAGATCTCTGATGTGGCTGCGATTGCGCTGCAATGCAGCATTTTTGCGGCGTGAACGGCGAAGTACGTGCATGCGTGGCCGCGATGGAGCGCACGGCGGCGCATATCGATTGGCGCCTTCGATGGCTGGAACGGACGAAGCCATATCCTGCGCGATGTTTATGCGGGAATCTTTGTGATCGATGCGGAATTTTCGTGGATGATGGTCGCAGCGCCATGTGGTGCCGATTGTGGCCGCCACGGTTGCGTTACAAGGCGATTACTGACAACGTTGTCTACCCGCTGCCGTTCGTCGGACGACGGGACTCGACGCCAGCCCGCTGCCACTTAATCAGGAGAATGCGTGAGCGCAAGCAGCCCAATGGAAGCGGTGGCCTTTCCGCGCCCCGACACCTTCGTTGCCGCAGACGTGGGAGGGACGCATGTGCGCCTGGCGTTGGTGTGCCCGAGCAACGATGCGCGTACGCCGGTCACGGTGCTCGACTATCGCAAGTACCGCTGCGCCGAGTATCCGGGCCTGGCCGAGATCATGTCGGCCTTCTTTGCCGAGCTGGGATGTGCGCCGGTGCGCCGCGGCGTGATTGCCAGTGCCGGGTATGCGCTGGAGGACGGCAGTGTGATCACCGCGAATCTTCCATGGGTGTTGGCACCGGAACAGATCCGTCGCCAGCTCGGCATGCAGGCGCTGCATCTGGTCAACGATTTCGAAGCGGTCGCTTATGCTGCTAATTACATGACCGGCAGCCAGGTCATGCAGCTGTCCGGTCCGGCGCAGGGTGCACCGGGTCCGGCACTGGTGCTCGGCCCGGGAACGGGCCTGGGCGCGGCGGTGTGGATTCCGCATGGTGCCAGTGCGGTCGTGCTGCCGACCGAAGCCGGGCACGCCGCGCTTGCCGCCGCCAGTGACCTGGAGGTGGCCTTGCTGCAGGAGCTGCGCCGCACACGCACCCATGTGGGCACCGAAACGCTGTTGTCGGGCCCAGGCCTGTTGAACCTCTACATGGCGCTGGCCACGCTGCGCGGCGAGCCGGCCGCGCATGCCGGCCCGGCCGATGTGACTGCCGCCGCACTGGCGGGCCACGACGTGCTCGCACGCGATGCACTGCAGGCGTTCTGCGGGTTCATGGGCAGCGTGGTCGGCGACATGATGCTGCTATACGGCATCCGCAGCGGCGTGTACCTGGCTGGCGGATTCCTGCCGCAGATCGCCGACTTCATTGCCGCCAGCGATTTCGTCGCCCGGCTGCTCGACAAGGGCACGCTGCGTCCGGCGCTTGCGCAGGTGCCGGTGCGTATCGTCGAGCACGGCCAGCTTGGCGTGATCGGCGCCGCCAGCTGGTTTCTGCAGCACGGGCGCTGACGCACGACACACTGCAAAGCGTGCCGGGCGCGCGACAGGCGTTACCGATAGTACCTTTCGCTATTAGGTGCGCTCCTGCACCTCGAGTGCGTTCGCGCGTTTGCAGTCATTCCAATTCGTGTTGTATCGGGTCTATCGGCACTCGTATCGCCGCATCCCGTAGCAGCGCCACTGGGCGCGACGGCGTTACCGGCGAGGCTCCTCGCGCCCAGGGGGCGCTCCTACGTGGGTCGCTCGTCTCGCCTGTCGTCCGGTCACACAAGGCGCGACGCTACCGCACTGCGCGTCAGCGAACGCGATGTCCTGTTAATCCCTCGAACCTACAGGTCGCCGAAACGCGTCTGCAACGCCGCGATGGCGGCCAGGCCGGCGGTTTCGGTGCGCAGGATGCGTGGACCCAATTGCAGGCCGGTGAAACCGGCATCGGCCAGCGTGGCGCGGTCGCGTGGCGACCAGCCGCCTTCAGGCCCGATCGCCACGATCAGCCCCTGTTCTCCATCCGCACTCAGCGTGCTCAGGCGATGCTCGCCCTGCGGGTCCAGGGTCAGCCGCAGCGCCTGCGGGTCGCAGGCCTGCACTGCCTCTTGCAAGCCGAGCGGCGCAGCGACGGTCGGTACGCGCGCGCGGCCGGATTGCTCGCACGCGGACACCACCACGCTGCGCCAGTGCGCCACGCGTTTTTCCATGCGTGCCGCATCCAGCTTGACCTCGGTGCGCTCGGCATTGACCGGCACGATGGCCGCAACGCCCAGCTCGGTCGCCTTCTGCAGGATCAGGTCCATCTTCTCGCCGCGTGCGATGCCCTGCAGCAGGGTGATCCGCAACGGTGATTCATTGTGCAACGGCTCGACACGCTCCACCCGCGCACGCGCCTCGCGCTTGCCGGCCACGCTGATGCGGGCGTGGTAATCGCTGCCGTCGCCATTGAAGAGAATGCAGGCATCGCCCTCGCGCAGCCGCAGCACGCGTAGCAGGTGATTGGCGGAGGCTTCGGGCAGGGTGACGTCCTGGTCGCACTGCAGCGGCAGTGCCACATGCGAGCGGGTCAGGCGCATGCAACGGCCTCCTCGATGGCGTGGCGGGTGGTGGCCGCCAGCAACGCGAGTTGCGTCTCGTCCACGCAATACGGCGGCATCCAGTACAGCACATCCCCCAAGGGTCGCAGCACCACGCCGCGTGCCAGCGCCGCGCGATACGCTTTCAACCCGATCCGTGCTGCTGCAGGGAAGGGCGTGCGCTTGTCGCCACCCTGGGTCAGCTCGAACGCCACGATCATGCCCGCCTGGCGCACGTCTGCCACCGCCGGGTGTTCGCCAATCTGCGCAGCGAGCGTGGTCATGTGGGCAGCGGTGTGTCGATTACGCGCAATCACGTCGTCGTCTGCGAAGATCTGCAGGGTCGCCAATGCAGCCGCGCATGCGAGTGGATTGCCGGTGTAGCTGTGCGAATGCAGGAATGCGCGTTCGCGCGAATCGTCCAGGAACGCGTCGTACACCGCCTGCGTGGCCAGCACCGCCGCCAACGGCAGGAAGCCGCCGGTCAGGCCCTTGGACAGGCACAACAGATCGGGCATCACCCCGGCCTGCTCGCAGGCGAACAAGGTGCCGGTGCGGCCGAAGCCGGAGGCGATCTCGTCCGCAATCAGGAACGCGCCATGCGCGTCGCACAGTTCGCGTGCGCGACGCAGATAGGCCGGGTGATACATGCGCATGCCGCCGGCGCACTGCACGCGTGGCTCCAGGATCAGCGCGCAGATCTGCCCGGGCGAGCGTTCGAACACGGCCTGCAAGGCATCGGCGGCCTGCAGCGCGTACTCCTCTGCGCTCTGGCCGGGCTCGGCCAGGTAGGCATCGGGCGAGGGTGCAAAGATCGATTCCAGTAGGAGCGGTGCGTAGACGCGCCGGTACAAGGGAATGTCGCCCACCGACAGCGCGCCGATGGTTTCGCCGTGGTAGCCGTTTTCCAGCGCGATGAAACGCGTGCGGCCGTGCTCGCCGCGGTTGTGGAAGTAATGGAAGGCCATCTTCAAGGTCACTTCCACGCCGGCAGAACCATTGTCGGCATAGAACACCTTGGACAGCGGCGCGCGCCCGGCCTGGCGCGGTGCAATCGCCAGCAGGCGCTCGGCCAGCTGCACTGCCGGCGCATGCGTGAAGCCGGCCAGCATCACCTGTTCCAGCGTACCGGCCTGCTGCGCGATGGCTGCGCCGATACGCGGTTCGGCATGGCCGAACAGGTTGGTCCACCAGCTGCTCACCGCGTCCAGATAGCGGCGGCCATCGTGGCCGATCAGCCAGGCACCCTCGCCGCGGGCGATCGGCACCAGCGGAAGCGTGTGCGGGTGCTCGCGCATCTGCGTGCATGGGTGCCACAGCACCGCAAGATCGCGTTGTCGCCAATGATCGGCAGCTTCGGAGGCTGCCGGGTCTGCTAGGATTTCGGGCTCATGAACATGTCGATGCATCCGCCTATTCTATCGGCCCGCTCCGCGGCTGCGTGCTGCGCATGAGCCCGCGTCTGCCGATCATCCACAAGACCACCGATCTGGGCGAAGGGCCGTTCCGGCGCCAGCAGCTGGATCTGGA